>JAKAOQ010000022.1 GCA_021812105.1 Microcaldota archaeon | reverse complement strand
TACTGTACCAGCTGTTCGAATACGTCACGTTGGTAGAGGCTCCGTTGTTACCGTTTCCTGAATAGTCGTTGGCGTTGCCATTCATCGGCCACCAACCGACCAGGTTTTGGAGCTGGACGGGTACGCCTCCAAGTCCAAGGCCGTACATTGCGTCAAGCTCAGATATTGAGAGTGGTGTGTTGTAGAGTTGAACGTCTGCTACAGTGCCGTTAGTAGGATATACATCCCCATTAGCAAATATTACGGCCCCTAGTGTGAACGCGTTAGAGGTCTGAAAGTTTCTCGGAGTAAGAACCGCGTTAGAAAACAGTATCATGTTTGTGTATACGGCTGCGCTGCCGTTGCTCTGGTTGT
Source organism: Microcaldota archaeon (assembly GCA_021812105.1). Classification (GTDB taxonomy): domain Archaea; phylum Micrarchaeota; class Micrarchaeia; order Micrarchaeales; family Micrarchaeaceae; genus JAKATY01. The sequence continues at coordinate 8,730 of JAKAOQ010000022.1, read as the reverse complement.
AGACTGCGGCTACGAAAGTCCACGCGTTTTTATTGAACGCGTAGCTAGTGTTCTTCCACTTCACGTAAGAGCCGTTTATCCATAGGACACCACAAGCACCGTTATTGCCGCCGTATCCGAGCAGTGCAATGCCTGAACTTGGCGTGGGGTCATTACCAAATATACCTTGACAGGGGGCGTTGTTCGGCCCAGACCAGTAGACCCAGGCAGTTATAGTGAAGCCTGGCGGATACAAATTATAATTTGCCTGATTTGGATTGTGGAGAGCGAAGTTTATATTGGGCAATTGGACAAAGTTTGGATAGGATATTTTTCCGTAACCTTTGCCATTGTTTCCAGTACTACCTGTGAAATTTGACGTTCCAAAAGAAGGCACGAACTCAGGCAGAAGATTGCTGCATTCCCCTTCCGTGTTTATGTCAAGCGTAGTATATGGACCAAGAGGCCGTACGACCTGACATGCGCCAGGTTGTGCACGAAGAGAAGTAGAGGAAAAACTTGTGTAGAACAGCACAGACATTACGACGGCGATAAGAAGTATAGCCCAACCATAAGTCACCAGATATTCCATGGCGCTCTGCTCTTTGCGTCCTACATCTTCCAGGCGTTTTCTGGTAGCGAGTTTTGGTACTTCAAATTTGCGTCTTTTGGCCATGCGAGTTCGAGGGTATTTGGAAGGCATATTTTTTAAACAGTGCTGTGGTTGTGCATACACTAATTTTATGTATCAAGAACATATTTTCAATATTGCTGGCGCCCCTGTCGGGATTTGAACCCGAATCACAGGCTCCGCAAGCCCGTGTTCTATCCAAGTTATACTACAGGGGCAACAGTAGGTTAGTGATAATTATTTATATATCTCTATTCATTGCTTATTAAAAATCCAGACTTCTACACCTGTCCGTGGTGTTTGATGTGTACCATTCGTATCTGACAATATTGATACCTTCAATCGTCGCATTTATCATAACTGTAGTATCAACTCTTTTTGTTATAGGCTACATGAAAGAGGCGGGAATAGTATTGGAAGACATGAACAAAAAAGGGTCGTTGCCTACTGGGGGAGGTATAGCAGTAGCGTTTGGTTTCGCTATGGGGCTTTTCACTTACGCGTTCGGGAGCAGCTTCAACTTCTACACCCCCGCGGTTTCGCTTGTTGACATATTCGCTGTGCTTACCTCTGTGCTAATCATAACAATGAGCGGATTCCTCGACGAGTTGTTCGTCAAAAACAGATCGCGCGTAGAGCAGAAAAAGCACAAAAAGGTAGGGTTAAAACAGTGGCAGAGGCCGCTGTTCACTCTGCTCGGCGCCATACCTCTTATAGCTATAAACGCAGGCGTCTCTGTGATAGACGTGCCTTTCTTTGGCTTGGTCTCGTTTGGACTGATCTATCCACTGCTGATAATACCGCTCGCGGTAATATTCGTGTCCAACGCTTTCAATCTCCTTGGAGGGTTTGATGGGATGGCGAGTGGAAGCGCGGTGATACTCAGCGGTGCTATGCTGCTGTACAGCCTGATGACTGTAAACTACATAGGGGCACTTCTTTCGGGCATACTGTTCGCAACGGTGCTGGGATTCTTCCCGTTCCATATATATCCGGCAAAGATAATTCCGGGGGACAGCTTCACGTTCGGATTCGGAGTTGCGCTGCTCGGCATAATGATCCTGGGCAACATGGAAGCATTCGGGATTATAATATTCCTTCCGTGGTTCGTTGAGTTCTTCCTTCACCTCAGGAAGAAGTTCAAGACCAGCGATTTAGGTATAAGGAGGGCTGATGGCACTCTGGAGGCTCCGTACGGCAAGAAGATATACAGCTGGACACACCTCATAATGAACATCAGGAAGCAGAAGGAGTGGGAGGTTTCGGAGTGGATGTGGGGTATAGAGATCCTGTTCGTGCTTCTCGCTTTCGGACTCAAATTCGCTTCGCTTCTGTAACTCCGTGTGTTTTGGCGGGCGCGCTTTTCCTGATCCTCGCTACGCGGACGCTACCATAGCCAATCTTTGGCGTGTGCTTTCCGTTCTCAGCCATAGCGATGTCTGAGTTTGTTATGAGATTGCTTCTTCCAGCATAGTTGGCGTAGAACTGAGCCTCGCTTACGAGCTCCCTTACAGTCTCTTCCAGTTCGGTCTCGAAGCTTATTATCGCTTTCTCGTGCACTCTCGTGGCCCCCGCGCCCTTCAGGACCTCTTCTATATCGTAAAGACTGAAATTCCTGCGCTTCGCCATTAAAATACCCCCACAGACAAAACTTTGAATGAGCGGAAATATATGGAGAAGCAACCTTTTTAAAAAGGGTCACACCAATTGGATTAGTGGCATTCCTTACATTTGCCGTAACGCAAAAACTAGCATGTTTTTTAAAGGTAGATGTTTTCCATGAGGAGGTTTGGGTTCCATGTTTCCATTTCTGGGGGCATTTACAGGGCTCCAGAATTTGCTCTGGCAGAGGGTTACGGTACATTTCAGTTCTTCCCGACGAGCTCCAGGACGTGGACCGTCAAAAGGCCGAGCGATGACGACTCTACGAAATTCGCCTCGATTGCGAGTAGAAACGGCATAATCCCTTTTGCACATATACCGTATCTTTGCAATCCGGCTTCGCCAGAGAAGGAAGTGCTCGAGAAAAGCAAGCGGCTGCTGGTCGAGAGCATGGAGATATGCCGGGAGGCCAAGACGGAACACATAGTAGTACACCTAGGTTCGCACAAGGGTGCCGGCCTTGAGAAGGGGATGGAAAACATACGCGGCACACTTACGCACGCGCTTGACTCGGTAAAGCACGTAGGCATACTGCTGGAGAATACCTCGGGCTACAGGAATAGCATAGGTTCCAAAATGTCAGAGATCGGCGCTATAGTCGAATCGGTAAAGAGCAGTAGGATAGGCCTGTGCTTTGACACGTGCCACGCCTTTGCGGCCGGATACGATATCAGAAGCCAAGAAGGTGTTGATAGGGTGGTAGACGAGATAGGCACTTACATAGGTAAAGAGAGGCTCGGGCTCGTGCACCTCAACGACGCGAAGTACCCTTTGGGCAGTGGCCTTGACAGGCACTGGCACATAGGAAAGGGTTACATAGGCAGGGATGGTTTTGCAAACATGTTCAGGAACATGCTATTCGGATCCGGCAACTTTGTTATGGAGACACCGGTCAATGAGGAAGGCGATGACAGGACCAACATGGAAGCGGTTGCCCAGATACTGAAAAGCATAGAATGACAACGGATGGTTCGGATCAGACTAGCTGCAACGCGTAGATCGCTATCACTCCCACTGCGAGCGTTACGTTGTCGTCTATACGCAGATCGAGGCTCTCGATGAACGCCAGCACAACGGCGTATACTATCGCAATTAGAGGTGCTCCAAAGAGGATGAATGCTGAAATCGCTGTTACTACAAAAAAACCGGTGAAACCGCCTATGCTTTTCGAAGCGTTGTAGGGCAGCTTCCTGATGGGGATTCTCTCGCCCACTATCGTAGCTGCCGAGTCTGCGAACAGCAGTACGGCTATCCCGAACGCGAGGAAACGGTACGCACCGGCAAAGGCGAGCAGGAGCGTGAATCCAACGGCGAGATACAGAGCCCCAGTTCCATAAAATGCGTCCTTTCTTTCCAGCCCTTTCAGCATGCGCAGCACCGGTTTAAACGCTCCAAGGCTGCGCCTCGAAACTACAGCGTTGAACGAGTATGCAAGTATAATCAGGGCTATAGCTATGTAGGAGAATGTCTTGGAGAATGCTGCCAGTAGCAGCAGCAGAACCGCGCCGAGCACCATAGAGAACACGTCTCTGTCTATCTCCGTCTTTTTTACGCCTCTTGCGGCGTTGCCCCGCTTCTTCACCTTCTCGATGTAAGCGAGTCCAAAGAATGTGCCTATAGCGAACCCTGGCGCAAACGTGCTGTAAAGGGGCACACCAACAGAGGCGATATACACTAGTTGCAACGACAAAAATACCATAAGCAGAAGGAAGTTCCTTGTGGAAGAAACGTAGAACATGACAAGCATGGATGACATGAGCGCGAATGCGCCGGCGATGAAAAGGTTGAATGAGGAATAGTGGCCAGCGAGTCCCACTATCGCAACAGTAATCAGCGAAGCAACGAGCGGTGCGTACGCGGTTTTGTACTTTGCAACGCCCTTTTCAGATACAAATATCAGAGCGAGCACAAGGTCAACTACGATCATAAAGGACAGAGCCAAGCCATCCATCATCTCAACAAGCATTTGTAAACTGAACTATATTAAAGATATTACCCAGGATGCGAGGACGAGTCCGCCCACTATCGTTATTGGTACAAAAGTCTTGGCGAGCGAAAGCGAAGTGTCGAGAGCAACCCTTATATTCTCCCTGGAGCCGTTACCCCACGTCTGGAAGTTGTGGATCGCGACATTCTTGTAGTAGGCCCTCACACTGCTTATGTCGTCCAGCGCTTCCCTCACTGCTTTGTCCAGCAGAGGCTTGAGCTCATCAATCTTTGTCTTCCTTCCAAGTACGTTGCTGGCGTCCTCGCGGAGCGAATTTACGTAGTGGGTATCGGTGGTGTATACCTCAGCGCTCAAGCCGTAGGACTTCTTCAGGTATTCCAGTATATCGTTCCTTAGAGATGGCAGCATGTTGTTGCAGTTGAACAGGAGCATAGCGAAGCTGAATCCATTGAACTTGAATAGTGCAAGGTTCAGATTACCGGGCCCCAGATCCAGTGGCTGCGACAGCTCCCTGTACGCGTTCACGCTGGACACCCCAAACCTGATCGTCCTGCTCATGTGGGCCGCTTTCCCAATAGCACCTATCGCGTCTGAGTAGTCGTGCATCGCCGTGGAATTGAACTTTACCCCCTCAAGCTCGGTTGTCGGAGCGCTCTCGTACCTGGAGTTGTGGGCGTCTATGATTATCGGATTGCGCATCTTACCCTCGAGCATCTTTGTGAAAGTAAGCCCCACTGGCGCCTCTATGTCTTCAGTGACGCGCGGGGCCCTGCTGAAAGTCACGATCCCGGCATCTCCGAAGCTGAAAGATTTTATGTTGGCGCCCTTGTACGACGCGGAATAGTAGGCCATTCCCGTGTTGGCCGATCCGCACGGTTTTGCAGAGGCAACGCCTTCATCGAGCGCTTTCTTAAGCTGCGCGAACTGCGAGTCAGACACGGGATTGTAGTCCTCGTTTACTGCGCCGTGTAGAATCAACGCTGGGGCGGAGTACCTTGAGCGTATGTACCTTTCCAGGGTGTAAGGGAAGTTGCTGCCTCCTATTATCCCAACCGGTCCGAAGTGCACCTCCGGGACAAAGAAAACCGCTTTGATCCTTCCCGTCTTTTCCTTGAACAATAGAGTGCGTGCATTGATGTCCACTTTCTTGCCGAAAACCTTCTTCTTGCTGTCTTTTGGGACCGTTATAGTGAAGTTGAAAAGCCAGTTCTGCAGCATCTGCGAGAACGCATCTACACCGCTTATCCCCAGGCCCCCTTTCATTGGTTTTTCGAATATGTAGATGGTTATGTAGCTTACCGCAAGGAAGATTGCTATCCCGCCGTACAGCTTGAAGAGAAGTATATCGAGCGAAGCTGATAGTGCAAACATGAAGGTGCTCGCCGGCAGATACAGCAGTATGTTCATCGTGGGCTGTACTACGGCGAAGAGCGCCGCCTTCTTTCTGTCCCCGAATATCACCTTGTTTATGACCAGCCACCATGCGAATATGCTCGCGTCGCCTACTATCACCACGGTGCTAGCTATCACAGACATGCCGGTGAACATGTACACTAGGCTTCCGAATATTATGAATAGCATGTAGTAGAGCTCGCCTATCAGGGCTATCAGCACCACGTACTTCATTGCGAGTTTTTGCCTGAACACCCTCACTACCACGGCGGTGAATATCGTTGGCAGAAGAAGGGCCATTATACCAGTCAGCGTACCGCTAACAATTATATATTGTATATTATACACCGTACCGCGGTGTATCAGAGCCGTGGCAGATATGCCCGTTATCAGGCTGAGCAGCGTGAGCAGGCCTACGAGAGTTACGGTGTTGGGTAGGCTCTTTGTGAATATGCCTGAGTACTTCACAAACGTATCGGTCTTTTTGACTGCCATGGGCCTACGCCAAAACATTTCAATGAAGCTTCACTTTCCGAACCTCCTGCGCCTCTTAGAAAAAGTATCAAGAGCCCTCTTCAGGTCCTTCTTCTGGAAGTCCGGCCAGTATTTCCTGGCGAAGTACAGTTCGGAGTAACCGGCCTGCCAGGGAAGAAGCCCAGAGATCCGCTCCTCGCCCGACGTTCTTATCACCATATCGACGTTAGGCACGCTAGAACTTCTGAGATTTTCGCTTACAAGCTTCTCGCTTATTCTTGAGGGGCTGTGCGCTTTGGTGGCCGCTATCCTTCTAAGCGCATAGGTTATGTCGTCCCTACCTCCATACGCAACGAGCATGTTTATAGTATAGTCGCGATAGTTCCTGGTCCTCGCTTCGAGAGACTTAAGCGCTTTCCTTACCCCCTCTGGCAGCAGTGAAAGGTTTCCAATTATCCTAATCCTTGCCCTGTTCTTTATCAGCCTAGCTATTATCTCGGGGTCGTTTGCAGCCTTCACGTACAAATCGTACAGTACCTTAAGTTCGGCGGCGTTCCTGTTTATGACGTTCTCGGTAGAGAGCGCCCACACCGACAGGGTATCGACTCCGAACTGCCTAAGCCACTCGCTAAAGTCGACAAATTTCTTTATGCCCAAGTTGTAACCCTGAAGCAGGGCTAACCGGTGGTTGCGGGACCAGCGCCTGTTGCCATCGGGTATGAGCGCAACGTGTTTGGGCAGTATCCGGGTTTTTTTACTCATGTCGTCGCCGGGTTGTACAAAATTATGATGTAACTGTTTAAATAGTAGCCTATTTTAAACTTAAATATATAAATATAACCTTTGGCGTTAAATGTGGAGAAAGTCAACAGTCCAGAGTTGGAGTTTTACGTTCCGTCATCGTTGGACGAGATGCTGGGCAACGATGACGCTATAGCCGCGATAAAAGATTACGCCAAAGATATAGAAGCGGGAAAGAAAAGGAAACCCCTAATGCTTCACGGCCGGCCAGGAACCGGAAAAACGCTATCTGCTTACCTCATAGCAAAGCTGATGTCGTGGCACGTAGTTGAGATGAATTCTGGAGACTATAGGGACAGGGACTCTATAATGAAAGTTGCCGCTTCGGCTGCGGGATCTAGGTATCTTTTCGGGGGTAGGAACATGATACTATTCGACGAGATTGACGAGCTGATGCCGAGATATGATACGGGAGCCGCTTCGGCGATAAACGAGATCGTGGAGAGGTCAACTTCCCCTATAATATTCGTAGCCGATGACCCGTGGAACCAGTCGGTAAGGTTTCTCAGAGGCAAGGTGGAACTTGTTGGATTCAAGAAGATAAGCAACGACTACGTTGCTAAGATAATATCAACTTTCCTGGAAAAGACTCGGCTCAGGATGGATAAGAAAATGGTGGAGCTCATAGCGGCAAGAAGCAGGGGGGATGCGAGGAGCGCCATAAACGACGCGTGGACCATGGCTGGATCGGATGAGGAAGACCTTTCGGCCATAGGTATGAGAAATTCGAAGGAGGAGATATTTGGCGTACTTGACAAGGTGTTTCAGTCTTATACTGTAGCAGCACCGCTTATGGCCGTAACAAACTCCGACGAAGAGGGAGACATGCTTATCAAATGGATAGATGAGAACCTCACCAACAGATACACAGACAATGAAGAAATATCGGAGGCGCTCAACAGCCTTTCACTGGCGACCACGTACTACAACAGGGCGTCGAGATCGCAGTATTATACCTACTGGCGCTACATGAACGTAATGATGTCGAGCGGGGTCGCGCTATCCAAGGTGCACTCGCCGAGCATGCTGAAGAGATACTCGTTTCCCAAGGTCATAAAGTCGCTGAGCGAATCAAAAGGCGAACGCGGGATAGAGGCGAGGATATCGGAAAAGATTGCCAGAAGGGTGCACGCGGGCAGGAGACGCGTTGCCATGAACGAGATGCGCCTGATAGCCAGAGAGGTTAGAGCAGCAATAGAAAGTGGGACAACCAAGGATAAAGTCGCAGAAGAACTCGAAAGAGAGTTTCAAATTGACGGCAAAGAGACAGAGTACCTGCTCACGCTGAAGTAGAGACTTACTTCTTGACTCCCAACTCGGCCAGCAAATCGTTAAGCGCGTTGTCGGTCTGGCCGTATTCGACCCTTATGCTCGCGGCCTCTTTGTGGCCGCCGCCATTTACTACGTAATCGTGTTCCTCTCCGAGCTTTTCTATAATCTTCAGTATGTCTATCTTTCCGCTTACTTTTTTGTCCATGCGTACTGAGATGTTGCTTGCGTAGTATACAATAAGCACGGCGTCGCCTTCTATGAACTTCGAGACCTCGTCGTGCAGTTTTGTACTGTACCTGCCCGGGAGGATTCCGTAGTCCAGCATAGATACGTGTTCGAAGTCGAGCACTACAACTTTTACACCTGACAAACTGCTGTAGCGCTTCGCGTTTTTAACACCAACCTTTATTGCTTCGTCTAGCTGCTCGCTCGCGCTTCTGAATATCTCGTCTATCTTTGACTCGTCTCTCATCACCGAGTCCATGCTTTTCGGGTGCAACGATGATGGAGCGCTGTCCTCATCCCTGAACTTCTTGCTGGTTATGTAATCGAGGACTAGCGCCTTCTCGCG
>JAKAOQ010000021.1 GCA_021812105.1 Microcaldota archaeon | reverse complement strand
GTCTTTATCGGGTTCTTGAGCAGGGTGGGCGGAAGCTCGCTTGTCTTTACTGTTTCGAGTATGTACTTGTCGCCTGCTACACCTTTTATCGTGTTTTCAAGCTGCTCCTGCCTCGCGCTCTCCATCCAGCCGTAGATGACAATTATTGATACACCGACACCCAGCTTCGCGGTAATCTCCTGCTTCTCCATCTCTAGGTCGAGCTGCTCCCTTATCGCGCTTACGATCGGATAATACCTTTCAGATATCTTCTCTAGCTCTCCCCTCGCCTCAGACTTTTCCTTTGTGAGCAGCTCTATCTCTTCTCTGACTCTTTCCGTAGCTTCGGCCACGCCGCCACGCATCTCTGGAATAGACACCACGCTTATATTCATTTTTTCGGCGAGCTTGCCGAATCCCGCCTCATCCTTTTTTCCTATAGATACTACAAGCGAGTTGCCACCCTCTATCACGTTAGAGTGCGGAAGTTCCTTTTTGAGCGATTCCTTCAACTGGATACGCTGCTGTCCGTAAACTAGGAACGAGGTTATGCTGCTTCCGGAAAGATACCTCAGGTCGGGGATCTGGCCGGGCATACGCTTAATTATCGATTCGGTTTCACGCGCCGTTGCTATTCTGGCGCTGGCCGATTCTATTCTCTTGCTCAGAACCGAAACAGCGTCGTCTATCTGTACCAGCCTGGCTCTTTCCAAAAGGTGCTCTATGCTCTTGAACTCATACCTCTTGTCGGTATGCTGTGGGATCATTAGGCTCTCGAGCCCGCGGAATCGCTGTGCAAAATCGCCTATCTCCTTGTAGGCAACGCTATCCCCCTTGTTGAGCAGGCTCGACTCGCTCTCTGGCAGCTGTTCTATCTGCATTATGCCAAGGTCGTGGAGCGCCGTGAGCGTGTCGCTGTAGAACTCCTTTGGGACTATTAGTCTTATCTTTGACATTCTGGCCGGCTTGAGCATCACTTCACACCGTAATTCTTTTCGACAAGCTCCTCGAATATTGAGAGCGCGATGTCCGCATCTACACTTTTGATAGCTTTGGCCTTTTCTTTCATCTCGTTTATTACTTCTTCCGCACTAACGTTGGCCTTCTTCTCTGCGTCTTCTATGCTCTTCTGGTAGTGCTCTTCGGCCGACTTTCTTGCCTTTTCGATTATCTCGGACGCCTTTGACCTTGCAGCCTCTATGTTCGCGGTGCCCGATTTTTTCGCCGATGCTATCTCGGCCTCGGCGGCGTCCTCGGCTGCCCTTATGCTTTTCAGAACCGTCACGCTGTCATCATTCTCCATCCGTTCATTCTGATCGTTTTTGTCGCTCATAGAAATACCATCGCTATGATAGCTATTGCTGCGAGGCTCGCCGCAAGATTGAAAACCAGGAACATAAACCGTATCCTTTTGAACCGCTCCGTATCTGCGTTCGCGGGCTGTCGTGCACGTGGGTTTTTGTAAATGTATGAATATTTCTTGTAGTAGTCGCGCATTATGACTTCTGACAGCCCTGTGCCCCTTTTTTCACTAGCCACTTATCTTACCTTTTATGAATTTCAGCGAGACTACGCTGTCCCGCTCCATGTCCTCGAGTCTCTGCTTTATGTATTTGGCCTTCCAATTCATGCCTGGAATGGCGATGTTTTCTATGGCGTTGGAGCGCCTGTTGAGCTTCTCGATCTCGTGAAGCAACTTCCTGAGCGCGTTCTCCTTCTCGGCTATCTCTATCAGCATCTGGAAGAGTGCTGCGTAGTTGACCTTTGCGTCCTCTATGGAGCTGGGTACGCTGACGAGCTCGTACCCGAGCGACATTTTGGCCGAGTGCTCTATGCTTATGTCTGGTATCTTTACGCCCATTACGTTCTTGGCTTCGATGCTCGCCATCGCGCTGCTCTGTTCCGCCGCGACCCTCTCAAGATTTATCCTACCGGCGACTATGTCCGCCATCCTTATGCTCTCCCTCGCCTTCACCACCGTACCTGGAAGATTTCCGCGCAGCTTCTGTATCTGTCTCGCGAGGTTGAAGAACTCTAGCACGAGGCTGCTTCTCTTCATCTTGAGCAGCGACAGCCCTTTCTGAGCCGTGACTATCCTGCGCTTCGTCCTGATAAGCTCAAGCCTCGTGGTCTTCACGTTACTCTGCATTGTTCCACTTCCCGTACTTTGATATGAATTCGTCCTTTATCCTTTTCATCTCCTTTACATCCAGCTGCGAGAAGAGATCCCAACCAAGTCCTAGCGTCTTCTCTATGCTCCTGTCCTCGTTGTATCCCTGCTTGATAAACTTATTCTCAAAATCATCGGCAAATTTCAGGTATAGCCTGTCGCTGCTGCTCAGCGCCTCCTCTCCAACTATCTCTATCAGGCTTCTCAGTTCCTTGCCCTTGGCGTAGGCGGAGTAGAGCTGATCAGCGACGTTCCTGTGGTCCTCCCTCGTCCTTGATTTTCCTATGCCCTGGTTCATGAGTCTCGAAAGCGAGAGCAGCACGTCTATGTTTGGGTAGACGCCCTTTCTCTGCAGGTCCCTGCTCAGGACTATCTGCCCTTCGGTTATGTAACCTGTAAGGTCAGGTATAGGATGCGTTATATCGTCTCCCGGCATGGTCAGTATGGGTATCTGTGTTATGGAACCCTTTCTGTTTTGTATCTTGCCTGCACGCTCGTATATGGTTGAAAGGTCTGTGTACATGTATCCGGGATAGCCGCGCCTGCCTGGCACCTCTTCCCTCGCCGCGGACACTTCTCGCAACGCTTCGCAATAATTCGTCATGTCGGTAAGTATGACGAGCACGTGCATGTCCTCCTTGTACGCAAGATACTCGGCTGTTGTCAGTGCAAGCCTGGGAAGTATTATGCGCTCCATAGAAGGTTCTGAAGACAGATTTAGGAAGAGCGTTGACTTTTCTAGCGCGCCGGTCTCCTCGAACTCGCGCTTGAAGAAATTGGCTTCCTCGCTGTTTATACCAATTCCACCGAAAACAACTCCGAAACCTTCACCGCTGAGTATCTTGGCCTGCCTTGCTATCTGTGCGGCTATCCTGTTGTGCGGCATTCCGGACCCGGAGAAAATAGGCAGCTTCTGGCCCCTCACCAGGGTATTCATGCCGTCTATAGCCGAGATACCGGTCTCTATGAATTCTGAGGGTTCTTCCCTTGCGTATGGGTTTATCGCGCTGCCCGTTATTGGCATAGACTCTCCGCCCCTTATCACGGGACCCCCGTCCCTCGGCCTGCCCATACCGTCGAATATCCTGCCGAGCATGTCGGTGCTAAGATTTATCTCTGCGGGTCTGCCGAGGAACTTCACCCTCGTATTGGCGAGATTCATTCCGCGCGTTTCACCAAAAGACTGGACTATGGACAGATTTTCTCTTGTGTCTAGGACCTGGCCCGTCACAACGCTGCCGTCCTCTAGCTTTATCTCGGCGAGTTCACCGTAAGAAGCGTCTTTTATCCCTTCTACGAAAAGGAGCACGTTGGTAACCTGATTTACGGTCTTATAGTATATATCTCCCATGTCATCACTTTGTTGCAGCCTTTATTTCATCTATCTCGCCGAGCGATTTTATTACATCGTCAGCGTACTTTTCAATGTCTTCCTCCTTTACGAACTTCATCTTCGCGATCTTCTGTTTCGCACCAAAATCCGAGAGCATCTCCATCGGTACGCCGCGCTTTACCGCATCATACTCCTTAGCTCCCATCGTAACTATCGCCTTGAGCATGAGATACTGCTTCTTCATCGAAGAATAGGTGTCTATCTCGTCGAAGGCGCTCTGCTGAAGGTAGTCCTCCCTTATGCTCTTCGCTATGTCGAGAGTCGCCTTGTTCGACTCCGGAAGCGCGTCGTAACCGACTAGCTGGACGATCTCGTTTATTTCTGCTTCGAGCTGCAGCGTTTTCATCGCCTCAGTATTCAGCTCAGTCCACTCCTTGTTGACGTTCTTGCCGTACCATTCCTTAAGATCGTCTGAGTACAGCGAGTAGCTCGTGAGCCAGTTTATCGAAGGGAAGTGGCGCGCGTTGGCGAGCGCTGCGTCGAGAGCCCAGAATACTCTGGTAACACGCAGCGTGTTCTGGGATACCGGCTCCGAAGTATCTCCTCCTGGTGGAGACACTGCACCTATGGCCGTGACAGAGCCTGTTGCACCCCCAAGAGTCTCGACACGTCCGGCTCTCTCGTAGAACTCGGCGATCTTCCTTCCCAGATACGCCGGATAGCCTTCCTCTCCGGGCATCTCCTCCAGCCTGCCCGATATCTCCCTCAGGGCCTCGGCCCATCTTGATGTGCTGTCCGCCATAAGCGCGACGCTGTACCCCATGTCCCTGTAGTATTCTGCTATAGTGATTCCGGTGTATATGCTCGCCTCCCTCGCCGCTACTGGCATATTTGAAGTATTCGCTATCAGCACGGTCCTGTCCATCAACGGCTTTCCGGACTTTGGATCCTTGAGCTCAGGGAAGGTCGTAAGGACCTCGGTCATCTCGTTTCCCCTCTCCCCGCAGCCCACGTAAACTATAACGTCTGCATCGCTCCATTTTGCGAGTTGCTGCTGGATCACAGTATTATGTAGGACAAGACCGCCGAATCCGCCAACAAAATTGCTGCCATATTCAGGTACCGAGAAATCGTAGACATCGAAAGGTCCCATTTCCTCTTTGATTGATACTATTTCGTCGCAGTAGATGTAATCGAGCATTTCGGAGAGAGAATTAACCGCTAGTTTTTGAATCTGCCCTCCTACAGGTATATCTATTGCGGAAATAAACTTTCTGAATGTTCCAGTCCCCATCCTTTCTTTGTTTCCTACATAATTTGATATTTCAATACCATTTTCTAGCAATTTAGAATATTTGCCATAGTTTCTGTAAAGCTCTTCTACGTATTCGCTGGATAACGGAACTATGTCTATAGAGTTGTATTTAGAATGCTTAGATTCTATGTATGTCTTTATTGCCGCGACTTTTTTATGCCAGGGATTTAATGTCTCCACGAGCAATTTTAGGTTGTCTATGCTGCGTACAAATATCCTATAATATGGGGTATCTTTTATTGTCCTCACCGAAAGAGAATGCATAATACCAAATCTCGATAGTACGTATGAGAGTTGTAGCTGCAGCAATTTACTTGCAGTTGTAAATTCTATATCTCCATCGTAGAAAGACCCATCTCCTATAAAGTAGGAAGTAAGAAACGCAGAAAGAATCCTGTTATCGCATTTAAGCACTGCAGAGGGTATCCTTTTTTCAGAGGCGGACCCGCCACAGGAAAGCAGGTCAAGGAAATCGACCAGCATTTTACTGAATAGCAAAACATTTGGAGTTTTGCCCTTAGGATACTCCTTCTTTCCAGTCAATCCGAACAGCTCTTTTGAGAGAAAAGCAAACCTATCAAGAAGTTCCTCTTCAGAATTCGTGAATATCACAGTATTATTACTGCGGATACACCCCTCCGATATGTAATATCCTAGAAACTCCGCGAGATCCGAAGTAATCGATTCTGGTATCTTTATATCGTTATGGTGTTTCTTGGGTGCAAGAGGTTTTGGAAGTCGGGTCTCACTTTGGGCTTTTATATCTAACTTCCTAACAGCAGCTATAAAGTCCCCAACCCTTAGTTCTTTTGCTTCTGTTTCTATTATCCCGCCTCTGTCGGTTATCCTAAATAGTTTATGAACCGGAGTTATACGCGCTTCCCTACCAGTACGCGTCTTTAATCGGAGTACAGAATCGCTCTTTCCCTTATAAAGCAGCCTAGAACTGCTTCTCGTAAACTTCCCATCTTTAAGAGACACTAGTTCAACCGGAGAATCTAATTCTACATACTCCTCGTTAGCAAGTTTTATTACACGCCCCGACTCTTTCTTCTGTTTATACACCGCTTCTATTTCCATTATAGTTCCATCGCCTAGCATTATGGGTGTGTCTCCTGTCACACACTTTCCACTCCCGAAGGGCCCCGGCACAGCCGCGGTTCCGCCTTTTGCTACCGGGAAGAAGGTGTCGATTACCCTCTGTCCCGTTATCAACGGAATCTCGGGCGGTAGCTTGTTCTTCAGGGGCCTGGGTATCCTGACGGGCCATTTCTGCGACATTTTTACTTCTGCTACGCCGCTATCTGTTGAGACCAATGCTACAGTATCGTTGATTGTATAATCGCCCTCGCTTATGCTTTCTATCTTGCCAGATATTCCGGGGGGAACCAGCACCTTGTGCGTTATAAGGTCGGTCTCTCGCACCTCGCCTATTGCGCTTCCTCCACGCACCTCGCTCCCCTTCTTCAATGACTTGAGGGGCACAAAGTGCCATTTCCTCTTTGAATCGAGTGGCTCGGCCTCGACTCCCCTGGCTATGAAGTCTCCAGACGATGCCTTGATCTTGTCTAGCGGTCTCTGTATTCCGTCATAGATAGAACCTATCAGCCCAGGACCGAGCGTAACAGAAAGCTGGGCGTTGGTTGTTTCGACAGGCTCTCCGGGTCTGATCCCGGTAGTATCCTCGTACACCTGGATTATCGCGTACTCGCCATCAAGCTTTATTATCTCTCCTATCAGTTTTGCAGCGCCGACGCGTACTACGTCGTACATCTTTGGCGCGGCTAGCCCTTTTGCGGTCACAACCGGGCCAGAAATCCTGTATATCGTTCCGTCCATCGAATCATTCCAAAAACATCATTTAAGCGTCTGTATGTTCACACCCAGGACGCGTTTTGCCAGCTGCTCTACAGATTCTTTGTTTTTCTCCTCTTCTACGGGTATGAACACTATTATTGGTTTCAGCGAGGTCTCGGCCTGCCTGAGCGTCGCCGTATCCATGTGCTCTACTATCGTGTTTGAAGCTATGACCAGGCCGTACTCCTTCTTGTCCATCATGCCCCTAAGGAGCGATACTGCTTCCTCGCCAGAGGATATGAAAGCGTCCTTTATACCGACAAGCTTGAATCCGAGCGCCGTCTCCCTTTCTCCTATTACAGCAATCTTCTCAAATTCCAAAGATATCATCCCGATATGTGCTTGAGAACCTTCATTCCTTCTGTAATCTCCTTCCTAACTCCATAGTATGTATTGAGCCAGACGTTCCTAAGCTCGTCACGCTCTATCTCGCTCCTTATCATGAACTCGAGTATGAATCCTACCGAAAACGATGACCTGCGGAAAACCCCCAAGTACTTTTTGTAGAGTTCTCGCTTCAGCGCTACGTCTATGTAGCTTATGTGAGGCTCCTTTTTGTAAGCGTCTATCGCGTAGTCTATCTTGAACGGGATTCGCTCCTTTATAGCGTCCAGGCTTTTCGTTGATAGGTCCACCAGCACCGACTCCGTGATCTTGCCGTTGGGGATTATTTCCTCTTTACCTATCTTGTATGAGAATGCCGCGGCCTTTATCACGCTCATTATGTTCTTTATGTCTATCGTATCCTGCAGGAACTCCCGCACGTTCCCCTCCTGCGCATCGTGGAACCGGTAGGCCTCGAAGAGCTTATCGTAGTAGTAGACGTCAAGCGCGAATATCATGTTTGAGAGGTTGCCGCTTTTCTTCGCGTCTTCGAGGTACTTGAGCAGTATCACCCCGTAGCCATACCTGGTGAGCGATTTTACCACGCTATCCAGATCTTTCTGCGAAACCATGTCCTTGTACTCATCGCTTTTTATTATGCCGCTTATGATTCCTGCTGGTATGTTGCGCTGAACCATCAGGAAGTTCTCAGTGTGCTCCACGTCGTAACCCAGCATTTTTGATGAGAGTACTAGCTTTATGTTCTCGATGTCAAACTTGCTGAGGTACGCCACGATGAAATCCTTAGCGCTGGGTGGCACGGCAGAGAGAGCGTACCTCATCATCCGCATCGCGTGGGCGTTTATGACTACCTCAAAAAGGTCTGGCAGCTTGTAGAGGCCCGAGAGGGAGTCTATCTCGGCCTTGTAGCTGGTCGAGGAAAGCGAGTTGAATATCTCGCTGCTATTTTTGAGCGAGAGCTGTTCTATGAAATCGTTGCTGAGAAAATCCCTGCTGAGGACTTTGAGCTGGCCGTATTTTCCTATGTACGTTGAGTCAGTCATCCAATCCCCCGATGCTCTTCAATACCTGGGACGCAAAATCATCCTTCACGGCATCGATAATGTTTTCAAGAGAGTAGTCGATCTCCCTCCTGCCTCCATCCGATACCGCAACTACCCCTCCCAGAATGTCACGGTCAATCTGTTCTACCCTGATTTTAGGAAACGATTTCTTCAGATATTCAACGTCGTCCCCGCGCGAATATAACGCGCTGCCAGGACCGAGCTGGTCCAACGCCTTCTGCGATAGGGAAACAAGAAGTTTCCTGTAAGAGCCGCTCTTCCTGTATGCGTCAATGTTCTTGACGAGCTCGCTTACCGCCTCCTCCACCCTTTCATTCATGGTGTTGTTCAGCAGCATCCTGCCCTCGATGTTGGCTCTCGAAAGGATCCTAGTAGTGATCTGCTTGGATTCGTCCTTTGCCCTTTCCTTTGCGCCCTTGGTTATCGAAGCGGCCTCGGCCTTCGCTGCCTGGATTATTTTGCCTATTTCACTTTCGGTCTCCCTGGAGATTTGGTCTATAGTTTCCTCTTTGCGCTTCTGGATGTCATCCAGAACGTCTTCGAGCCCCATTCGAACTCACACACTACTCAGAGTATCTGCAGCAGCAGTATCAGCCCGAGAACGAATCCGATTATCCAAAGCGTTTCCGGTATGACGAAGAAGAACAGAACCTGCCCGAACTTCTCTGGTCTCTCGGCTATTATCCCCATCCCGGCCGCTCCTATTCCCTGCTGTGCCATTCCAGTTCCTATCAAACCGCCTGCGATGGCGATAGATGCTGCAACCGCGTATAGTGGGTCTGCTACTACCATTTTTTCACCATTAAAGATAAATTAGATACTCATTTGATATTTTGAGGTAGCAATTTATATTACTTTTCGTTAGCAGAAAACAAGAAAATGCATGAAAAATAAAAAAAAGGTTCAGTACCTGTTCTGAAGCTCGTGCTTCTCGTACTTCTCGTCGTAGTCGTACATCTTGCCCTGCTCCTCGCTCTGGGTCTTGGCGTGTGATCCATCACAAAAAGGCTTGTGCTGTGATAGTCCGCAGGCGCACAGATGGACCTCGTAGTTGAGAATCTTCTGGTCGTCTGTCAGGTTCTTCAGCCCGGGCAGCTCGCCGAGCTTCACTACGTATGGATGATTCCTGTCGTGCACTATTATTCTTGCCATTGCCTCACAAGAGTAATGGCTGCATTAAGGCTTTTATCCCTTTGCGACTCCGATTGGAACCATCCTTGCTACTATGTTTGATATTCCGGCGGCCGCTATGCTTCCGACTACGTCGCTGACGTTCTTGTAGGCCCACTCGGCTTCTTCACTGATGAGCTTCCTGTCCCTCACCCTGAACTCTATGTCCTTGCTTTTCATGTCAG
>JAKAOQ010000020.1 GCA_021812105.1 Microcaldota archaeon | reverse complement strand
CTTTTAGGCAAGGATCTGCCATCGCTAGTGAGCGGAGTGCCCCCCAGCGAGAAATCGGGCAGGATCTTGAAACAGTCTGGAATAGTTAAGACAGAGGGCGAGAAGCGCGGTTGGTACTATGACTGGGAGAAGAAGCCCGGACCAGCACCCAAGGAACCGCAGCGCCCAGCAGATGGAACGTGGAAGGAGATGAGGGAATGGAAAAAGAAGAACAAGGAATGGGAAGAATATCAGAAGAAGGAGAAGATAAAAAAGGATATTGAGGATTATAAAAAAGGATATTGAGGATTACGAATCTATGAAGGGCCATATCACCCCCAAAGCGCTAAGGATTGGTTCTCCCTGTGGTTCGCTAGCTACTCGGCGAATGGAAAGAAGAATTGGATTAATAAGAAGCTTGGTGTAGAACCAGGCAAGAGCAATGAACGTTTCCCGCCGACCGGGGATAAGGCGTCAACTGAAAATCAGGAATAAATGTTTCAGCAGGCTGCATGAGTAAGTAAGAATATATAGATATTATAAAAGGTATAAGGACAAGGCCCTTGACAAACAGATCGTAAAGGACAGCAAGACGATAATGATTATAGACTGTATAGAAAAGGGCGGCGTGCAACATACGCGCCTCATTTGTAGAAGAGACTCTTAAGTATCTCGCTTCCTATCCTCTCCCCTGCGCTCGATTCCGGTATGATTATCCTCTGGGCTCCTGCCTTGCTGATCTTAGCGATGTCGTCTGTCCTTTTCGCCCTCGCTATGATCTTAACCTTCTTGTTTACCGACCTGGCCGTGACTGAGATGAGTGCATTCTTCGTGTCGTCGTCGCTGCACGCGACAACGTAGGCCGCCCTGTTTACTCCGGCCGCCTTGAAAGTGTCTTCGAGACCCGTGTTTCCGAAAAGTGCTATCGCACCCATTCTCCTGATCCGGGGCATATCGGACTGCTTGTCCGTTATTACTACTGCCGTGATACCTTCCTTCTTCAGGTCCTCCACGAGAAACTCTGAGATTACGTTGTACGGAGCGACTATCACGTGGTCCTTCAGCTTTTTGATTTTGGATGTTGAAAGCCTGCCCCAGAAATCTATCTTCCTTACAAAGCCGTAGAACCACGAGGCAAGATAGAAGGTTATCAGTATGAAAGCTATCGTGCCAAACAGGTCAGAGAATATGACTAGCACGCTACTAGGAGTACTCACGCTTACAGGGGAGTAGAACAAGCCGAACGTGTCCATAGTAGTCCATATGAGCGACAGCCAGAAGCGGCCCGTATTGTCCCACACCAATAGCAGAGACGCCACGAACAGCGTGATTGCTGCGAAAAGCAGTATGCTTGCCCTGTTCTCTATACTCGCCATCTAGCTCACACCCCTCCACTTTGGTTTATTTGCTTCCACGTATCCGGTGTTGATGGCGTATTCCCCTATGTCAACCCCGGCCAGTATCTCCGGTACCACGCAGAGCGACGCTCCAGCCCTGTGCATCTTTGTCACCGAGTCTTCGTGAATCGCCCTAGACACTATCCTGATCTTTTTGTTCAGGAAGTGTGCGGTGACTATGCCGAGAAGGTTCTCGTAGTCATTGTCCGAGGTGAATACTACAGAATCCGCCGTGTCTATCCCCGCCTCCTTTAGGTCCTCGCCGTTGGTGAAATTTCCTCTTATTGTTTTGTAGCCTAAGCCAAGGAGGGTTTCTACGGTCTCGGGGTTTTTGTCTATAACTACGAAATCTGTCTTCTTATCCTTTAGGGATTCACACAGGTTCTCCGCTAGGTCCGAGTAACCGGCAACTATGACGTGCCCGTATAGCCTTTTCGCTCGGATATGCTCAAGTCTAGATCTTATGTCCAAACTCGAGAGCATCTGTACAAGCACACCTATAACGAAGCCGATAAGGACTATCCTTATAAAGCCGTCTATCGCTACAAGCGATGTGAGGAGGTCGAAGTTGTAGCTGAATGGCTGTACTGCCAACACATATTTAGAGAAAGGGTCTACACCTGCAGCGTTGAGAAATACATAAATCACAGAGTAGAAAGCCGCATACACGTTGTGAAACAGGAAATCGGTTATGTAGAACGTTACTATCATTGGTATAAGCGCGAGCACAAGGACGATCAGCAGCAGGGCCCACCCGAAGCCGAACTCGCCACCAGCTCCATCCGCCATCACACCATCAAACTATTTTTTAACCTCCTTTTTGTCCTTCATCAGTTCGTCCATTATCTCCCTACTCGCGCTCCTCTGTGGCAGCACAACGTAATCTGCCCCTGCTTCTACTAGCTTCTCCTTAACGAAAGCATCTGTCGCCCTTGTAGCTATGAATATCTTGCCATTGAGGTCCCGCGCCGTGAGGACGGCAAAGAGGTTCTTTGCGTCGTTGTCCATTACTATAGCTATCGCCTTGGCGCTTTCTATGCTGGCCTCCTTCATCGCCTTTGAGGTGGTAGCGTCGCCCTCCACGATGTTGTATCCGAGTTCCCTTATCCTGCTCGCCGCCTGGGCGTCGTTCTCGATTATAACGAAACTTATCCCCTTCTCCACGAGCATGTCGACTACCTTCTCGCCGACTATGCCGAAACCGCACACGATGACGTGGTCCTTTATCTGAATCTTGGCCATACCAAACCATCTTTATACAAAAGGGAAAGCAACGTTTTTATCACTATGCAGTTGCACGATTCTCCGCGTATGTTCCACGCGCTATGGACATTCTGACGCGAACCAGACAGAAACATTATAGCCCCACCCAGATTCGAGCTGGGGTTTACAGGTCCAGAGCCTGTCGTCCTTGACCGCTAGACGATGGGGCTAAAAGAATGAAGCTATGATGATATATTTGACCCATGGCTTTTATATTCCTTTTGCGAAAACTACCTTATGCCAATCAGGGAAAACCTTACCCACAGCAAAGAACTGCGCGACATACTCGTAGCGGACGCGGTTCTGATTCTGGCCTTTACGATGGTGTTCGCGTGGGGTTTTGGAGGGATATTCACGCTGTTCGCAGCCCCAACCAAGTCTATATCAAACTTTATCTACTTCCTCCCCATGGCGGTGGTCGCTGCCACACTCAGCTTTGTACTTCATGAGCTTATGCACAAGTTCGTCGCACAGCACTACGGAGCCATAGCGGCCTTCAGGTCTTCTAAGAACGGGCTCCTTATAACACTGCTTACCGGAGCGATAGGCTTCCTCCTGGGGATACCGGGTGCGACAATGATATACGTGCACAGCTTCACAAAGCGAGAAAATGGGATAGTATCGCTTGCTGGACCATTGACAAACTTCGTAGTCTTCGTAGTCTTCCTCGCAGCGTTCCTCTTTTCCACGCCAAACACGTACCTCTCCAACCTATTCTACTTCGTCATGTTCGTCAGCATACTGCTCGCGTTCTTCAACATGCTGCCGATCTACCCGCTTGACGGAAGCAAGGTCCTCGCCTGGGACAAGAGGGTCTACGCGGCAACAATGCTGGTGATATTCGCACTGATGTACGTGTTCGCCCATATACCCCTCTTCGAGATATTCATCTGGATAATGATAGCCTTCTACTTCTCGATGTTTTACAGGAGAATCCTGTAGGTTGAGCGCACTTGCGTCCCTCGTAACGCTTAAAAACCTATAGGTATTTATTGATTGTTTTCTTACTATATTTAGTTTTCCTGCGATGCATTATCATGGCTGGCGACGAGAAGAAGGAAGTAGGAGAAGTGAAAACCTCAATAGACGCTTTGCTCGACCTCATAAAGAGCAGGGGGCTCGTAGACGTAAGCGTTGCTGCGTCAGAACTTGGCATAGCTGGCGCGGTAGCCGAGCAGTGGGCAAAGGTACTTGAGGAGAACAACCTTGTCAAGATAAGCTACAGAGTAGGAAAGATGTACGTAGAGCCGATGGCGGTCTCTCCCGGAGACCTGAAAATGGTAGCGGCCAAGATAGAGACCAGGAAGGACATGCTCGAGGAAGAGGTATCGGTACAGCTCGAACAGATAAACAAGATAGGCAACATAATAGAAGCGGCCAAAATATCAGCAGGAAACG
This sequence comes from Microcaldota archaeon, assembly GCA_021812105.1. Taxonomy (GTDB): domain Archaea; phylum Micrarchaeota; class Micrarchaeia; order Micrarchaeales; family Micrarchaeaceae; genus JAKATY01. The sequence goes on along the minus strand of JAKAOQ010000020.1, from coordinate 5,942 downwards.
CAGAGGCCATATTTAAGCAGAAGGCGCCAGAAGAGCAGCAGATGCTGAACGAGCTGAATAGGATATACACCAGCGTAGAGAAGCAGTACTCGTATATAGAGGAGGCGAGAAAGAATTCAGAGGAGGTCAACGATAGGATCAACAAGAACCTCACCGAGATGCTTTCTAAAATAGCGACGTACTCTTCAAACGACACAATGAAGAATATAGAAGATGCAAAGGCCAGGATGAGCGCAGCCATGAAAAACGCGAGCGAGGTCAACGCTGGACTCAACGCGATAATAAAGGAAAGGGACAGGGAACTGGAAAGTATAAGAAAGGGCCTCGAGGAGCAGGTAAGGTCGGCGAGGGCCCAGCTCGAGAAATCGTTGAAGGAAACGAACGACTCCCTGCGCATCTCGGCCGATCAGGTGAAGATAGAAGAGAAGAAGCTCGGGGAGCAGAACGTTTCTCTGCGTGCAGCGGTCGAGGCGCTGGAGAGATTCAACAAGGAAAAGGCGGCGATGGAGAGGGAACTGAACGCGACGCGCGTAAGCTTCAACGACAGGTATCTGACTGGGAAGCAGGAGCTGGAGAAGAATCTAAAGCTCTTCAACGACAAGATGGGAACGTTCTATTCAAAGGTCAAGGAGATGAAGGACGCATTCGGAGACGTGGCCAGCATATTCGACTCGATAGAGAACGCGAAAAAAGACCTCGCCGAAGTGTCAACAAAGCTGGCCGATGCGAGGACCCAGGCGCAGAGGCTCTCAGAAGCGATGAGGGCTCTTTCCGCAGCGAGCATGCCCATAGGTGAAAGCGCTGGCGCGGTAGACAAGCTCGTTAAGGAGTCGAAAGAGGTACAGGATAAGATTGACGAAGTTAGGAGCGGAATACAGAAAGCGGCAGGCGGGATAAAAACTCCTGGTTCCGACGCAGACAAACCGAGGTAGGGTGCTAGATAATGGCCGATAACGCAGAAACAAAAGTACTCGACAACTACAACCTCAACGTCAAGGGCATGTCGGTTAACATAAACATAGTGCAGCAAAGCGATTTTGTCCCCGACTACGAGGTAACGTTCTCTGGTATAGGAACTGCCACGAAGATGCTCCTTCTCTCGCTGAGGAGCGAGATACTCTCTATGGTCCCCCTGGACCCTTCTAGGATAGAGAACGAGGCGTACGTCGAAGAGCTCAACAACAAGTATATAGAGGCGAGCAGCATACTGCTCGACAAATACCTTCCTGGGACTTCCAGCGAGGTCAAGAAGCTTCTGACGTCTTACATACTCATAATCATGCTGGGGCTCGGTGACCTGGAAGCGCCGCTTGCCGATGACAATCTCGAAGAGATAGCGACTAACGGGTCGTCTACTCCGATATGGGTCTTCCACAAGGTGTACGGCTGGTGCAAGACCAACATAAGGCCGCAGAACGAGGAGTGGATATACAACCAGGCATCTCAGATTGGAAGGAGGGTAGGGAGGGAGATAAACAATCTCACTCCGCTTATGGACGCTGAGCTGCCGGACGGTTCGAGAGTCAACGCTACGCTCTATCCCATCTCACAGTCGGGCAACACCATAACGATAAGAAAGTTTGGAAAGAACCCATGGTCCATGCCGGCTATGATAAAGAACGGCACCATAAGCCTGGAACTCGCCTCGCTCGTCTGGGTGAGCATAGCAAACGAGGTGAGCCTGCTGATATCAGGAGGTACCGCGAGCGGAAAGACGAGCTTCCTCAACGCGTTGAGCATATTCTTCCCGGCCAACAGAAGGATAATATCGGTCGAAGAGACGAGAGAGCTTACGCTGCCCAAGTTCCTTCAGTGGATACCCATGATTACGAGACAACCGAATCCTGAAGGAAAGGGAGAAGTAACACTCTACGACCTGATGATCAACGCGCTGAGACAAAGACCAGACATAATGCTGGTAGGAGAGGTAAGGACAGAAAAGGACGCTGAGACCCTCTTCGAGGCTATACACACCGGACATTCCGTATACGGAACCATACACGCCGACAACGCGCAGGATACGATAATCAGGATAACAAACCCGCCCATCAACGCGCCGAAGGTCACGCTCAACGCCCTGGGGGGCGTGGTGGTGCTCTTCAGGCACAGGATGCGCGGGATAAGGCGAGTACTGGAGTTCGCTGAGATGCTCAGGACGGGGGACGTGAACGTGCTGTACAGGTGGAATATGAAGGACGACTCGTTCCAGCAGATAAGCGAGATGACAAGGCTGGCGGAGACGCTAGCGCTATACGCTGGCCTGAGCAAGAAGGACATACTGTCCGAGATGCAGGAGAAGATAGCGGTACTCAAGTACATGGTTGACAATGATATAATGGACGTAGACGACGCGGGGTTCATAGTCGCAAACTTCTACAGGGACAAGAAGAGGGTGCTCGATATAGTTGGGAACAATGTGAAGTTCTCACGTGATATGTTTGGTTGAAGATGTAAAGTCCGCGGCTTCGTACTCGGAGCTTGTCAGCCTGATAGAGGGTGCCGAGAGGGAAAGCGTTGCAGCATCACCTACATCTGCAGGCTCTGTGAGCATAGACCTCGCTGCGGCGATAGGACAGACCGTAAACATGCAGAGGAAAAGATATGCTGACGTGATAGCCGAGATAGAGGAGGTGGAGGCGCCCAGGAGATACAAGGAGGAAAAGGTCAAGGAGCAGAAGGAGGCACCGGAGCACATAATAATGGCCGGGGTGGAGCAGGCAAAATATTCGAATCCCGTGCCATCGCCGTTCATCGCCGAAGAGGAAGCGGCGAAGAAGGAGCTCGAATCCATAAAGGAGAAACTCGGGGAGATAGCTCCGGCTATAAAAGAGATGGGAAGGAAAAAGGTCAGCACAAAGGATCTCGTGCTGCCGAGCCTTTCGCTGTCGGACCAGATAGCAGAGCTCGAGAGGATAGTAGAAGGCGTAAAGGAGAATATATTTGATGAGGAGCACCTGGAGATAGTAAAGCAGGAGGTCTACGGCCTGAACGCGGTAGCGGAAAAGGCGGAGAGGGACAGGAAGAGATCGAAGGTACAGGTAGCAAGCAGCGTAGAGGATTCGCTTATCGCCATAAGGCAGCAGAGACTCCATGACGCGATGAACCTGCTGCAGAACAGGTAGATCAAAGCAAAAAGATGAATAGAGAGGGGTAAAAAAATGTTTGGGAAGAGCAAGCCAAAAGTGATAAAAGTGGGCGGCCAGGACATAACGCTGCAGCCAAAGCCCAGAAAGATAGGTTCGTTCTTCAAGCCGAAACCAAAGATGGCGGGGGCAAACAATGCCAGTGAAAGCACGCCTGTGCATGAACCACAGCCAAGGGTCAAGCAGGCACAGCAGCAGCCAAAGGCGCAGAGAGGGCAGGTTGGATTCGAAAAGCCCAGCAAGTGGAAGCATTACGTCGAAGGCATGGCGGCGAAGCACAAGGGGCTCGAAACGTCGCTAAGGGCGCAGGGCATAAAGTACAGCGTCTTCGATTTCGTGCAGAGAATGCTGATAGCCTCGATAGCGGTGGCGATAGCGATCGCGCTGTCTATGATTGCACTGTTCTTAAAGATAGGTTTGCCGATAGCAACAAGCATTATATTCTCGCTGCTGCTCGGCGTCGCAATATTCTACGTAGCTCTTGGGTCATTCCTAAACTTTCCAACGCAGAAGGGCAAGCAATCCGCAAAGAACGTTGAGAGGGATATACTCTTCGCCGCGAGGGACATGATAATATCGCTGCGTTCCGGGATGCCGCTTTTCAACGCGATAACTTCCGTTAGCACGGGATACGGCGACGCTAGCAGGGAATTCGCCAAGATCGTGGAGAGGGTACAGCTCGGGATGCCGCTAGAGGAGGCTATAGACGCGACCATAGAGGAGACAAAGAGCCCGTCTTTCAGGAGGATAATGCTTCAGGCATCGGTAAGCATAAAGGCCGGTGCAGATGTGGTTTCATCCCTGCAGAGCGTGATAGACATGCTGTCGCAGGAGCGCGTGATAGAGCTTAGAAGGTACGGGCAGAGGCTCAACGCGATCGCGATGTTCTACATGCTGTTCGGTGTAATACTGCCCAGCATGGGCATAGCCGTAATAACAATACTCACAACCTTCATAGCGATATTCACGGTCACGACGGTAACGCTCGAGGCCGCGATAGTAGGGATATTCTTCCTGCAGATAGTGTTCCTAAAGCTCATAACGAGCTCGAGGCCTGTATTCACGATGTGATGCGATGCCAAAGATGCCCACGATAAACTTTGAAAGGCTCGTCTCCAGGAGCATCGCCAGGAGGCTGTCAAAGCTGCTCGATCTCGCTGGGGTAAAGACTACCGTCAACAAGCTCCTGGAGCTGATGATACTGGGGGCGTTCCTTATATTCATAGTCACGTCCTTCGCCCTGGTGCTACTAAAATTCTCACCGGCGATATCGGCCGTGGTTGGACTGGTCTCCGCAGCTGTATACATCGCGGCGGTGTACATGGTACTGCAGTACTTTATAGACAAGAGGAAGACCGCTATGGAGGAGATGCTGCCGGATTACTTCCAGATAGCGTCCGCCAACCTTAGGAGCGGAATAGCGTTGGACAGGGCTCTGCTCCTTGCAGCGAGGCCGGAGTTCAAGTTCTTCAGCAGCGACGTGAAGGAGATGAGCAGGAAGGTGCTAGGTGGAGAAACCCTGGATTCAGCTCTGACCGAGTTCGCCGCCAAGTACAGGTCGTACCAGCTTCAGCACGCGGTCAGGATGATGCTTGAAGCGGTGAAGTATGGAGGCGCCATGGCCGACCTGCTGGACCAGCTGTCGAAGGACCTGAGGAATCAGCAGCTCATGCAGAAGGAGGTAGCAGGGCAGCTTCTCATGTACAGTATATTCATAGCTTTCGCGGGGCTGATAGCTGCGCCGCTGCTGTACGGGCTTACGAGCCAGATGATTGTTGTGACAGACACGGTATGGAAGGGGATACTCGCGCAGAACCCAGGAGGACTGCCCACTACAGGAGTCTCGTTCCTGAAACCAAGCCCGCCGAAGATAAGCCCCGGGACCTACCACGAGTTCTCGATAATAGCAATAATCATAATAACAGGATTCGCCAGCCTGATCATGTCTGCCATATCCTCCGGATCCGCGATAAAGGGCATCCGGTACCTGCCCCTTTTCGTGGCGGGGGGACTGGCGGTTTACGTGGTAGTGCAGTACGCTATATCGCTGGTGTTCTCGAGCATAGGCAGCATATAGCAAGTTTCTTCAGAAAGTGACGAAATGACAATCGGAATACCAACTGACGATGGAAAGAGCGTATCGGAACATTTCGGCAGGTCAAGATACTTCATGATAGTTGACAAGGAGCATGGGAAGGAAACCAAGCACATGCTTGTGGAAAATCCGCACGACAAGGAGGAGAACGAGCAGAGCGGTCACGGGAAGCTTCTCAAGATGCTAGTGGAAAACAGGGTAAGCAAAGTCGTATGCTTCAACCTCAATCCCAGGATGCAGAAGAACCTCGGATCTTTGAAGATAGAAGTAGAAAAGGTACAAGAAGGCGCAGCGGTATCGGATTTTTATTGAGCTGGTTTATTTTCCAGACAGCGTGGCGTAATTAACCCCGCAAGCACCGTTTATCACATCGGCGTTGGTGCAGATTGTACTGCCAGAGTAGAGCTGGCCGTAAGAAGAACCCGAAACCAGGTTGGGGGTCACATTCATAAGCCCAGCGGTTCCACCGTTTAACGGCCAATAAGCCATAGGTGTAACCCCAGGTACACTGTTGTTTAGATAAAGATCCTGCACTTGCGCCGTTGAGAGCGTGGCGTTATACATTTGCACGTCAGCAATCCTTCCATTAAAATACCCCCCGTTGGCAAATGTAGGGCTGGTTGATCCTAATTGCAGTGGGTTGGTGTTGCTAGATATCCCTGTAGAGAAGGTACTGCTTGTAGCGTATGCACCATTGAGGTACA
>JAKAOQ010000019.1 GCA_021812105.1 Microcaldota archaeon | reverse complement strand
CCGCTGACCACGAGCGTGCTCCCTTTTATTGTCGTAGTGTACGTAGTGGTAGAGACACCGCTGTTGTTGTTCCCAAAAGCAAGATAGGATGTGACAAACATCAGCGCGACTATCATGCTGCCTATGAACATTATTGTTTTTTTCCTTTTTTCTCCGTCCATCAAAACACGTCATTCCAACGATAGTATTTTATAGTTAGCACCAAAATAATCTCTTGATTATTTGACATGCTAAAGAATAAAAGCTTCAGCTTTGATGCTCTGTTTTTGTTCTGGTTTGGCGTTCAATAGTATAGATGATGGTATGGCTTTCAATGATGGAGATTTTGTAGAGATAGAGTACAGCGCATGGAGGGAAGCTGATAACGCACTCCTTTACACGACTTACAAGGAGCAGGCGGAAAAGGCGGGGGTATATGACAAGAACAGGGAGTACGGTCCTGCGCTGGTCGTGATAGGCAGCAACGGGGTAGTGCGGGGGCTGGAGAGAGAGCTCAAGAGCATGAGCCCCGGAGAGACCAAAAAGTTCAAGCTTGAGCCCAAGGATGCGTTCGGTGACAGGCGTGAAGAGCTGGTCAAGGTCATGCCGCTTTCGGAATTCAGGGCGCACAACATAAATCCAGAGCCAGGAATGAGCATAGACATAGACGGTATACCGTCCACGGTAAGGAGCGTAAACTCTGGCAGGGTAGTGGTAGACCAAAACCATCCCGAGGCGGGCATGAACATAATGTACGAAGTCAAGGTGCTCAAGCGGATAGAGGACGAGGCTGAAAAAGTTGAAAGCCTTGGGAGAACGTACGGGGCGAAGCCGTCCAAGGTCTCGCTCAAAGGAGGAGAAGCCGAGCTGCTTTACGACGACGATGTCAAGAAGAATGCCGATTATTTTGTAGGAAAAGCCAACTTGGTGGCCTCGGTCTTCAACTACCTAAAGGGGGTGAAGAAACTGTATGTCAGGGAAGAGTTCATCAACCCAGAAGAAAAGGCGAAGCCCAAAAGCGGATCTGAAGGAGAAGGAAAAGACGGGGAGAAGAAGGAGTGAAGAGACCGGGCGTCAGGACTTTATGTTGAGCGCGAACGTGCCGTTAAGCTTTAGATCCAGCTTCTTCGCAACCTCGGACTTCTCGACGTTTATCACTATCACGTAGCCGCTCCACTTTGTGGTCAGGTCGGTAGATCCGCATATCGGGCACTTGTCGCCCTTGCTTATTATTATCCTGCAGTTTTTGCATACTTTCTCTTCCATAGTATCATCTTTCTTTGCGCCTGGCGCTGCCGCCCTTTCTTATCGGCCTCTTTGCCTGCCCCATTTTGATATCGGCCCACTCGAGTTTACCGAGGCCCTCTGGCCTCATTGTGAGCGCTATCTTCGAATCTTTTATAGTACCCTTGAGGCTTACCGTAGATATCTTTGCGTACACGAAGTCCCCCTTCTTCAGGGAAAGATTGCTCCTCCTAGAGGTGAACGCCGGAATCTTCCTGTCAAAGTTCAGGAACTCGTTCGTTATCTGAGATACGTGAACCAGCCCGTCAATCGGCCCTATCTTCACAAAAGCTCCGAACTCGGCGAGCTCCGATACCTCCCCAGCGACCACCTCCTCGACCTGCGGTACGTACACCAGCACGTCAAATTCGACGTCGTGGTGCGTTGAGGGATCGTTAGGATATATCATGCCTTCTCCGACATTCCTGACGTTGAACACTGTTATCAGTATGCCCATGTCCTTGTCTACAGTACTCTCGTACCTCCTAGACAGCTCTTCCAACGCGACCTTCTCCAGGTCGTCTCCGAAAGAAGCGGGGGGCATCTTGAACATGTCTTTTACGCTATATATCTTGTACATCTTTGCACCTCTTTTGATAAACGCGCTATCTTAGCCTGCCGTCCTTGGCAAGCTTAAACACTTTTACATTTAAAGATTTAAGTCTTTTTGCAAGCGCGGTGTCGTTGGTTATTACAATGGTATCGGATTTTTTCGCCGATCCGATGATCCAGGAGTCTCCGCTTTTTGTGCTGCTCTCGATCCTTAGCCTTTTCGAGGCGTTATCTGCCAGAGCAAGCCGGGACAGCCTCGCCGCGGCACCTTTCGCGCCCTTGTTCGCTGATAACTTATCCAGCTCCTTTATTATACCTTTCGAAACATACACGCCAGCGCCCGGAAACGTCTCCGATACCGTATCGAAAACGTTTTTCCTGTACTCGAAGCCGTAGACTATCGAGCTAGTGTCTATTAGTATCTTTGTCAGCAAAACACCGGACTTGTGATTAGAATCTTATTAGGATGTAGCATCCTTGGCGAGTTTCTTTTCGAGCAGCCTCTTGAGCACTACGGCACTGTTGTGCTCCTCGTCGCGTGTCGCGTATATCAGCGTTATCACGCTGTTGACCCTCGCCAGCGCAACGAGTTTATCTAGAGCCGCGCTGTTAGAGAGCTCCCTGAGGTATCTTTTCTCGAACTCCGTCCACTTCTCGGGATCGTGCGAGAACCACTTTCTCAGCTCCGTGGTTGGCGCTACGTCGCGCATCCATATGTCTACCTTCGCTGACGCGCGACGGACTCCCCTGGGCCAGAGCCTGTCAATAAGCACTCGGGTTCCATCTGTAACGTCGTATTCCTCATATACGCGTTTTATTTTTATCATTTTGCACACTTCACGAGGGAATACCGGTAAAACTTGTTATGCAAGGCTTAAATAGGTTGCTGACCGGCACGCTGTCCGTGCGTTCTGTCGGCGTTTTGACCGGATACGCTTATTTACTTCCACATATACGACGCAGCGAAAGAGTTAAAAAACTACTTGGGTATATATAACACGGCGACAAGTCGCGAATGGTGTAAAAATGGGTGTTTTTGACAGATTAGGAAAGACCCTTGGAGTTTCGAAGGAGCTGGATATAGAGGAATACATGAACTCTGCGGAGATGGAGAACGTAGACATAATGAATGAACCCGCGGATTTCTACATAAAGCCCGTAGCGCTCAAGGACGAGTCTGACGTGACCCTGATAGAGGACGAGCTGGGCAAGAAGAACATAATACTGCTCAACATAAGCGAGATGTCAAAGAGGCCCAACACACTGACGAAGATAGTAGATACGCTAAAGGACTACATATCCAAGACTAACGGAGACATAGCCAAGATAGACGAGGAAAAGATACTCATAACTCCGGCGAAGGTAAAGATAATAAAGACCAAGAAGCCCACCAAGTAGTCTTGTTTTCTATTTTCTATTTCTTGTTTTTCCTTATAGATAGAGCAGCTGCTATAGACCTTAGCTCCTTCTTTGTAGGGACCGATTTGTCCACTACGCTTTTGAAAGAAGCGTAGACGGCCTTTTTGTCTTTTACGCTGGGGCTCTGGTAAACGAATAGTTTGAACAGCCTGGAGAGGGCGTCCTTGTCCGATTGAGTGGCGTTCTGCGCGTCGAGCTCCTTGTACGTGGCTGAAATCTCGTTGTCGCGAAGAGAATGGAGCAGTATTGCAAGGGCGTGAGATATATTGAGCACGGGATAGTCCGGATTCGCAGGAATGAAAAGAGCCATGCTGCACGCTTGTATCTCTTCCGGCTTCATCCCGGTGTCGTCGCGGCCTAGGACGATTGAAATTGATTGCGGCCTTGTGCGCTTTATGCTTTTCAGGGCTTCGGAGATGGTGTAGATTCCTTTCACCGATCCGCCCTTGCGCCATACGCCCGTAGTTGCTATTGAAAATGTTCCGCTTATCGCTTCCTCTAGTGTTTTACTCTGCTTCGCCCTCTCCAGAAGTCCGTGCGCTGCTTTTGAGTACTTTATCGCCGTGCCTCCGCGTATTTTGCAGCGTGGCTGGACGAATTCCAGGGACCCTACACCAAAGTTCATAGATACCCTCGCTATGTAGCCTACGTTTATCTGGTATTTGGGCGATACGACTACAACCTTGAGGTGCATATCATCACAGCAGCAGCACAAGTATCGTAAGCAAGTTCACCAGCGCGTGGCCGATTATCGTGGCGTATAGCGACTTTGTCCTTTTGAACGCGTAACCTGCGATCAGGCCGAATATGAACGCCGCCAGGAATTCTGATATCGACAGGTAGCTAAGGTGGAATAGCGAAAATACGAGCGCGCTAAGGATTATGCCGATGCGCGGAACCAAGAAACCCCTGAAGAGTATCTCTTCGTCTATCGGAGCTACCACTACCGCAAATATTAGTAGGTATAGCGGCATTCCATTCAGCAGCATGCCCACGTTGGTTGGCAGTGGTATGTTGGTCACGCTCTGGAAAATAGAAAAAGCGACCTGCAGAAGGAGAATCGCGGCGAACAGCGACACCCCAACTATGACCGCACGGACACCGAGCCGGTCTGCGCTGAGACCGAGCGACGATAATATTTCGCGTAGCGACATTCGTTTTGTCAGCATGTAGGTAAAAACGACAGACGGAAACAGCAATGACAGGGCGATGGTGCTGTCGGCCTCGAAATAGTTTATTGTGAGTACTCCCGAATTGTAAAGGTTCGCAAATATGAAGAACGAGGCTATCAGGGCAAGCGTGAAGAAATATGACAGGTAAAGAGCGAGACAGCCGTGGGTTTTCCTTTCCCTTTTCCTTTTTGAGCTCTTCCTCGCAGCCCTATTACGAACCAATCATGCACCGGGTTTCTTGGTTTTGAACTCCGTGTAGCCGCATCTGCCGCATGAGTATCTATCTGCGTGGTCTGCCATCCTGGATCCGCACTTGGGGCACATCTTTCCGGGTTTGTACTGCTTGAATTCCTTCTTCGCCTTCTTATCCTTTTTATCGTCCGCCATGTCAACACCCTTTCAATCACTTCTTTTGCTCTTCTTCCTTGCCTACGGGACCCTGCTCCTTCTTTTCAGCATCGGGCTTTTTCGGCTTGGCTTCCTTCTGCCCCTTGCCCGCATCGCCCGCGTCCTGAGCCGGCTGCTCCTTGGGCTTCTCCTCGCGCAGCTTCCCAGACCTCTTCAGTATGTGCTTCGGCTCCGTCTTCTCCATAGCCTCTACGCTCGGATAGACGTGCATGAGCCCCGTGCTGCTCCTCTCTCCGAAAGACTGGTCTATGTTCACGATTATTGAGGAATCGGGGGATGCGTTGAGCTTCTTGCAGAGCTCGGTCAGCATCTCTGCTTTCGATACTGTAGCGGAATATTGCGTAACCGTAAACTTTATCTCCCTCCTCTTGAGGGCGTTGTTCTGAATATCAGAGTCTATAGATAGGTCCATTGCTACACCTTCACTCGTTTATTGTCCTTGTTATGGTCTTCTTCCCCATTGTCTCTATCAGCTCCACGCTAATTCCGGCGGTTACGCTGCCCCTGAGCTCCTCCGGTACAGGAAGCTCGAACACCTCGTACGTCTCGGAGTCCATAAGCTGCGCGTTCTCCCCTGTAACCGAAACTACCTGCGCGCGCCTCTTGGTGATTATGGGTACGTCCACGTAAGCGTCAGCAGGCTTCAGCAGCGTCCTCTTCTTGCCGTCGAAGACGCCTATTCCGGTGATCCTCATCTTGGCGGAACCGTGCTTCCCGGGAGCGCTCACGTCTATCTCAACCGCCCTGCACGGCTCGCCGTCTATAAGGAGGAAACGCCCGCTCCTTATCTCTTTCATTATAACGTGCTCAATCTCGTCACTCATTGTATCCTCTGAATTAGAATGAACAGTTAGATTTTAGAGCAAAGGTATATATTTATTGTTGATTTCACGCCGATTTTGAAAGAGAAAAAAAGTAATGAAAAATAAAACAAATTCAGACGCTCTCTATGCCTTTCAGGAAGTCGAGGCCTGTCTCGGTGGAACGCATAGGTGCATACTTCGCTGTCCCGAATCTCGGAGTAACGCCAGTCACTATTGACATTACGCGTATCTCGTCGCGCATCTCCGGGACGAGCCTTGCGCCGAATATCACGTTCGCCTTCTCGTCGAGTCCCTCCGTTACGCCGGACCCCACCCTTGTAGCTTCCTCGATGCTTAGGGACATGCCTCCCGCGACGTGTACCATCGCGCTCTTGGCGCCTTCGTAGTCAACGTCCAGCATCGGATGGCTGACCGTAGATTTTATGGCTTTCTCGACCCTGTCGGTCCCGGCACCGTAGCCGATGTTTATGACCGACGTGCCCGCGTCCCTCAGAACTGACCTGACGTCCGCAAAGTCCAGGTTTATCAGGCTGGGCAGCATTACCGTGTCGGATATTCCTTTCACCGCACCCATGGCGACGCTGTCTATTATGTCGAAAGCTTTCTCTATCTGCAGGTTCGGAGCGTAGCTCAATAGCCTGTCGTTCTCGAGCACTATCGTAGAGTCTGCGTTTTTGTAGAGCTGCTGAAGCCCCCAGTCGGCCTTCTGCTTCCTTATCCTTTCAAGGGAGAAGGGATAGGTTACGAACGCCACAACAAGGGAACCCTGCTCTCGCGCAAGCTGAGCTATTATGGGCGCAGATCCTGTTCCAGTTCCGCCGCCCATTCCTGCGCACAGGAAGATCATGTCGTATCCGCTTATCGCTTCTGCTATTTCGTTCCTGCTAGCTTCGGCCGCTTTGGCCGCTACCTCGGGATACCCACCTGCACCCAGTCCGTGAGTTATCTCCTTGCCTATGAGCAGCTTCTTGTCTGCGTTTATCATGTTCAGATGCTTCGCATCGGTATTGACTGCTATGGTCGTCGCGCTCTTTATGCCCTTGGAAAATAGCTTGTTGACAAGGTTGCTACCCTGTCCTCCGGCCCCAACCACCGCGATTCTTGCGGTGAATTCTTCGTCTGCCACGGTTCCCACCCTTAAATGGTCTCTAGGTCGCCATAGACCGATTGCTTCTTCTCTTCCATTTTTCCTATGATGCTCGCGCCCTTTACTCCGGTCACTATGGCTACTATCTCTAGCTGTTCGTCATATCCCGGTATTATCCTGGCTCCCCACTTTATATTGGCCTTGGAGTCCATTCTGTCGGTTATGATCTCTCCAGCTTTTATCGCGTCTCCTATGGTGAGCGAAGCGCCACCTGATATGTGGATCAGCGCTCCAGTCGCACCCTCGTAGTCGACGTCGAGCAGCTTGTTCTTGAGAACCGCTTCTGATGCTACGTTGACCTTGTCGTTGCCCTTGCCTATTCCAACGGATATAAATCCTACGTCGCCGTTGGCCATTATCGACCTTACGTCTGCAAAGTCTATGTTTATCAGGCTCGGCTGCGTTATGGTCCATACCAGTCCGCCGATCGCCTTCGCGACAACCTCGTCCGCGAGAGCGAACGCGTCGTTCATCGGTAGGTTTGGCACAAGCTTCACGAGCCTGTTGTTGTCAAGGATTATCACGCTGTTGCTGAATTTTCTGAGGTTCTGTATTCCCTCTTCTGCCTTTACCTTCCTCACCCTTTCCAGGTCGAAAGGATATGTGACCATCGATATTACTATCGCGCCCTGCTCGCGCGCTATCTGCGCAGCTATTGGTGCAGATCCGGTTCCAGTGCCTCCACCCATTCCTGCGCACAGGAACACGAGTTGCGCTCCGGCAAACACGTCCTCGAGGGCCTGCCTGTCCACTTCTGCAGCCTTCTCCCCTATCTTCGGGTCTCCGCCTGCTCCAAGCCCCTTCGTTATGGTCTTTCCGATAAGCACTTTCTTTATTCTGTCGTCTATTATCTTGAAGTGTTGCGCGTCGGTGTTCACCGCAATAAAATCAGTCCCCTTCACCCCGGCTTTTACAAGCCTGTTGACTATATTGCATCCCGCTCCGCCGAATCCTACCGTAACAATTTTTATTTCCGAAGAGCCGTACAGCTCCTCATTTTTCTGTCCCAAGACGTCGCTGACAAGGTCGCTCATCTAATCGCCTGAAAGATGATAGCCTAAGAAAGCTTAAAAGCCTTATGTAAACGGGGTAATATACGGCAGTTCTGTACCCATTATACGTTTTGTTGTAGCGAGGTAATTAAATGTATACTTTATTATATATTTTTGTAACAAAAATTTGGCAAAAGCGCGGATTTTTTTTACTTCGCGACCGAGTACGCGCCCAGCGAGCTGCCGTATGAGCTTAGCACAACGTATTCCGAGTAGTTCGCGTTAGTAGCCGTATAGTTTACCAGCCATACGTCGGTAAAGTTCTCTCCGAACGGTGTCGCTGAAGAGTTCAGGACAGAGAAATGCTTCGCCTTAACGAACGTGTTGTTGTATCCGAACGTGTAAACGTAGGATGACGCGGGAGCCGATACGTTGGTAGCCCTGGCCATCGCGATCTGCGGCAGGCTGATCACGTACGACGGAGCCGATGATATTCCGTATATCCTGCACCCGCTGGTGTAGAGGTTGTATAAGCTCGAGAGTAGAGTCATTGCAGGATAGTCGTAGCCTTCTATCAGCACCGTGGGGCATGCGCGCGACGCGTTGTACACCAGCCCCACTACAACGTTCCAGCTGCCCTTCTCGAGAGTGGACGGGGAAACATTGACTATAGTTATGTTGACGCTCGGATCCTGCTGCTTCAGGTCGCTGACCACGAACGCCTCGGCCTGCTGCGGGGTTACGGCCGAGGAAGAGAAGTGCCGCACGGCCAGGAACGCGGCCGCTGCCACGATCACGAGCACCACTACCGCAATCGCGGCTTTAGCAAACAGGTTCATGATTAATCCTTGCTTGATAAGGAATTTATAGGTATCCTAATCCCGTTGCTTAACGGAATTTAAGCTGATGTCATTCCTTTGATACAAAAAGGAGAATCGCCTTGGCTAGCAGCATCTTGTTCTTTGCCTGTTCCCATACTATGCTCCTTGTACCGTCGAGCACCTCTGACGTGATCTCCTCTCCCCTGTGCGCCGGGAGGCAGTGCATGACAACCGCGTCGGGTTTTGCGAGCTCGAGCATCTTCGTGTTGACCTGGTACGGTGCGAACATCTTTTTCCTTTTCTCGGCTTCGGCTTCCTGCCCCATGCTGACGAAAGTGTCCGTGTAGACCACGTCCGCGTCTTCCAGCGCCTCGGCAGGATCGCTGTACGTGTCTATCTTGCCGTACTCTCTAGACTTGTTGAAGTAGAAGCTCTCTGGCATGTACCCCTTTGGCCCTAGCAGCGCGACCTCCATTCCGAGCTTTACCGAGGTAAGCATGAGGGAATTGGCTGTATTCGCCGCTATGTCTCCGACAAATACCAGCTTCAGATTCTTGAGGTTCTTTTTGGCCCACCTGATAGTATACACATCAACAAGCGCCTGCGTAGGATGCTCCAGGTCCGTAAGACCGTTTATGACGGGCACGCTTGAGTTGTTGGCGAGCTCGAGCATGTTCTTGTGGCTGTACAGCCTTGCAACTATGAAGTCGCAGTAGCTGCTCAGCATCCTCGCGGTATCGGCGAAACTCTCTCCCCTCTTCAGCTGCGAGGTCTGGGCGTCTATGTAAACAGACATGCCTCCGAGCTGAGCCATCGCAGCCTCGAACGAAACGCGCGTGCGCGTCGATGTCTTCTCGAACAGCAGCGCCTGGACGGCGTGCTCCTTGAGCGTCAGTTCCTCCTTTTCCTCCTTTATCGAATCGGCTATCTCAAATATATCCATGATCTGCTCCTTTGACAGATCGTCGGAACTTATCAGATTCATTCAACCACCCAGGATCAAACCTATACCGTAGTTTCCCTTGTTCTCCTCTTCGTTTATTATCGCGATTATTTTCTTCTCGGTATCGGCGTCGGACCTCTTTATGCTCGCTATCTCTTTTTTGAGCTTCTCCTCGGCATCCTTGAAGAATTCGTCCCCCGCTTTCAGGTAGAGGTAGTACTTTTTAGCGTCCATGCCCAATGACGAACCGTCCTTTATGACGTAACTCTGCCTGGCAAATATTATGTTGGCGTACTTATCGTTCCTTATAACCTCCAGCTGCTCAGAGCTTATGCTTTTGTCCAGATACGGATCGTACTCGAGCAGCTTCTTGAGCTTCTCGTGGTCGTTTCTGTCACATTCGTAAACTCTTTCAGGCATCAACACGCACTCTATGCTATGATCTTCGCGTTGGCTGTGCCGTCCCTTCCCGGCCTGTTTATTATGACTGCCCTGCCGAGCTCGGTGTCGATTATGGCTCCCTTTGTTAGTATACCCTGCCTCGCGAAGTTCCTGTTGTCCTTGGACTCAACCACCGATTTTATGCCGACCTTCTTGTAGCCATCCTTGGTGAGGACGTTTGCGAACGCAATCTTTGCTGACCTCTGCGAGATGGTACCTCCCCTCATCCTCTTCGGCCTTATCTCGTTCTCCTTGCCGACCCTTGTAGCAGAGAAATAGTTGCCGCTCTCGCTCCTCCTCTTGTCCCTGAACTTTATCTTCCTCTTTCCGTTTCCGGAGCTCTTGGTCTTAGACTTCGCGCTGAATTGCTTTCCAAATTGGCTCATAAATTTACACCG
>JAKAOQ010000018.1 GCA_021812105.1 Microcaldota archaeon | reverse complement strand
TGGACGCGTAATAACTGCTGTTCAGCCCTATATTAAGCTGGGTGTTTTTTTCAGGCACTACAGCAAGGTATATGCACAACTGATTGTATGAAAGGTTTAGTTTGCCGCGTGTCGAATTTAGGACTCGCACGCTGCTGTAATTGGCAAACCTGTTCACGTAATACGCGTAGGTTGGTGTAGCATCGGCAAGCACCGCTTTGGAAAATGAAGTATCGTTGAGAAACACAAAGAAGCTTGATGTGTTATTCGATCTGATATCTATTGTAGTGCTTTGGTTGTAGCCAGAATTGCAGATTGTAGGCATAAGTTGATAGGGAAGATACGCGGTTTCGTTGAACTCTATCGATTTTGAGAATCGGGCTGGAGCGTAATAGGTAGTATTCACGTGTATGTAATCCCTGACATTGTGGGGTCCCTGCAGCGAAACGGTGAAGGCGTGTAGGGAGCTGACCGTGTTATTCGGCTTCAGATATCTGCCGAAACCCGAAGAGTTAGGCAGGAAATACAGTGTGAGGTTGTTTTCTATCTGGGTGTTTGGCTCTAGTAAGAAGTACCTGTCATAATTATTGTTTTTTGGAGGTAAGGCTAGGGCTGAGACCTCCCTGTCGCCATAAGCAAAGCGTATGTTGCTGAAGTTTTGATTTATGAAATTCGAGTAGTAGCTTAGGTTCAGCTCGATCAAGATGCTGTTGCTTATGAATGCATTATTGCTGTTTATTCTCATATCGGCGTAGGGCATAACGCTTAGATTGGCGTGTGTGTATACGGGCCATACTGGTGATACTAGGAGGAGCAGGGCAAAAATGGTCGCTATCAAGTATATCCTTTTCATGTTCCTTTGGATTAGTAGATGCACCTTTTTGCCTATCCTTAGCTTGTTGGTATCGGAGAGAGTATTTGCAACGAGCGCAATAAAAAGGCTTGTCAATAGGTAGTACCCGATTATTGCAACATTTACTACAGGCCCTTTATGAAAAAAGAGGAGCAGGGCGAAAGCCAGCAGAAAATAGGGGGCGTACTTTCTGAAGCGTACAAACGCAAATATTGTAGCGAGGAGGAATGCCAGCAAAGAGTAGATTACGAGCCTGCTCGTCGTTTCGGCATAAGCGATAGAGGCCGAGACGACAAATACAATTGCGATTGCAAACGTATTGATCTGTTGCTTTTCGAAGATTGCGAGCAGAATACCGATTGCAATGAACGCAACAAATGAATAAAGTATAAAAGCCGAACTGTTCAGCACGATAAATTCAGCAACAAAGAGCATAGCCAGGGCTGCCCATAGGATGATAGAGGCGTATCTCAAATAGTATATATGCTTCATGTGCTAGCGCCCGCGGTGCTTATCTCCATTTATTGTTATCCTGCCTATCAAACCAATCAAAATCAGTATACCCAAGGCCGTAATGCTAACAGCCCACGTAATCCACGCATAAGTTTGGATTGTATAATAGAGTTTGATTGTATAGCTCCCGGTTTTGTTTATGTACCACGCATTCGCAAAGCCGTTTACAAGTATATGGTATTTGGGAGGGACCATCGTACCATTAGTATAGTACGCAGCCCAGTATTTATCATAGGTTTCGCGGTACACGAGGTAGAAGGGGGCAGTAGCATTGGAAATGTGAACGGTAACAGATGTTGGTGTATTCTTGATAAAGGTTATGTTTGGTTTATTGGATCCAGCAATAGGGGATACCACATTTATCGTGTTGTTGTTGTAAATACCGCTAACGGAAGCGCTGTATAATGAAGTGTTTCGCATATTGAATATTGCAGGCCCGGTGTCTGAAAATAGGCTAGACGAATCTTGTATGATCTGTATGTTTGATGCGTATACGAGCGGGACATAATAGGTATTTTCGTATATACTCGTGTTCCCGAACCTCTTTACAAAAATTATACCCTTGGAGCCATTGAGGTTTGAATATATGGTGTTAAAACTGAACCCCTGGGTTGCAGGTATTTCATCGTTCTCTACCAGTATGTACTTTATACCCAGCACACCGAATTGTGTGGCTAATGTAGTGTTAGAAACATTATAGTTCTGCATCGCGTCGGCCGCATTAAAAAACTCGTCCTGGCTTATAGGGAAGAAGAGCTCTTGTTGGGAGGTGTAGGCCCCTGTAAAAACAGGGGAGCTTATAAAGTAGCTGTAGAGATCGGTACCCTTGTACCACGTATAATAGTGCATAAAGGGAAGTTGGGCGGGTATCGTTGCAACGTTGAAATTGCCAGATTGCAAGTTAATGTAGTTTGACGCGTTGTAAACATAGCCCCTTATTACTATACCAACATCTGTAGCGTTGGGCAAGTAGTCAAAATAATACACTCTCATGAAGATTAATACGAGGATAAACACAAAAAACAGTATAAAGGCGATCTTCTTTAGATTGCTTTCCCTTTTTAGATGTGAAACACGGTTGAGGACATATGCGATGCTAAAGGCTGCAAGTGTCCCGTAGATAAAGTACATGATGTAATAAAAGCTAGATCCAGAATATCTAAAAACGAGAAGTTCTTTGAAATGACTTAGTAAGAAACCAAATATACCACCGAACGGCAGCCCAAAATTATTGTAGAAGAATACTATAACTAAAAGAGACGCAAACAACGCGAGGATGGGTGTCCTGATAGATTTTTGCCGTTTGGCTACGAACAGAGAGATTATTACAAGTAAAAGCAGTGATAGTGAATATATATAAAAATAAGGACCGGAAACAGGGAGCTGCAAAGAAGAGAATAGGGTCTGTTGATTAAGACCTTTCAAAATCGAAAGTGAACCAGAGTTGAAGAATTTGTTACCCACATCCATAGCAAATAGATAGGTGCTTACAAAAACGGGTGTGTCTATCCCGAATGCCAGTAGGGTTGCGGTAAGGAAATAGAATATTAGTTTTTTGGGACTGCTACTGGCAAGTATCAGTATTATACCAAAAGCAATCAAGAAGAAGGTATTCTGGAGCAGGAGCCCCGAATTCGAGAGCAGTAATGAAAGAAGCACAGTAAGGAAAAAAAAGATTGAGTATATATTTCGCTTCTTTGCTCCGTGATTTATATTTTTGAATAATTCGTATGCAAAGAAAACTGTAAAAGGCAGGAAGATTCCGCCTGTGTTCCAACCCGGACCTCCGGGTTGAGAGATGATGAAACTAAAAATCACAAATGCGAACATGCCCGAAAAGATTTTTATCCATTCAGAATATTTTTCGAGCACGCTGTAAACAAACATAAAGGTCCCGACACCACCTATTGCGATGATGAGGCCAAAATAGAGTTCAGTGCCTATTATAAAACCAAGCGCTTTTACAAAAGCGTAGTCCACGGTTGATAATATAATATTTAGCGTCTGCCCCAAACCCGTTATTAAACCCGTATAATTAAGTGGGTTCCAGATGAAGAACGAATGAAAAAGTTGGTAAAGGGTTATATAATTTATAAGACCCGAGTCCACATAATCGTATGCTCTGCCTTTAAATATCCATAAAGATTGGATAATAGAAAAAATTACTATTAATAGTATTGCTAACGAAAGAGAATTTTTTCGATGCATACAATCATTAAATTGGGGATATGGCTTAAAAGCAGACAACAAATATATATGCTTCGGGTAATAATTTAGAATGGTGCCTAAT
Organism: Microcaldota archaeon; assembly: GCA_021812105.1. Classification (GTDB taxonomy): domain Archaea; phylum Micrarchaeota; class Micrarchaeia; order Micrarchaeales; family Micrarchaeaceae; genus JAKATY01. Next base: position 7,498 of record JAKAOQ010000018.1, on the reverse strand, counting down.
CAGACAGTATTATTGGATAATAAATAATACATCGGCCGGATACGGCTTTGAAAATCAGGGTGTAGATACGCTGATAGGCTTCTAAAGAGCAAGCAGGTAAGATTGGAGGGATCGAAGGACGTGAATCGCATGGATAATATTTCAAAAATCGATAGGATAAGGTCGAAGGTTATCGGAAGCCTCGCGGATGCGGCCAAGGTCTACAGGTGGTGTGACAACTGGTACGACGTCTACCTGTTCAGGCTGGGCATAAAGAAGAAGCTGTTTATGAAAGTTGAGGGCGACAAGCGCGTAGAAATAAACAGCGTAGAAAGGCTTGGCACCTTCCTATCGTCTGGGGAGCACCTCTTGCACAGGGCAAAGTCTGCCGGAATAGAGATAAAAGACGGGGTGTTGCTGTTTGATTACAAAGGCAGGAAGGTATCGCTCAATTTCAACACTCGCGATGAGCTTGTACATACGTTGCACATGGTTTCCGAGCAGTTCATAAGGAAGCAGTACGGCATGCTTGACGTAAAGGGCCGCGACGTTGTAGATGTAGGCGCGAGTATAGGTGACACGGCGATATATTTTGCGCTCAACGGGGCAAAGCACGTGTACGCTTTCGAACCGAGTAAAAGCGTGTACGACCTCGCGGTAAAAAACGTAAGGAGCAATGGCCTCGGAGACCGGATCACAATGATAAACGAATCGTGCGGATCCGGAGGCGACGCGCTTCCGTACATACTGCGAAAATATAAGATAGGCAACGCTGTGCTCAAGTCAGACTGCGAAGGCTGCGAATACGGGCTTATACTAAACGCCGACAGCACGGTGCTCAGGTCGTTCGGCCAGATAATGCTGGAGTACCATTACGGCTATCTTGATATTGCGTCAAAATTGAAGATCTCGGGATTCGCTGTCAATCACACGATGCCGAGGGCTTACAGCCACAGGGACAAAGAAGGTAGGCAGTCTGCATTGGGTCTGATATACGCCAGGCTTACGCAGAAATAAAAGGCACGTATGGTTTCCGCCTTCTCATAAATTGAATTGATTAGTATTTTGGATTCGTACTTTGAGTCAATAAACGTAGGCTGACGCACCGCGTTCTAGTTCTCCCTCCACTTCGTAAGCTTCATCGCTATAGCGAAGTAGATGATCGTCTCCGCTACGAGCAACGGTATGGCGTAGGATAGCTGAGGCGTCAGGCCGAATGCGCCCTGGCTCGCTATCGCGGCGAGCGTAACTGGCGAGAGCATGAACAGGTAGAGCACGGCCTTCGGCAGTATCGTGTACGGGTAGAATGTAGGCGGCACCATCGTCAGCAGCACCACCATTATCGATGATATTCCCCATATGTTCCTTGTGTGCTTCGCGAAGCTCGCTATCATGAACGCTATCGAGAGCGTTGAGAGCAGCACGAGGACCAGTATCGCGGCGAAGAGCGCTGCGGACGCGAGCGTGAATATGTGTATAATCGCCCCTATGACGGCGTAGACCGCGATCCCGGGCAGCGACGGCGCCAGGAAGCTCAGCCCCATCGCGAGTATGTAGTCGAGGTGCGATATCCTCGTGGTGACGAGAAGGTCCTGGAACTTGAGCTCTATGCGCTGGAAGGCCGCGTCGCTGCTGCTGAACAGCGAGTTCTCGGCCACTATCGCTATGAATCCCCCGACTACGCCGAAAGCGAGGAACTTGCCCGAAGAGAATATGACTATCAGGAACAGGAAGACGAGCGGGTACATCATCGACGCGACGACGTAGGACGGACCCCGGGGTATGGATTTTATCCCGTAAGACCACGCGAACTCTCCTATAAATCTAAGATTCAAGCTCAACACCCTTCATTACGAAAAGGTCGTCCAGAGTTATCTGTTTTATCGTGTATCCGTTCCTTATGTAGTCTGCGGCGTCCCTCGCTTTTATGTATTCTATGCTCGTGCTGCCTACCCTGTACCTCGTCTTCACTCCCGGCCTGCTCGTCTCGGCCCTCACCAGGCCGTCGAACTTCTTGAGCAGGGATCCCACGCTTCCGTGCCCGACGCACCTTCCTCCCTCTACCACCACCACCTCTTTCGAAAGCTCCTGGGCCTCTTCCATGTAGTGCGTTGTTATGAGCATCTCGCTGTCGAGAAGCTTTATCGCGGACCACACCTCCAATCTTGAGAGGGGGTCCAGACCCGTGGTCGGCTCGTCCAGGAATACCACCTCGGCGTTCGACGCCAGCGCCATCGCAACGAATATCTTCCTCTTCATGCCTCCAGACAGCATGTCGGCGGGCGTGTTCCTTGCGTCCCACAGCTCTATCTCCCTGAGCGCCTTCGCGGCGTCGATCCTCGCCTCGGTCACCGGCACTCTCCTGGCCGCGAGATACATCATGAGGTGTTCCATCGGAGTCAGGAAACCTAGCGGCCCGGCCTCCTGCGGAATGCTGACCGCGATCTCCCTTATCTCGTTCGGCTCCTTCACGACATCGTAACCCTTTATCAGGGCGGTCCCGGAACTCGGCATCAGCTGCGTGGACAGTATGCGCATCAGCGTAGTCTTTCCAGCACCGTTCCTGCCTATTACGGTCGCTACCTTGCTCCTTATCTTCAGGTTTATGCCCTTGAGTGCTATGGTTCCGTCGTCGTACTTCTTCTTCACGTTCTTTATTTCTATCAATTTCTCACCACGGAACTTTCTTCAGGTGCAGAGCGTTGGCTCCCCTGTTGGTTAGGACGTGAAGAATTCCAGTAAGTAATATCAGGAACAGGAATCCGTACACGCTTGGTATGTGCCCGAGCGGCAGGGCGAAAAGGATCGCGAAAACGAAGAATCCGTACTGGTCCATGAAAGGAAACCGAGCGCCGGGCTTCATATCGAGCCTGCGCTTTACGAAGCTGCCGAGCAGGTCCCCGAAGACCGTGCCTACGGCGAGAAGGACAGATATCGCCAGCATGTAGCTCATGAACGGCCACTCCACAGCTCCGACCACTATTCCAGACACGAGCGCGGCTATCGTCCCCCTTATCGTCTTGTTGTCGCCGAAAAGCCTCCTGCCTCTTATCTTAACGCCCATGTCCAGCGGCGCGCCCCCTCCGAACAGCACTGGCAGCCCGTTCGCTGCGTACGCCGGGAGAATGTACAATACAGGGTACGCAAACAGGGAATAGAAATCCATCTAACCATCAGTCCGATATTCTGCCTTCCGCAATCCTTTCCGAGCCCCCTCCCTTCAGCTTCGCGCGCGCTCCGCCTATCTTCTTGGCGTTCTCCTCGAGCAGCGATACCGCGCTCCTGCCGGACTTCGCCCCGGATATCGCAACCGCCTCGTTTTCTCCGTTGTAGAGCAGCACCGACCTGGATCCGTCGCTTTCCACGACAAGAGTAGCTATCTCCCTAAGCATGCTCCTCTCATAATCGAGCTTCGCGATTATTACACTGTCCTTTGATTCTGCGATCCTATGGGCAACGCTGGCCGCGAGCTCTCTCCTTAGCTTCTCGTATTGCTGCCTCACGCCCTTCATCTCCTCGATCTTCGCCTCTATTCCGCTCCCCACCTTGTCCGCGTCGGTCCCGGCCAGCTGCGCTATCCTCTTTATGCTCGACTCCATTCCGTTTATGTAGTCCGCGGCCGCCTTGCCCGCCACGAACTCTAGCCTGTCTATGCCGTCGTGTATCCTGTAGGACGCTGTTATCTTTATCAGCCCGATTGTAGATTCCATGCCTTCGAGGTGCAGGCCTCCGCACGCCTCCGCGTCTATCAGCTTCCCCTTCAGGTCGTCTACCTCGACTATCCTGAGCGTGCCGGACGGCACCCCGTGGCCCTGGTATATTGAGAAGCCGAACTTCCCTTCCGCCTCGCTCCTCTCCATCTCCTTCATGCGGACCTTTATGCCGTTGGTTATGTAGGCGTTGGCCGTATCCTCTATCTCCTTGACCTGCCTGTCGCTGAGCCTCTCGTAGTGCGCTATGTCTATGTGCGCCTTCTCCGCCCCCTTCCTCGCTCCCTCCTGCCAGGCGTGCTTCCCGAGTACCTTCCTCGCAGCCGCGCTTATCAGGTGCGTTGCCGTATGGTGAGCCATGAGCCTGCGGCGCCTCTCCATGTCGACCTTGCACTCCACTTCCTTGCCCTGCCTGAAGCCCTTCCCGTCCTTGACGAAGTGCACTATAACGCCGTTCGCGCTCTGCACGTCCGTCACCTCTATCCCGTCTATAGTCCCGTGGTCGGCTTCCTGGCCGCCCCCCTCCGGATAGAACGGCGTCCTGTCGAGTATTACCATTCCGTCCTTTGCCAAAAGAACCCTTGCCTTCGCTTCCGAGGCAAAAGAGTAGTAGAGCTTCTCGGTCTTTGCAAGGCCTTCCGTGTCGATCCCTATCTGCTTCTTCTCCTTCTTCCTCTGCTCTGCGAAATCTCCAGCTATTATGCTCGAATAAGCGTCTTCAGGGATCTCGATAGCGAAGTTCTTCTCTTTCGCAGCTGCGCTTATGAAATCCGGCGTTATGCCGTTGCTCTCGTAGAGCGTCTTCAGCCGCTCCTTTGTTATTTCTGCACCTTTTGAAAGAAGCGTATCAACTATCCTCTTCGCTTCCCTCTTCGTCTTCGCGTACCTCTCCCTTTCTACGTCTATTACCTCCTTGGTCTCCTGGAGGCTTTCCTCTATGTGAGGGTATATCCCCTTAAGCGTCCTGGCCTCTATCTCTATCAGCTTCATCATGTCGAACTCGAGGTTGTAGCGCTCTATGAAGTCGAAGGCCCTCCTGAGTATGACGCGCAGGTTGTAGCCCCCGCCCACGTTGCTCGGTAGCGCCCCGTCGTTGACCGCGAACATCAGCGTCTTCGCGTGGTCAGCTATCGCGTACATCGCCTGCATCGGCTTTACGGTAGAGAGGTAGTCATCCCTGCCTATTCCGATGCTCTCTACCAGCTTCTCCTCCGCTGCCGTGGAGTGCCTCTCCGATACGTCTACGGTGCCGAGCACCCCGGCTATCTTCGCGTAGAGCTTCTTGTCGGGCTTTATGCCGGAGCTCTTGTAAAGGTACTCGAGCTCCTTCCTGAATATGACGTCGTACATCGTCTGCTCTCCCGAGATGAACCACGGCAGCCTCTCGAACCCCCAGCCTACGTCTACAACCTTGCCCTTCAGCTCCCTTACCTCGCCGCCAGAGTATTCGAACTGAGTGAAGACGTTGTTCACTATCTCCAGCCCGTGCGAAAATGTCTCGAGGTCTGGGCCGAACTCCGAGAAGTCCCCCATAGCCCACACGTCCTCTACGTAGCTTATCTGGTCCTTCTTTATCCCGAGAAGCTTTGTCATTACCTGGTAGTTGAGCTCTATCGTCCTGTCCCTCCAGTAGCCCTCCTTTGGATAGTTGAACGCGGTCTGGTTCGCCATTATGAACGATGTCCCGTGCCTTCCCGTTACCCCTACGTTCGGTATGTCCCCGAACCTCATGCACATCTGGGGCACGAGCAGGGGGTTCGCACCGTACTCGAAGCTCATCTTCCCGTTCTCTATTCTCTGGAAGTCCTGTATTCCAGCTATAACGAAGTAGAGGTCCTGCCTCCACCTGCTTACTACGGGATAGCTCTCTATTATCTCGTGGCCGTTGTCCTCGAAGAACTTCGAGAACTTGCGCCAGAACTCGACGTAGTCTACCTCAACAGGATGTTCCTTTATGAACGTATACGGCTCGTGGTCCGGGTCTCCGCATACTTCCCTGGAGCTGTCCGCGGTCCAAAAGTACTTGCCGCACTTGGAGCACTTCTTCCTCTCGAACCCCTCGCTCTCGAAAAGCGCGGTCGAGTAGTACTTCCTGTAGTCGCCAGAGAAATCCTTTCGCAGCGTTTCCTTGTTTAGCAATCAGAGCACCTTCTGAGGTTCCTTGTACCAAACGGTGCACTGCTTGCCGAAGAACGGGCAGTAGTTGCACTTCCACTTCTCCCTTTCGTCTACCGGCTTAGCGTCCCTGAGCCCGTTCCAGTACACCATCGCGTAGCCCAACCTTTCCTCTATGTCCCTCTGGCTATATTCTACCCTGCAAGATTTTATAATGTTTCCAGACTTGGCGTTGGTGTACCTTATGAACGCGACGTCGCTGACTTCGCCTACGCCTCTCAGCGATGACATGTATCGGTCCGCTATAGCGTTCACCGAGCGTTCGTTCCTGCTTACCCCCATCGTATCAAGCTGCGCGTTGAACGATTCCGTTATCGCCATCGCCCCGGTATCCCAGCCCTTCGCCAGGTTAGAGAGCGTGAACGAGCCGTTCTTCACGTCGTTGAGCATCTTCACGTAGAGGAGCACCTGCACCTCGTGCGAGGATATCTGCGCGCGCGATGGCTCGTTGTCGCTGTTCTTCGTCTTGTCCTCGTAAACGACCACCTTCCCGTCCTCGTACCTGACCTCGTCTATCTTTCCGGCTATCTTGAACCCGTTTACCGAGCCGAATATGCTGAGCTCTCGGGCTACGAGGCGTTCGCGAAGCGTGGAAGCCGACAGGTAGCTTATGTAGAGGGATCTGTAGAACGAGTCGCTGTAGCTAGTAGGCTTCAGCTCTACCGGTATGTTCGTCATCGTCTCTATGTTCTTGTGTATCTCTTCTCCACGGCGCATCTCCGCGGTGCGCTCCTTTCCGTACAGGTATCCGAGCTCCATCTGCTTCTCGCACCAGAACTGCGCTGCTATGTCCGTGGCCTTTATGACTTTTTTGTGGAGCCTAGCCAGGGCTGGAAGCCTGGTCCCGGGTTCAGGGACATTGTGATCATTTTCATCGGGATTTTGCAAACAAATCAGCCCGTCTACCAATCTTCATAGCGTTAGCTCGGTGATCACCTTAGTCATCACGCTTACTTCTCGCAACGAAATAATAAATAGGTTTACAATTGTTAGAGGGGCGTGCGCTATAACGAAGCGGTATGGATATGTCCGTTATTCGACGTGCTTATCTGGGTCAAAACGCACGGACAAAAACTATTTAAAGACTTCCAATGAATTCTGAGTGAAGGACGTTAACCAAAAGGTGAATAATATGGTCGTGTATAGAAACGACGGAGGAAGAGAGGCAGGTTAAATAATAGGTAATAGGTGAATAAAATGTTCGGACCTGGAGATAAAGACGACGATGATAACAACGAGGGAGGGCGCGGAGGAGGTTAAACAATACGTGAATAAAATGTTCGGACCTGGAGATAAAGACGATGAGGATAACAACTCTGGAGGGCGCGGAGGAGGTTAGAATTTTTACTCTAGGAGGTAGTTCGTAACCTCTCTCAGAGGCTCTACTTTGTAATCCTCTATAAGTCTTTTCATCTGATCTGAGTATCTGTTATCTAATTTTCTATAACACAATTCTCCCAGAATTGTTTGTGTTATGACCGAATAACCAGATGTAATACCTCTCACCTGTGTATTTAACCATTCTAATTCCGCTTCGAGTTCTCCTTCTCTCAGTATGGGCACAATAAATATACTACCAGATGGCGCCAGTATACCTCCCACAAAGGAGAACCTGTTTGCCAAAGCGTCATAGT
>JAKAOQ010000017.1 GCA_021812105.1 Microcaldota archaeon | reverse complement strand
CCCCTCCACAGCGTTCCATCCGCACGAACAAAATCTTCAGCACTGCAGCGATAAATAGTATAAACCTTGCCAATCATAAATGGTTGTTGTACTGCCGGCTACTCCGCCGGCACGATGAGATATATGCCGAGCGGACAGACGCAGCACAAACTTCGCCGCGCCCTCACACTCAGGGACGCCATAATCATAAACCTCGGCGCGATAATAGGCGCCGGCATATTCGTGATAATGGGCCTTGCTACCGGCGCGTCCGGCCCCGCGGTAGTGCTCTCAATAATAATCGCGGCCTTTATAGCCCTGCTCACGGGCCTGAGCTTTTCCGAGATAGCGAGGCACGTCGCAAAGGAGGGCGGAGTCTACGAGTACTCTAAGGAGACCCTTTCACCGTTCTCAGGATTCCTGGGCGGGCTGCTCTGGACCTTCGGGAACATAATAGCCCTTTCGGCGGTATCCCTGAGCCTCGGAAGCTACATAGACGCCCTATTTCATCTTACGGTCAGCAACGTCTACTTCGCGATACCCTCGATACTCGCCTTCATGATCATAAACATACTGGGCATCAAGAACTCGGCAAAGACCCTTTTCGGCCTTGTAATAATAAACGTGCTCGTCCTGTCCCTATTCGTTGCCTTCGGGATGCTGTACTTCCACACGCAGAACTTCAGCGGCTTCTTCCAGAAGGGCGCCGGAGGGCTCATAGAAGGAACAGCCCTGATATTCTTCGCGTTCACCGGCTTCTCGCGCGTCACGACGGTCAGCGAGGAAGTGGTAAGGCCGGAGAGGACGATACCCTACGCCATAATAGTCTCGGTATTGATATCGGCCGTGCTGTACGTGCTCGTGGCGATAACGGCGCTCGGCCTGGTTCCGTTCTCGCTCATAGACAAGTCCGCCTCTCCTCTCTCGTTCGCCATATCGACCCTGCACAATCCGGTAGTTGACGTGATAATAGCGCTCGGCGGAATAACCGCCACGGCCGGTGTTCTCCTTACGGGTATACTCGGCACTTCGAGGGTGTTCTTCGCGATGAGCAGGGACAACGAGCTTCCCGGCCGCCTGGACTTCCTGGACAGGTTTTCTACCCCCATCTACTCGATACTTCTGTCCTCGTTCCTGGGGATAGCCTTCCTCGCTTTCGCATCGTTCCTGACTATAGTGGAGATCGCCAACGTCTCGATACTGCTCTCCTACTTCATAGTCAACATCTCCGCGCTGAACCTGAACCTTAGGCTTCGCGGCAAAAATCCAGGGGCCAAGTACCTGAGCGGCAGCAAGTATTTTGCACCAATACCAATACTCGGTGCGGCCGCTACCATCCTGATAACTCTCTCTATGGGTGTTCAGCCTATAGTTTTCGTGCTCATTGTAGTAGCGCTCGGAATGCTGTACTACTTCTACAAGTCATCCAGGGCCCTAAAGAAAATCGAGAAGTACATAAGCAAGGAGATACCGGTACGCAGCGCCGTAAGAGAATTCGGAAGAAGCAGGGAAGAGAGGATCTAGCCCCTATCAGAGTATGAGCTTCGGTATGTTGCCAGTGAGCGACTGGTAGGCCTCGCAAGAAGTCCAGTGCACCGGCTCCATGCCCTTGCGTATCAGCTCCCTTATCTCCTTCGCGTCCTCGCCGTCCCACACTTTCGACAGGTCGAACTCCATATCCCTGAGGTTTCCTACCTTCCTTCCCCACATTATCGAAGGGTACACGTTGCCCATGTTGTCCACGAACAGCGAGGCTTCCATGCTCCTGCTCCTCAGCGGCGCCCTTCCCGTCCTGGCGAACTTTACCAGGTTCCTGAGGAAGGCGCTCTCTACTATCTGCTCCAGTTTGATCGAGGTCTTTCTCCCCTTGATAAATTCTGCTATCTCCTCAGCCGCCTTTGAATTGTCAACCTTGTAGTTCGTGCTGCCCGTGTTGTGGTAGTAGTTGTCCGACTCCTGCGCGAGGTTTATGTGAAAATCGTTGAAGCTCACTTCGGGTACGTCAGCCTTCACCCTCCTGAACGTCTCCATCAGCTGCCCCGAGTTGTACGAGCTCATAGTATAGCCGAACACGAAGCTCAGGTTCCCGTGCGCCTTCTGCAGCTCCTTCAGCCTCGCGCGCATCTCCATAACCCTGTCGTAGTTACCGGGTATGCCCCTTATCTTGTCGTGCAGCTCCCTGTATCCGTCGAGGCTGAGCGTTATTACTACTTTTGGTATGCCCAGCTCGAGTATCTCACCCAGCCTCTTCACCACCAAGTCCGCGTTCACGAGCGAGTTTGTAGGTATCGTCACAACGTACAGCCCTTTCGAGTTCTCCCTGAACGCCTTGACTATTTCAACTATGTCGCTCCTCAGGAACGGCTCGCCTCCCGTGATCTCTATCCACCTGAAGTAGTTGTTCTTCCTTGCGAATTCCTTTATCTCGTCTATCGTGAGCTCGTTCGAAGGCTTGAGCTGCCAGATGTTGCACGTGAGGCACCTGGACTGGCAGTGCATCGTTATCGCGAAGTTGAGCTTGTACGGCCTGCCGAGCCTTGAGAAGTTGCTCTTTAGCGCCGTGTATGCAAGACCAGATAGTTCCATAGCCATTGTGCCGACCTCCTGCCGTTAAATGCCTACTGAGAATTGAAAGGGAAAGGCATATATTTTATATTATCTTTTTCTTAATATTTATGTCTATCGAATACACAGTAGGAAGAAGACGCGGGTGTACTTGTGTTGTGGATGAAACAATTGCTCATAGCCTTTGTCGCACTGGCAGCTCTTTTCGGCTACTCTGGCGCTTCTACCGTTACGCTTACTGGTACGTGCACCGGTCAGACGCTTACCGCTAACAACAGCACACTCTACTTCTACCTGTCTAATACCGGAGACGGCACGGCTACCAACCTTCTCATCGTGCCCAGGCTCTTCGGCCTCTCTACATACGAGCAGTCGGAGAACCTGTCCGCCCTCGGGTCCTCGAGCAACGTCTCCTTCGCCTTCCATACCTCGAACTTTTCGTATCCCGGCACTTACGTAGGTGGATTCCTGCTGGAGTACGATCAGGGCTCATCGCAGTACCTTTCAACTTTCCCGTGCATGTACTCCGTATTAAACTCCACGCGCAGCCTTTTGAGCGTGCAGAGCTCCAACATAACTCCGAAGAGGCTCACGCTCTCCCTGGCCAGCCTTTCGTCAGTTCCGTTAAACGTTACGGCTTTCGTTCTTGCACCCCCGACCTTCACGATAAATCCCGCAAACCTGACCCTTCGCATGCCTCCTGACAGTATATCCACTATGCTTTTCAACATCACTTCGCCGCACATAAGCGGCGCCTCGTTCACTATAAGCGCGATAATATCGTATGTTTCAGGAGGCAGGCACTACGGGTATCTATTAAACAACGTTCTTCTGTTCCCCGTGGGTTCCGGGGGGTCGCATCCCGCTTACCTTCTGATCGCGCTGATAGCGGGCATAGTCGCCGTAATACTTGTGCTGATCGCCGTGGCGCTGGTAAAGAGAAGGGGCGAGAAGAAGCAGCACGAAAAGAGATAGGCGTGCTACATGGTTGGGTCATTGAGCAAAAACAAAACTCCATACATAAGCATCATAATACCTACGTTCAACGAAGGCAGAAGCATAAGCAGGACGATAAGGGAGGTGAAGCGCGTCATGGACGGATACAGCTACGAGATAATCGTAGTTGACGACTCCAGATCCAGGGACGACACGCGGCCAATCGCGAGGGAACTTGGAGCAAGGGTCCTCGTTCCGCCGGAAGGCGGCAAGGGTTTCGCGCTGATCTACGGGTTCAAGCACGCGCGCGGCAGCATACTGATATCTATGGACGCCGACCTCTCCAACAGGCCGAAGGAACTCAAGCTTCTTATAGCCGGCATAGAGGCGGGATACGACGTATGCATGGGCTCAAGGTTCCTGGTGGGCGGCGGCTCTGAAGACATGCCCCTCATAAGGAAGTTCGGGGACAAGGCGTTCGTCACGATGGTAAATATCATGTACGGCTCGCACTATACAGACATGTGCTACGGATACAGGAGCTTTTCCAGATCCGCCCTGAAGCGCCTGAATCTCGAGGAGAAGGGGTTCGGCATCGAGACAGAGATGAACATAAAGGCGCAGAAGGCGGGCCTGAAGATACTCGAGGTGCCGAGCTACGAAAAGGCGCGCGGCGGCGGCTCTGCAAAGCTGAAAACCTTCCGCGACGGATACATTATACTCAGCACCATACTGCGCAATCTATGAGCGGGCTAGGTTACCCTGTCTCTATCTGCGACTGAGTAACGTTGATATAATAGAATCCGTAGGCAACTCCTATCTCAGAATTTGATATGGTCTTTATCGGAACGAACCCGGGTACGAGCCTGGGGCAGATGTTGCCCGGCGTGCCGCACCAATATCCATAGTCCAGCACAAGGCATTTGTACGCGCTTCTGTACGCGTTCATCTGCTGCTGGCTGTAGAGGTTTTCCATCTGCGCGGCCGGAAGACCCCCCGTGTTGAAGAACATCGGGTCGTAGCTGAATACAAGGCACGCGCGCGGTATCGTGCTGCTGTAGTTGTAGACAAAGCCTTCGTAGAACCTCGCCGGCCTGGCCTGCGTTATGTTCGACGGGTTGATCGAAAGCTGCGGCAGCATGCTGTACAGCGGATAGAACAAAGCTACGAGTATAAGTACGGCGAAGACAAAGTATAGAATCCCTTTGCGGTGCTTCTTGCCTCCGCGCCTTTCTCCAAGCGCTCCCAATCCTTTGAGTATAGCCCACGCACCGAAACCTCCGAGAAGGCTCGACTGCTCGATAAGCCCGAGCATGAACCGCCAGTCAATACCGTAAGTCACGCCCCCCGCGTAGAACGCGGTTATGATCGCAAATATTATAATAAACCAGAGCCCTAGGGCGAGTAGCACTCTCCTGTTTTCAAACGCTAGGACCGCGGCTCCGAGCACGGCGAGCAGAGTGAATACGGCAGGCTGCATCACGTAGCCGTTCTTGTAAGCGTTGAACCAGAATAGCACGTTTGCGCAGCTGTTCAGCTCGAAGTTGCCCAGGCTTATGCTCGAGTTTGACGGCACGTATTTGTTTACCGCGCAGCTGTTGGGTATCATGACCGAAGATCCGTTTCCGTAGGTTCCAGATACCAGCTGCTGATAAGCGTAACCCACCTCAGGGCTTATCGCCAGGACGAGCACGAGCAGTATGACGAGCACGTTTATGTTCAATACGTTGTCGGAAATCCGCTTTATGTTTCTTGATATCGAATCCCTTATGCTTCTATCGTCAAGGATTATGTAGAGTATCGGGATCAGGACTATGTACAGCGCGTTGAATACCTTCATGTAAGTGAGGAGCACGGCCGAGAAGCCCGCGAACGACAGAGTCCTAGCGTTCTTGCTTTTCACGAAAACCATCATCGCGAATATCGCTATGGCGGAGTATGCGAGAGATGGAAGGTCCGAAGTTGTGGGCCTGGCCCAGACAAGGAGCGCCGGAGAGAGCGCTATGAGCAGCTCGGAGAAGAGCGCTGCGCCCACGCTGTCGAACAGCAGCAGCGCTGCGAAAAAGGTGAAAAGCACCGCGATCACGCTGAGGAAGAACATGGTGTTGTACGTGACTCCCAGGTTAGCGCCGAAGATCGCGAACGCTATGGCGAGATTGAACGAAGTTCCTATCGGCTCGTGGAAGACCTGGCCGGAGAAGCAGGTCAGCGCGTTGCCGTAGTTGCACATCCACGCCTGTCCCATGTGCAGCAGGTTCAGCGCCATGTTCTGGTAGATCACGTCGTCGAAAAAGAGCAGCTGCGTTGGCCTGACTACTATGGCCTCGAACGCTATGAAAACGAGCGCTACCGCGGCGACAAGCAGAAGGTGCTCCTTCCTGAGCCCGGAATTCCTGAGCGCCCCGTATATGTCTTTCCTGGACGCGTACGCGAATACGACAGTGCCAAAGAAAGAGATGAGTACGCCTAAAGTCATAAGGTACTCTTCGATTCCGGCTCCGAGCATCAAATACCCTTTTTGTTCTCCACGAACAGGCCGTTGATGAACATGTATTTCGTCTTTGTCGCCTTCATTGTCTTTATTGCGTCGTACGGGCTCATGACTATTGGCTCTCCGTGTATGTTGAAGCTGGTGTTGAGTACAACGCCGTAGCCGGAGAGCTTCCTCACGTGGCTTATCAGGTCCCTGTACGGCGCGTTCTCGTCGCCTACGGCCTGGGGCCTGGCTGTCCCGTCTACGTGTACAACTGCGCTAAGCCTGCTCGCCACGTCACTCTTCGTCTCGTACGCCATGGTCATGTACCTCGGCGCGCCCTTTGAATCGTACTCAAGAAGCCTTCCGCACTCGCTCTCCAGCATCGACGGGGCGAAAGGCTGGAACCACGCCCTCTTCGTGACGTAAAGATTAAGCTTGTCCTTGACCTTCTCGTCCCCGCTGGGCGCCAGTATGCTCCTGTTGCCCAGAGCCCTCGGGCCGTACTCCATCCTGCCCTGGAACCAGAATAGGTAGTTGCCCTTGTCTATCAGCTCGGCAGCGTGGACCGCCGATTCCTTCAAGCCCTCGCTATGTGCTACAACGTCAGGATCCTTCTTAAGCTCCGCTTTCGTTTCTTCCTCGCCGTATTCGCCGCCGAGGTACGCGTTGAAATCGTAACCAGAGATACCGTTGAGCTGGTAGTTGGTGTAGAGCGCCCCTCCAAGGGCCATCCCCCCGTCGCCCATGTGCGGGAACACATACCAGTGCTTGAGCCCGTCTAGCTTCCTTATCACCATGTTCGCCTTGACGTTGGAGAACGTGCCTCCCGCGAACACGACGTCTCCTATCCCATGCTCGTCTATGGCGTTCTGCGTGAACTCCTTGAGCACGTTCTCGAGGACCTGCTGCGCCATGTAGGCGAACTGCTCCCTCGGGGTCTGCCACGATATCCTCTGCAGCATCTCGAACTGCTTGAGCGGCCCATATTTTGCCATTATATGAGTCCCGCTCACAGCGAAGAAGTCCCTGAGCTTGTTCTCCTCGTACTCGAACGGGTAGGAGTAATCAGCCATAGCCATTATCTTACCCTCATCCTCGAGCTCCCTCATTCCGAGTATGTTCGTCACCTGCTCGTAGAATATGCCTATGGAGTTCCTGACGTTGTTGAACGAGTGCCTCTCCAGATTCCCCTTGCTGAACGTGCTCACGCTGCTGCTTTTTCCGTCACCTAGCCCGTCTACAGTGATGACCAGCGAGTTGTTGAATCCCGAAGTGAACGCGGCCGTTGCAGCGTGGGCGACGTGGTGCTCAACTACGTGCAGCTTGAAGTTCTTGAAGCCCATGTGCTTCAGCCCCTTGGATATGTAGTAGCTGCTTATGCTCCCGGATCCCGGGACCACGCCCATGGTCGTCATGGCGTACTTGAGGTTGTGCCTTAAGTTCTCAAACCTCGGCTTCAGCATCTTCCTTCTCCTGAAGCGGTAGTAGTACTCCTTAGAGTAGGGCATGATCCTCTCCAGCGTCTTTGTAAGCTCCGTGGTCGTGTACGCCACGTGCTCTATATCCCCGGGTCCTATCTTGGCGTAGTCGAGCGCCGCCTTTATGGAGTTGTATGGGAACTTTATCTCCATCTTCCTCCTAGTGAAACGCTCTTCGTTCGCGGCGTAGATTATCCTCTTGTCCTCTACAAGAGCCGCACCTGACTCGTGCCCATCCCAAATTCCAAGTATGCGCATAGCACCCTCTTCGGGTTTCCCCCAACAACTATAGCTAAATGGCTAAATGCCTAGAAATACTAAGTAAAATTGTTTCCACAAAGTATAAAATAGTTGGTTGGCAAGCGAAGATATCGGGAACTGTGATACGTGGTCGAATGCGAGAAAGGGACAAGCGATCTCTCCTGTTCATAGCATCCGCCGTCCTGCTCTCCATCGAAGCCTCGTGGATACTCGGCATAGGGACGGTATCTAACTTCATAGAAATAACCGCGATGCTGGTCTTCTCCCTGTTCATCGCGTCGTCTTTCGTATACGTGTTCTCGTTCTCATCCGACACCGTGCGCTCCGCGCGCGAGCGCGATGGGGCTTTTGCATCACTTCCGATTGTCAGGCCCACTTTTTTCCTCTCCGCTATACTGGTGCTCATGCTTGCGGTTCTGGTTTCGCAATCGTATGCGCTGCACCAGCTCAACTTTTCCATGCCAATCGTACAGGCCTTGATGGACTACACCGTAGTATTTGTCCTGTTCCTGCTATCTTTTTCATTGGTCGCGATAGGCGTCAGGATCGGGTCCGCGAAGCACGTCAGGAACGGAGCAGCGATCTCGTACTCTTTCCTGGCCGCGGCGGTTCTGGTAGTAATACTGTTCTTTTCGCTCGGCGCCGTACACTACGTTCTGAACGACGAGACGTTCATAGGCATACAATCGTTCGAGGTGCTCGTGTCCGGCGGGAATCCGTACGCGACGAGCATATCGCAGCAGGTGTACAACGCCTATACTTCAAAAATCATTACAGCTCCAACGGTAACTAGCAACAACAGCATAGTCGGCAGCCTCGAGTATCCGCTGCTGTACATCCTTTCGCTGCCTTTCTACTACCTGTTCAATATTCACACCGTAGAACATTTTCTACTGCCTGTTGAAATCGGAGTGTTCGCGGCGCTCATTCTCGCTTCGTTATTCAAATCCATCGAGCCAAGGCGTGATTCGGTTTTAATCTACGGCCTGGCGCTGGTAGTGCCGTTCATGATCAACACCCTGACCTCGCCGACACTGGTGCTCTTATTCGTGCTGCTGGTAATCCTGTTCTGGAAGAGCGAGAGCAGGTACGCCGGCGTGCTGTTCGGAATAGCTGCGTCTCTGCAGCAGCTGGCGTGGATCCCGCTCCTGCTGCTCTTCGTCTATATACTCAACAACAACGGCTCCCGGCGCGCTGCCACGGTGCTGCTCACCGCGGCCGTCACATTCCTATTGATAAACGCCTATCCAATCATGCTGAACTCCGGAGCTTTCTTTAGCGGCGTGCTCGCTCCAGCAGGCGGCTCCATAATACCGACCGGTGGCCTGTTCGGATACTACATACTCGCTTCCGGGGTTCCGGAGCACGTGGTTACGAAAGTGTATTTCGCCGCGATTGCGGTCTCTGTATCGGTCATGCTCTTCACCAACAAGAAGCGCCTGCTTGGACCGCTAAGCCTGTTGTCGTTTATGTTCCTAGATCACGGGCTCGCGGTATACTTCACCCTGTTCGTAACCCTGACGGTCGCCACGATGCTTATAGGCAACAACAGCAGCGACGAACGCGCAAATCGATTTATGGTTTTTCTGCGCTCGCGCGGTGAAACCGCCCCGCCGTTATCGTTAGCACTGGTTGCGCTGCTTGTAGTGGTGTTTTCATTCTACGTGGCCGCTCCGCGTCCTGTGCCATTCTATTTTTACAACGCCTCGATCGGAGGCCCAATGAACAACACCTACTCTGTAAGCGTGGCTGCTGGTAGCGGAAGCGCTAACGAGACATTCCACGTGCTGCTCGAAGCCATGATGCTGAAATCCTACCACGTCTCATCTTTCGGGCTCTTCGGTAGCGGCGTGCTATCCGTCAATGGCGCGCCCTCCCTGCAGCCAAACTACACCTTCTCGACCGGGGATATCAACGACAACATGCTGGCTCTGCGCAACACCTCGACCGTGCGGATCAGCATAAAGGCCGAGAACCTCAGCGCGGCTAGGTGCATGATATACAGCGCGAGCGGCTTCGTTCTGTGTCCGGTAGCGGTATCAAGAGCAAACTAGCGCAATCCGTCTTCTAAGCGTATCATCTGAAGGTCGGCCTTTTCGATAGCAGCATAGGCAGCGACATCGGAGCAGTCGGCATATCCCCTACGATACCGAGCGCTTCCGAGCTCAGCTCATCGATGCTCATCTCCTTCTGCGCCCTGGTGCCCCTGATTCTCACCGCAAGCTTCCCCGACTTCGCCTCCCTTTCTCCAAGGACGCAGATGTACGGCACCCAGTTCTGCTCCGCGTTCCTTACCTTCTTGTCGAGAGTAGTGTCCGTGTCGTCGACGTCCGCCCTCACTCCCTTCTTGTTCATCGATTCCGCTATGCGCACGCATTCGTCTACGTACTTCTCAGAAAGCGGCAGTAGCCTGACCTGCGTTGGAGAAAGCCACAGCGGAAGCGAAGGTGTTTTGCCCTCCTTCTCGTCCATCGCGGCCTTCTCCAGGAAAGCGTACATGACTCTCTCTATCGCCCCGCTCGGTGAGTCGTGCAGCACTATCGGATACCTTTTGTTGCCTTCGCTGTCTATATATGACATGCTGTACCTCTTTCCGTTCTCGTGGTCCATCTGTACCGTAGAAAGCGCCGTGGCCTTGTTCATCGAGTCTACGACGTTGAACTCGAACTTGGGATCGAAGTAGGCGTACCTGAAATTCCACATCTCTATGAGCACTGGCCTGCCGAACTCCCTGACCAGATCCTCAACGAAGCTCCCGTTTTCCTTCCAGAAACCCTCGGTGAACCTCACCGCAGCTTCGTAAGAGCCCTTCTTTATTCCTATGCCGTCGAGCACGGATATGCAGAAGTTGAACTGCTTCTTGAACTCCTCTTTCGCCTGGTCGATGTCCGCGCATAGAGTGTGCATGTCCGGCATCGTGAACGCCCTGAGCCTCTTGAGCCCCGTTACCTCTCCGCTCAGCTCCCTCCTGAAGCTGTACCTAGTTATCTCGTAAAACCTGAACGGCAGCTGCTTGTACGATACCGTAGCGTCCCTCATCAGCAGGAACTGCCCGAAATCGGCAGAGAACCTCAGGAAGAACTCCTTGTCGTCGGACTTTACTATGTAGTGCCTCGACGGGAACCTGTTCAGGTACTCCTTCAGCGCCGGGTGTTCGTAATCGTACATTATCGGAGTCTCGACCTCTACGGCTCCGTAGTCTATCACCCTGCTTGTCACGTATCTCTCGAGCAGCCCCTTTATGAGGCGCCCGTTCGGGTAAAAGCGCATGTTTCCTGCGTCAGATCCCGGCTCGTAGTCAACGAGCTGCAGCTTCTGCATAAGCTTCACGTGCGGAGGTATCTGCTGGTAGCTCCTGACCTTCGTGATCTCGTAGTCGGAGAACTTCTTCAGCGTTTCGTAGCCTTTGAAATCGAACTCCTTCGCCGGGACGAGCTTTGATTCGGGGGTGAGTATATACCACGTTGATACGACCTTCTCCTCCTGCTTGAGCGCTTCCGATACCTCTTCGTGCTTCTCCGCTTTGCCCTTCGCTGCGGATTTTTCATCGGCTACATCAGCGTAGCTCCTGGACTGCTCCGCGAGCGGGTGCCCCTTTATCCTGATGTTCCACTTCTTGTTCCATCCGAAAGGCGCCTTCTTCGCGTCGCACCTCTTCGATGCGACCTCGTACATATGGTCTATAATCTTCATCGCGTCTTTCGGAGGCGCGAGGTTTCCGCTGAGGTGCGCGAACGGGTAGATAAGCATCGTCTTCCTCTTCTCGGTCTCCATGAACTTCAGTGCTTCGTTTATGGCCTTGTCTGCCGTGCTCTCGCTGTCGCCCTTTTCAACGGATACGAGGAGCACAACCGCGTCGTCCACGGATACCTTCTTCTCGTCGCTCTTCTCGTACACGCTGGCCTCTGGGTTTATAAGTTCGTAGTTTATGTTTTCAACGTCAAGCTGCAGTATCTTCAAAGCCTTCACCTCTTTCTAAAAGGAGCGTAATAAAAGAATATATAGATTATCTATAACTCTAGGCACACGCGAGCGCACGGCAACACAAGCGTTTAAATCCTATTCGCGCTATTGCGTCTATCCTGTTAAGGCAGCTTGTATTACCGGCCGTTTTATCTCAAAGGCTTAGCCGTCGCTTTTCTCCGCGCTACTTGTATCGCTAGCGTTCTACCAGCTGAAAACTGCCGCTAAACACCACGATTTATCCTCAAAACGATATATTTTTAAACAAATAGGTAGAAACTACATAGAGATTAAAAGTGATAAAATGAGAATATCAAGCGTGTTTTCCTACAACGTGCTCAGCAGACTGATGCTAATATTGACCGTTTTCGGGTTCTTCGGAGCAAACATGGCTTTTTCTCAGTCTACGCAAACTACCGCCATATCAACCGCGCTTTGTAATGTATATACAATAATTCACACGGTAGTGTTCATAATCGGGCTAGTGCTGGTAGTACTGGGTGGCGTAATGTACGCTGCGGCTCACGTGCTGCCAGG
>JAKAOQ010000076.1 GCA_021812105.1 Microcaldota archaeon | reverse complement strand
TCGGGTGTTCATTTGCTAAGCGACGCTTTCGAATACAAAATAGAATACATGCAGATTCTCGACGAAAACGGGAACGTAGACCAGTCCCTGTTTCCGAAAGATCTTGACGATACAAAGCTTGTCCAGATGTACAAGTACATGAACTTCGCGAGGGCGCTTGACGCTAAGACGCTCAGCCTTCAGCGCCAGGGCCGCGCTGTCACTTACGCGCCGCTTGTCGGCGAGGAGGCGACGCAGATAGGAAGCGCGATGGCTATGCGCGCTGACGACATCTTCGTTCCGAACTTCAGGCAGCACGGCGTTTATCTTGCAAGAGGCCTTCCGCTCGAGCTTTACTTCATATACTGGCGCGGTTTCGAGGAAGGCGGTGCGATACCGAAGAACGTAAACGGCATGCCCGTAATAGTTCCGGTCGGATCGCAGGTACCGCACGCTGTCGGGATCGCTTACGCACAAAAGTACGAAAAGACGGGCAACGCGGTCATAGTCTATGTAGGCGACGGTGGCACATCCGAGGGCGACTTCTACGAGGCGATGAACTTCTCCGGAGTACTCAAAATACCCCTCGTTATAATAATAGAGAACAACCAGTGGGCGATATCTGTACCAAGAAGCAAGCAGAGTGCGGCGAGCACGCTCGCACAGAAGGCCGTAGCCGCTGGGATTCCTGGGGTGCAGGTTGACGGCAACGACGTTCTGGCTGTTTACAAGGCCGTCAGCGACGCCATAGCGTCTTCAAGCACCGGCCCTACGCTTATAGAGTGCGTTACGTACAGGATGAGCATGCATACTACGGCAGACGATCCTACCAAGTACAGGCCGGAGCAGGACCTCGAAGAGTGGAAGAAGAAGGACCCTATAGACAGGCTGCGAAAGTATCTTGTGGCAAAGGGCTTGTGGGACGATTCCAAGGAAAAGGCGATGGCCGACGAGCAGCTCGCCGCGATAAACGACGCAGTCAAGAAGGCCGAGGAGTTCAAACCAGACCCAGCAAGCATGTTCGAAAACGTTTACAGCTACATCCCGGAGGTGCTCGCCGAAGAGTACAACGAGTCCAAAGAGAACGGTTTCTGGCAGGGTGCTTCTGAAGAATGACAGGGTGTTATAATGCAAATGAATATGGTTGGTGCTATAAACAATGCGCTTGAGCTGATAATGAAAGAGAACGACAAGGTTGTGCTTCTGGGAGAAGACATAGGCAAGGACGGCGGAGTGTTCAGGGTTACCGATGGCCTGCTCGCGAAGTTTGGAGAGGACAGGGTGATGGATACTCCTCTAGCCGAGTCTGCAATAATAGGGACCGCTATAGGCATGGCCCTGGCCGGCATGCATCCTATTCCAGAGATACAGTTCGCTGGTTTCATGTACGAAGGATTCGCGCAGCTCGTAAACCACGCGTCTAGGTATAGGAGCAGGACGAGGTCTGCGCTCCCTGTGCCGATGGTAGTGAGGACGCCGGTAAGCGGAGGAGTGAGGACTCTCGAGCATCATTCCGAAAGCCCCGAGGCATTCTACTCCCACATCGGAGGCCTTATAGTAGTCGAACCTTCGGGACCCTACGATGCCAAGGGCCTGCTCATAAAGGCAGCCCACATGAACGACCCCGTGCTCTTCCTCGAACCTACGAAGCTGTACAGGCTGTTCAAGCAGGAGGTCCCAGAAACCGCTTACGAGATAGAGATAGGCAAGGCGAGCAAGGTGAGCGAGGGGAACGATCTCACTATAATAACCTATGGCACCATGGTGCCCCTAGTCAAGAGCGTTGTCGAGAAGAAGAAGGTCTCAGCGGAGATACTCGACCTGCGAACGATAAACCCGCTTGACGAAAGCGCTATAATTGAAGCAGCGAAGAAGACGGGCAAGGTCATGATAGTGCACGAAGCCGAACTCTCATTCGGCCCCGGAGCCGAGATAGCAGCGCGCATAGCAGAGAAAGCGATATACGACATCGAAGCTCCTATTCTGAGGGTTGCATCAAACAGCTTCCCGTATCCGTTCCCCGGATACGAGCAGTACTACATACCAAACGAGGTAAAGATTTCCAAGGCGATAGACAAGATACTATCTTCGTGATGATATGAAAGAGCTAAAGTTCGTTGATGTAGGTGAAGGAATAACAGAGGGCCACATCCACAAATGGATGGTGAAAGACGGAGACAGCGTCAAGGAGGATCAGACTATAGTGCAGGTGGAGACCGACAAGGCTGTAGTCAACGTGCCGTCTCCAATCAGTGGCAAAGTAAAGATAGTGGCCCAGGAGAACACCGACGTGAAGCTCGGAGACGTGATAGCATATATAGGTGAAGATGCCGAACTCGCTTCGGTGCAGAACGCGGCTCCAACGAAACCCGCGCCCCAGACCGTCCCGCAGCCCGTTCAAGCCATAAAACAGCAACAGCAGCCAGCGCAGGCCGCTCCTTCTGTGCAAGGAACAGCGCGCGAAGTCATGGCGGCTCCATCGGTAAGGCGCCTAGCAGAGCAGCTTGGTGTTGACCTGTCTCTAGTCCACGGCACGGGCCCGCATGGAAGGATACAGGAGAGCGACGTGCAAGGCT
>JAKAOQ010000075.1 GCA_021812105.1 Microcaldota archaeon | reverse complement strand
GTCTATCGCGGATTCTGCTGCCTTGTTGTACATCGCACTGATTATGAGCCCCGTATGGTGCTTGTACACGTTGTAAAACATGAGGTACCTGGCTAGCAGCATCGACTCAGCTACGCTTATATCATAGTCGTATACGGACAGCCTGCCCTTGTAAAAACCGAGCTTGTATTTCAGCCTCTGCTGGTCTATGACCCCGTAGTTGACCCCGGCGTAATAGGCGTCTCTGCTCAGATAATCTATCCTGTCCGCTCCGAACGTACCGGAAAATATCTCCCCTACGTCTTTTCCCCTGAAATACCTGATAAACTTGCTAAACGATAGCCCCGCATCCTTGATCCTGTCCTTTATTATTCCGTTCCTGATTTTTTCTTCTCCAACTATCTCGTGAGTCTTGCCGAGGTATTTCTTTAGCAGATCGTCAGAAGCGTGCGAGAAAGGGGCGTGGCCTACATCGTGCAAGAGTGCGGCGAGGTAGAGTTCTTCGTTGTCGCGGTCGTAAATGTTTGTAAATATCTCTTTTGTTATCTGCATAGTGCCGAGTGAATGTGAAAACCTCGAATGCGTGGCTCCCGGATACACCATATCAAGGAAACCAGTCTGCTTTATCCTTCTCAACCTCTGCATTTCTGGTGTCTCTATAATGCTAAGCTCTACGCCGTTAGCCTTTATGTCGCCCAGAAGCGGGTCCCTGGTCCTGAAACTTGGTTTAGGCATCGCCTCGCCTGAAAATCACGATAATGTAAATCAGCAGTATTGCATCTATCGTGGAGCAGTACACGCAAATCTTGCCGAGCATCGACATCGCGGCTATCGAATATGCGAACCCCGCTATGCCTAAAACCGCCCACACCTTCCTCGCGTTGTTCTTTATATACTCGAGCGCTATCGCCACGGCGAACCACAGCAGCGCTAGCACGGCAAGCGGCACCCCTAAAATACTAGAAAAGCTGCTTGTGAGTACAGCACTGCAGTTTATGACGCTTCCCTCGGCGCATACCAAAGCACCGGGATGGAAATGCACGTAGACGAGGTAGGCCGCTACAACTACTCCGAGCACGAGTATGATCAGGGTCGCTGCCCTCAACCTACTTTGACGATCGCCTTTGATTCCGCCCGCCATCCTCACACTCTCATATCTTCTTAAGAAAAGCGCCTATTGCAGCATCGAACTCCTTTCCCCTTGGCACTAGCTCGTAGCCCACCTGCACTATCGGCTTGTCTACGTTTATTATCTTTCTCAGATCTGTTGGTGTGGCCGATACCACTACATCGCACTCAGCCCTGTTTATCGTGTTCTCGAGGTCCTTTATCTGCCTAGGAGAATACCCAACAGCAGGCAGCTCGTTTCCCAGTCGTGGATACTTGTCGTAAATGTCCTTTATCGTCCCTACGGCATACTGCTTGGCGTTGATTATCTTCTTTGCTTTGTAAAGCATCGCGGCCACTGTCCCTGCTCCGAAGAGCATCCCCCCATGAGTGATCGTTGGTCCGTCTTCCACTACCAGCACGTTCTTTCCCTTTATAAGATTAGGGTTGTCTGGCGTAACGATTGAATCCCCGTACACTATCTTGGCCTTAGCGTTGATGGCCGCAAGGTCGCTCACTACCTTGTCTATCTGTGTTTTTGTTGCGGAATTGGTCTTGTTTATCAGTATTATGTTCGCTAGCCTGGCTACGGTCTCGCCCGGATAGTAGGCTATCTCGTCCCCAGCCCGCAGCGGGTCTGCGACGGTGATTGTAAGGTCTGGCTTTATGAAAGACGCGTCGTTGTTCCCTCCATCCCATATTATTATGTCCGCTTCCTTCTCCGCCTCCCTCAGTATCTTCTCATAGTCTACTCCAGAATATACGACAAACCCGTTCTTTATGTGCGGCTCGTAATCCTCCCTTTCCTCTATGGTGGTCTTGTACTTGTCGAGGTCTTTGAGCGTGGCGAACCTTTCCACTATCTGGTCTTTCAGCACCCCGTAGGGCATCGGATGCCTTATCGCAACTACCCTGTAACCCTTCTTTTTCAAGAATCTTTCTAGATACCTGGACGTCTGGCTCTTTCCGGAACCCGTCCTGACCGCGCACACCGCTATAACGGGCTTGGTCGACTTCAGCATTACCTTTTCAGGCGCTACCAGCCAAAAGTCTGCGCCAGCCGCGTTCGCAATGCTCGCCTTGTGCATCACGTCCTCGTTTTTCTGGTCACTGTACGCCATAACGCATACATCAACCCTAAACTTCCTGATCAGCTCCGGAAGATCCTTCTCGTCGTATATCCTTATCCCGTTCGGATAGTTTTTACCGCTAAGCTCTTTCGGATACATCCTGTCCGCAATGAACGGTATTTGAGTGGCGGTGAACGCCACTACCTCGTAAGCGGTGTTTTCCCTGAAAAGCACGTTGAAGTCGTGAAAGTCGCGTCCGGCTGCGCCTAGTATGATAACCTTCTTCCTTCCCTCCATTTAAACCACACTAACATATACCTCCAAAAAACTATAAATTCGTAGTGCATTTCTCGAACTTAGAACAGCACTTCTAACGGCCTGTAAACAAACTTGTTTGGTATGCGTCCTTCCATGTAAACCTTCTCTCC
>JAKAOQ010000074.1 GCA_021812105.1 Microcaldota archaeon | reverse complement strand
CCCTTCAGGTCGTCTATCTTTATGACCTTGGCCTTATAGCCCTTGAAAGGTCCCGCGGTGAACTCAACTATGTCGTCCTTTGAGACTTCTGGAGCCATGCTCTTGACTGTTATTAGCTTGTTGACCTCGTCCTCGCTGAGCGGCTTTGGGAGTATGCCGTGTATGTTCTTCTCCTTTGTCACGAAGCTTCTCGCTGCGACCTCGTCCTCGGCCTCCAGTATCAGGTAGCCACGCATGCCCTCGACCACTATTACTGAATAGATCGTGTCGGCAAACCTGGTTGCCTTGTTCTGGAGTATGTTCGCGATCACGCGCTCCTGACCAGAAGTAACTTTTACCACAAAATACAATCTAGCACCTTTTTTTCGTTACGGATATTTTATTAAGCTTAACACAAATATAATGCTTGTGATTCGTTGTCATCTGCTGTGTCAGCGTTCGTCGAAGTGCATGCACGTGATGCGGAGAAGATGAAAAAGTCGCTCCTGCGCAACAACCTGATGGACAAGCGGAGGAACGTCGAACATAGCAAAAGCTATGTTTTGTTTCCTGTTGTAGATATTGCAAGTGAAAGAATTAAAAAACTTATCAATTCGGGAGGCGGCAGGATTGTGAGGAAAAGGGGTAAAAATGCGGCCAAGGTTTCGAGCTATTTGGATCTGCTTAGGGAGAAGCTGGGGGATTATGAGCTCAAGAGGCTTACGAGCGGATATGACCTGCTGGGGAACATAGCGCTCATCGAGCTGCCAAAAGAGCTTGAGGGAAGAAAGAGGACGATTGCTGAGGCGATAATATCGGCGAACGGAAGCGTGAAGACCGTGCTCGAGAAGGCCGGGCCAGTATCGGGAGCATACAGGATCAGGAAGTTGCGATACGTAGCTGGGAAGAGGAACTATACCGCAAACTACCGCGAGAACGGATGCACGTTCGTGTTCGATGTTAGGAAGGTATTCTTCTCCAACAGGCTCTCGTACGAAAGGTCTAGGATATCTTCGCTCGTAAAGGACGGAGAGAGGGTCGTGGTCATGTTCGCTGGAGTCGGGCCGTTTGTTGCGGTTATCGCAAAAGAACACAGGGACGCGAGGGTAATAGGGATAGAGCTGAACAGGGCGGCGTACGGGTACATGAAGCAGAACATAAGACTTAACAGACTCGAAAACGCGGAAGCCGTTTTAGGCGACGTAAAAAAGGCCTACAAACGTTACGCAAGCTACGCAGACAGGGTGATCATGCCGCTCCCCATGAATAGCGAGTTGTTCATCAAGGAGGCGCTCGCCGTGGCGAAAAATAACGCGGTGGTGCACCTGTATACATTTTGCAAGATAGGAGATGCGGCGTCCGCATTCAAAAGGATAAAGAAAAGGGCTGAAGGATGCGGATGCAAAATAAAGCTCGTTGGCGCGAGAGTTGCGAGACCCTACTCTGCTGAAGAGGAAGAGTGCGTGCTAGACCTGAAAGTTAGGAAAATAGGTTAGAAGATCCGGCACCGGATAGAGCTTTTCCATGCTCGGCGGGTTTTTGGCGGTTAGGTTCCGCTAATAGGCATACGCTGTGCTGACTGGAAAACAAATAAATAGTTTATTGAAGGAAAGATTATGGCAGACCAGTAGATTTTAATGGCGACCGAGACAGAAGTTTCTTTGTACAGGGAAAGATTTGACCTTGAAGAGCTAGTCAAGAACACGATGTGGAAGGAGCTGCTTATAGAGCTTGTAGAGGGGAACAAGCTCGACCCTTGGGACGTAGACATAGCCGTGATAGCGGATAAGTACGTCCAGGCGATAAGGAAGATGAAGGTAATGGACCTGCACGTACCAGCGAATATAATCTTCGCCGCCTCTGTGCTTCTCAGGATGAAGAGCGAGCTGCTGCCAGTTTTCGAAGAGGTGCAGGAAGAGGCTGCAGCAGAGGGCGAGTATCCTGGAGAGATCCCTGAAATAATCAGGCCCGACGCTTCGGGCATGGTATTCAAGTTTAGAGTCCAGCCGAAAAAGAAGATAACGCTTGAGGAGCTGATGGACGCGCTCGAAGATGCGATGAAGTTCCAGGAGAGGAGGGAGGAAGGGGCGATGCTGAGGATACCCCCGGTGCAGATAAAGATTACAAGGGAGGACATAGACAAGAGGATGATGGGGGTTATGAATCTGATAAAGGGCATGGTAGATCAGTATGATATGGTAACCTTCGCGACGCTCGCGGCGGGATACACTTCAGCAGATGGCGTACTGATAGGACTTTTCGTGCCGCTCCTTTTCCTTGCCAACACTGACAAGATAGCGATAAGGCAGGACGAATTTTTCGAAGAGATATTCATAAAGCTCAAAAGCGAGGAAGATGGCGGAAAACGATGAAATGTACAAGAGGCTCGTGGAAGCCGCGCTCTTCGTATCAGCAAAGGCGCTCAGCGCAGACGAGATAGCGAGGGCGGTAGGCGTAGCATCGATAGGCTACGTGAACAAAATAGCTGAGGAGCTGGCGAAGGAGTACGAGGAGAGGAACACAGCCCTAAGGATAAGCACCGTAGGCAACAAGTTCATGATGGAGGTGAAGAGCGAGTATGCAAGCAGGGTCAACGGACTGGCCGGGAAGCCGGAACTCAGGGAGGGGGCGCTAAGGATACTGGCTTACGTTAGCAAGAACGAAC
>JAKAOQ010000073.1 GCA_021812105.1 Microcaldota archaeon | reverse complement strand
ACAGTATCTGGAGATAATCGCTGCAGACCTGATGGCCGTACCCCCTCGAGCCGGAGTGCAGCATTATTACAACCTGGTCTTTCTCGAGCCCGTACGCCTTGGCTATGCGTTCGTCTGCTATTTCGGCAACTCTCTGCACTTCCAGGAAATGGTTCCCGGCCCCGAGAGTCCCTACCTCGTGGACTCCGCGTTTCTTTGCGAGCTGGCTGACCTTGCTAGTTTCGGCGCCGGCCATCGCTCCGTTCTCTTCTATCCTGTCAACATCTTCCCTAAATCCGAAGCCCTTGTTGACTATATACTCAGCACCTTCCGTGGTGATTTTTTCAAGATCGCTTGGGGTGAAGCCCAGGTTCACCTTGCTTCCGACTCCGCTCGGCACATCCTTGAACAGGCTGTCCATGAGCCCGGAGAGGTGCGGCTTCAC
Organism: Microcaldota archaeon; assembly: GCA_021812105.1. GTDB lineage: Archaea > Micrarchaeota > Micrarchaeia > Micrarchaeales > Micrarchaeaceae > JAKATY01. The sequence goes on along the minus strand of JAKAOQ010000073.1, from coordinate 2,274 downwards.
TTCTTCGAAACTCATATTCGTTTTTATAAGCCTGATCCCGCAGTTGATATCGAATCCTATGGCGCCTGGCGATACTATGCCGTTCTCGGCATCGAACGCGGCAACTCCCCCAACCGGGAAGCCGTACCCCTCATGGCCGTCCGGCATAACGAGCATGTGTTTCACTATGCCCGGAAGCTTTGCTGCGTTCATCGCCTGCTTAAGCGTCCTATCTCTTTGCATGTTTGCCATTATTGCTTCGTTGGCGTAGATATTGACGGGCACGTTGAGGCCGTTCTCCTCTCTGTTTATCTCCCACAGAAAGTCGCTCTTTTTCTCTATCATTTTTACACTTTTATCTTAGATTTTAACTAGTGCGTTTACGCAACAGAACAAAAATCGCTTTATACATGCTTGGCAACGAATAAAAGGACAGCGTATAGAATGCATATAGATTGTTAACAAAAAATTTAATTACTTTTCAGGACAAGCGTAATCGTGGGCATGTGGAGGTAGAATTTGTAGCGATAGCCGACTTAAGGTTCGTACGACCAGCGCTGCGTGAACTGCGTGGTGTTTTCGGCGATGCCCGGATAAAGAGGTTTGAGAGCGACGATTCTAAGGCGTTATTCCTTATAAGCACAGAAGCAGGAACTTTTGGGCAGATTGAGCGAAAGGCGCTCTCGTACATTGACAATATACTTCCGGTGTCCGCTGTACTTAAAGACGTGGACCCGGAGTACTTTGTGCTTGTAGAAAACATAGCAAGCATGTTGGATATCGTCAGAAAGAAGACGTTCAGGCTAGAGGTAAAGAAGTTTAATTTTAAAACGCAGGACAGGGCAAAGGACCTCGAGGTTAAGATAGGCAGGGCGCTTGAGAGCAGGGGTTACTCCGCTAATTTGACGAAACCGGAAGTGCAGGTATACATAATGCTAACGAGCAAGGGGGCGATAGTAAGCGTAGGTGGAGAACTGGACAAGTACGTACTTGATGCGTTCAGGCACTTCAACAGGGCGAATATCAAACATCTGAACAGGTCCGAATTCAAGCTGATCGAGGCCGTGGAGCACTTCAACGTGGACCTTAGTAGGATAAAGAGCTGTATAGACGTTGGCGCTGCGCCTGGAGGTTGGTCGCATTACCTTCTTGAAAACGGGGTGAAGGTACTTGCAATAGACAACGCGCTGCTCGACTATGGCGTGCTTGGTTCCAAGCGTACTCTGGTTGTAGTGGAGGACGGCGAATTTGACGTGATCAAGGAAAGAGTAGGGGATGGTGTTGAGATAGTGCATGAATCTGATTTTTGGAGTGACAAAGGCAGGGAGGATATTTTTGGCGACTACAATCTGATACATATAAAAGCGAATTACAGCGTAGGACCAGAGGCCAAGCACCTCATCGAGATGGAACGATTTGACATGTTCACTATTGATGTAAACATAAACCCGGAGGACGCTGCAAAAATTGTAGTCTCGCTTCAAGATTCATTAAAGAATGGTGCGGTGCTGATAATGACAGCCAAGATGCCGGACAAGAAACACGAGAGCTACGCGGATGATGTGCGCAGAGTGCTGTCGAAGTCGTTCGCGGATATAGAGTACAAGAAGCTGCCGCACAACAGGGAGGAGTTCACGGTATTTGCAAGATATATTGGACGCGACCAAGTAAGGGTATAAGTATCTGTTGGACCGAGTAGATTATGGTTGTGATAGAATGACTTCGTGCAATGGCGCTACATATAAAGTATACCTGGCTAGCCCGTTAGGATTCACCGAGGAAGGGAGAAGATACATAAAGGAGGTACTCATACCAGAAGTCTTGCGACTGGATGGTGTAGAGGTCATCGATCCGTGGAACGCATTGCCCTCTATGGATGCGAAGATAATAATCAGCTTTGCCAGGGGTTTGGAGCACGAGCAGACGATGCGTTACGGTATGGAAAACTTCAAAAGTATAGACGCGGCCGACGCAGTACTTGCGTGCCTGAACGGAACGGACGTTGACAGTGGCACATCGGTTGAGATAGGTTACGCTACAAAGGCTGGAAAGCTGGTGATAGGTTACAGAACCGATTACAGGCTCGGTGGAGAGAGCATTGGTTCTGGGATCAATCTTCAGGTGGAAGCTGCGATAGAGAAATCGGGAGGTAGGGTGTTCAACTGCCTTGACGATGCGGTTAAATTTATGGTATCGAAACATTCAGAACGCGAAAAGATCAGGATATAATTAGCTCATGGATTGGTGTAGCTACTGTACCAGCTGTTCGAATACGTCACGTTGGTAGAGGCTCCG
>JAKAOQ010000072.1 GCA_021812105.1 Microcaldota archaeon | reverse complement strand
GACAAGGCTGTAGTCAACGTGCCGTCTCCAATCAGCGGCAAAGTAAAGATAGTGGCCCAGGAGAACACCGACGTGAAGCTCGGAGACGTGATAGCGTATATAGGCGAAGACGCCGAACTCGCTTCGGTGCAGAACGCGGCTCCAACGAAACCCGCGTCCCAGACCGTCCCGCAGCCCGTTCAAGCCATAAAACAGCAACAGCAGCCAGCGCAGGCCGCTCCTTCTGTGCAAGGAACAGCGCGCGAAGTCATGGCGGCTCCATCGGTAAGGCGCCTGGCAGAGCAGCTTGGTGTTGACCTGTCTCTAGTCCACGGCACGGGCCCGCATGGAAGGATACAGGAGAGCGACGTGCAAGGCTTCGCTGCCGGAAAGCAGCCAGCCGAGGCCGCAGCACCGCAAAGCCCAACTCCAGCGCCGCAGGAAGGTGAAGAGAGGGTGGCGCTTTCCCAAACGCGCAAGGCCATCGCACGCAATATGGAACTGTCGTGGACGATTCCGAGAGCGTCGCACATGGATCTGATAGACGCTACCGCGCTCTATAACATAGTAGACAGGGAGAAGAAGAAGGCGGCCGACGAATTTGGAGTCAAGCTTACGTTCCTGCCTTTCATAATCAAGGCTACCATAGAAGCGCTGAAGGAGAATCCGCATTTCAACGCTAGCTACGACAAGGACGCTCAATCGATTCTGGTTAAGAAGTACTACAACATAGGCCTAGCCGCCGAAGCTCCAGACGGGCTCAAGGTCGTGGTTATAAAGGACGCCGACAAGAAAAACATACTAGAGCTGGCGAAGGAGATAGCCGATCTCGGTGCCAAGGTAAAGGCCGGTACGATAAGCCTGGAGGAGATGCGCGGAAGCAGCTTCACAATAACAAACATAGGCAGCCTTGGCGGCGGATTCCTCTCTGTACCGATGATAAACTATCCAGACGTCGCGATACTCGGCATACACATGCTGAGGGATTTTCCGGCAGTAGAAGACGGAAAGGTCGTAGTAGGCAAGGTACTGCCATTCTCACTGGTGTTCGATCACCGGGTGGTTGACGGCGCCGAGGCCGTCAAATTCGGAAACGCCCTCATAAAGTATATAGAGGATCCTGATTTTTTGGAGATGTTCGGATGAACGTGATATCATGGTAATGGGATCCCTGCCTGAGGAAGTTGATCTTGCTATAGTCGGTGCTGGCGTAGGGGGATACGTGGCGGCCATACGCGCAGCGGAGCTGGGTCTCAGCGTAGCGCTGGTGGAGAAGGAGAAACTGGGCGGCCACTGCCTTAACTACGCCTGCATACCCTCCAAGACTCTCATACACATCGCCGACACGTTCTACTCAGCTACGCATTCACAGGACTTCGGCATACAGGTAAGTTCGGCCAGCGTAGATCCGAAAAAGATGTACGACTGGCGCATGTCCGCATCGAAGAAGCTCGAGGACGGTGTTGGATTCCTGTGCCGTTCAAACGGCGTGGAAGTCATAAAGGGCGAAGCAACGTTTCTTTCTTCCAACACTCTGCAGCTTACCAACGGCACGTCTCTTGACTTCAAGAACGCAGTAATAGCCACCGGTTCTACTCCGACCGTTCTGAAAGGTTTTGAATTCAGCGATAAGATAATAGACTACAAGAAGGCACTCATGCTAGACTATATACCGAAGAGCATGGCGGTGATAGGCGCCGGGTACGTAGCGGTGGAGATAGGCACGCTGTACGCGAAGCTCGGCACGAAGGTCTCGATAATAGCAAGATCCGACGTGCTATCGCACTTCGACAGGGAAGCGGTAGGGATAATAAAGAAAAAGATGCAGGAGCTCGGTGTTAGGATATACACCGGCTCTACGCCGATCTCTTACGACGGCTCAAATCTCAAGCTGGGCGACAGCAACATAGTTGAAGCCGAAGTCCTGGTCGTTGCGATAGGCCTGCAGCCCTTCACTGAGGGGCTCGGCCTTGAGAATACAAAGGTTGAACGCGACGAAAAAGAGTTTGTAAAGGTCGACGGTTCACTCAGGACTACAGACCCAAACATTTTTGCGGTCGGGGATGTGATAGGAGAACCGATGCTCGCCCACAAGGCGATTCGCCAGGGTGTAGTGGTGGCCGAGGTGATAAAGGGCGTGAGGAAGAGCTACGACAACATCGTCGTTCCGGCTGTCATATTCTCGGATCCAGAGATCGCGATAGCGGGCAGTATAGAGGAAAAAGAAGGGATAAAGGTTACAAAGTTTCCGTTGACGGCGCTCGGCAGGAGCATAGCTCTTGCAACCACGAACGGTTTCGTGAAGATCGCGTCGGACTCGGACGGAGTGGTGAAGGGCGTAGAGATTGTATCGGACCAGGCAAACGCGATGATCTCCGAAGCAGCGCTTGCGATAGAGATGGGGGCCACGATTGAGGATATCGCGTTTACAATACACCCGCATCCGACCTACAGCGAGGCGGTCCAGGAAGCCGCGGAGGCTGCGCTCGGCGCACCGATACACTTCTTTTACGGAGGTTCACAGCAGAAGAAGTAATCTTATGAACTACACCTCTGACTTCGAAAACGGCAGGTTTGACACCTCCCTCGGGACGCTATTCTATCTGCACCACAGAGGAAACGGTTCGGCACCAACTCTTGTCTTCCTCCACGGAGTCGGCACCAGCCACATGGTGTGGAAGAAGCTTATGGAGATAACCTCTGTCGAGTATGGCGTATACCTCCTCG
>JAKAOQ010000016.1 GCA_021812105.1 Microcaldota archaeon | reverse complement strand
CGGGGATTGTGCCTGAGGGCTTTGCGCTGCCGCGGGCTGCTGCGTTTGCGCACCCTGTGGTTCCTGCTTTTCCGGGACGTCTGGCATTTTAAATACCTGTTTCACGCTTTATTCTCCGGCCCCTGAGCCGCTGGTTTCTTCTGCTCCTTCTGTTCCTTTTGCTCCTTCTGCTCCGCGGGCTTCTCCTCCTTCGCCTTCCCCGCCTGGGACTTGCCGGATACCTTTGATATTATATCGTCAATCTGCGCCGAGGCCTTGCCCCTGTTTTCGACCGCCACGGCGGTGCACTGGACGTTGAGGCCTATGGACTTGCCGAGCTCTACCTTGCTTGGAACAAAGATATACGGCACCTTCTTCTGCTCGCATATCGTAGGGAGGTGTATCACTACCTCTTCCGGCTCGACATCTCCGGCTATCGCAACGAAAGTTGCGATTCCGCGCTCTATACTCTTCGTAGCCTCGTTGGCTCCTTTCTTTATGCTTCCCGTCTGCTTAGCTAGCTGAAGAGCTTCGTACGTCTTTGCTACAACGTCTCCTGATGCCTCGAACTTCACGTATGATTTTGCCATAGATAACACCATCTGTTATTTCACTTCATCGGTTAGTATGAATTGTACTGATACTGAAAGCATAAGCAACGCAATCGGAACGTATGTTCGTCACCTTGCTCCGTCCGTACTTAATAGTTTGATACGCATACATTTATATTCTTTGCACGTTTGGCCATCAGCTCACGAGGAAGTCGTTGGGTTTCGGCGGCTCTTCTGGAACTCCCTTCCTTTTCCTTATCTCCCTTACTATTGAGTCCTGAATCTGTGTTGGCACCTTCTCGTACCCCGCCGTCTCCATGGCCCAGAGAACCCTGCCCTGCGTCAGGCTCCGTAGGTCGTTCGAAAAATTCTTTAGCGTGTCGGCAACCGGCAGCTTCGCCTTTATTATTACCTGCTCCCTGTCCTGCTTTATCTCTACCACTACGCCCCTCTTGCCCTGCAGGAAGTTTATAACGTCAGACATGTAGTCCTGAGGTATAGTAATCTCGTAGTTCATCTTGGGCTCGAGCAGCGACACTCCGGCCTCGAGAAGCGCAGCGTAAACTCCGTTCCTTATGGAAGGTATTACCTGCGCCGGCCCCCTGTGCACTGGGTCTTCGTGTATAACAGCGTCCACTATACTAACAAGGACCCCGGCCACCTTCTGGCGCGCCAGAGGCCCGTCCTTTATCGCTTCTTCAAATCCCACTATCACGTTCTCCATGACCTCGTTTATGTACTGCACCCCGTGGGTAACGTCTGTAAGTATGCACCTGTTGTATATCTCTACCGCGTTCTTTGCGATGTTCCTGTCCAGGCCGCATTTGACCATCGTCTCTACCGCGGCCTGCCCCTTTGGCTTGCCTTCGTTCAGCGTTCCATCGTCAATCGCTTTCTGCAGCGCTGCCGGAAGCGGCTCCACGGTAAGATAAAACTTTGTATGCCTGTTCGGTGTCTTGCTTTCTACCGGACCGGCTTTCGATTCTATGGTTTCGTTGTATAGCACTATAGGCTCTCCTGATATTATCTGTATTCCGAAATCGTCCTTTATCTTGGTCTCTATTATCTCGAGGTGCAGCTCGCCCATTCCGCTGACGAGATGCTCCCCGGTCTCCTGGTTTATCTCGGCCTGTATCGTCGGGTCCTCCTTGGATAGTTCCCTTAGCGCCTCTATAAGCTTCATCGTGTCCCTGGAATCCTTGGCCTCTATAGCCTTCGTCACCACCGGCTTTGAGTAGTGCTTTATCGGATCGAACGGTTCTATTATGTTCTCGCTTAGTGTGTCTCCTATGGTAAGATCCCTTAGGCCAACTATAGTGGCTATGTTTCCTGCAGGCACTTCATCCACGGGCACCCTGTCCGGCCCCATATATACCCCGACCTGCTGTATCTTCTGCATTTGGTTCTTTCCGGACACGTGCAGCTCGACCCCTTTCTTCGCAGATCCGGAGAAAACCCTACCTATAGCAACCTCTCCGCTGTGCTGGTCGTATGTTATGCCGAACACCACTATGTTTGTCTTGGCGTTGAAATCTACAGCAACCATCGCCTTGCCGTCCTCGCTCTGGACGTCACCGTGCCATATCTGGGGTATCCTGTACGGCTGCGCCACCTTCGGATTCGGCAGGTTGTCCACCACCATCGAAAGGGTCGCTTCGTCTACGGGAGCTACGTTCTGCAGTTCGTTCTCCCTGCCGCTCGTGAAGTAGTTGAAGACATCCTTGAACGTTATGTGGTACTTCTCCATTATCGTTTTTGATACGGCCCACTTGTCGTACGCAGAACCGAACGCCACGCTGTTGCCCTCTACGCTGACCTTCCACTTCTCGGCGAATTCTGGCGGGGCGAACTGCTCTATAAGGTAGTTCACCTTGCCTACAAGATCAAGAAGCCTCTGGTACGTCTGCTCTGGCGTGAGCCTAAGCTCGTTTATCAACCTGTCTACCTTGTTGACGAAAAGAATGGGTTTTACCTTCTCCTTAAGCGCCTGCTTGAGCACAGTTTCGGTCTGCGGCATTATCATTTCTACGGGGTCTACAACGAGAACCGCTCCGTCCACCGCCCTCATCGACCTTGTTACGTGCCCTCCGAAGTCTACGTGCCCCGGAGTATCGATCAGGTTTATTATGTAGCTCTTGTCCTTGTAATCGAATCCCAGCGATATGTCGGCCGATTTTATCGTCATCTTCCTGTCCTTTTCTATGGCTTCATAATTTGTATAAAGCGCGTCGCCCGCTACGGTCTTGGATATCAGGCCGGCCCTCGCTAGAAGCGAGTCTGTCAGCGTAGTCTTGCCGTGGTGCACGTGCGCTATTATGGCTATGTTTCTTATGCTGTCGTAGTTCTTCATCAGTTTGGAGATTTCCTCTACCATGAATTCCTTTCTGACCATAATTAGCACCACTACCTTGCGCTCCTCGCCATGCGCTCTATCTCGTTCTTCCTCTTTATAGCGTAGCTGTTTATGTCGTTGTTAGCCGTCATCACCAGTTCGTCGGCGAGCGCGTCAACTATGCTCTTCTTCTTGTCGAACGCTCCGATAACAGTGGCGAAAGCTATGTTCCTAAGCGCTATGTCGAGCCTCTTGCTCGCGCTTATGTCCACGGTAACGTTCGCCACAACTCCTCCATACCTCACGCGCGTTGTATCTTCTATAGGGGCGCTGTTCTCTATGGCGCGGATCAGAATCTGCAGCGGATTCTCCTTGGTCTTATCCGCGACCTTCTCGAACGCCGCTTCTATTATGTGCATAACCTTTAGCTTTTTACCCTGAAGGCGGCCCTTTGTTCTGATTACGTGGCTGCCTATCTTTTTTCCGGTTCCTCCCCTCATGAGGTAGTTCTCAAGCCTCTCCACTACGTTGATTCCGCTCTTAGAAAAATCGCGGTTGCTGCCACGCCTGAAACTGTTCGGATATTCTACGGGCCTGAGGTTGATGTAGTTCTTGAGGCTCGGGTCCGAGACCATAACATCGTAATCGTACTTGCCAAAGAGCTTTACGACACCGAGTCCGAGCTCCCTGCTCTCCTCCCTCTGCTTCGGAGCGGCCCTCCTCTTTTTCGGCTCTGGAACGGCCTGCTGTTCGCTAGGCTTCACATCCTCGGCCTTCTTTGTGATGTCTGGCGCCTGCTCTTTCGGCTGCGCCGGCTTGACATCTGCATCGTTAATATCGGCTTCTGCCATTTATTCACTATCTCTTTGGCTTCTCTTTCCTTCCGGTCCTTATCTCTTCGAGGCTGGTGCCGTTTACTTCTACTACCTTGAAACGCACACCTGGGATCGCGCCCATCTGCCCCCTCTGGGATCCGCCGAGACCCTCTATGGTTACCTCGTCGTGCTCGTCTATGTAGTTTATGGATCCGTCGCGCGGTACAAAAGCGCCTACAACCTTGTTGTTCTTTATCAGCTGTACCCTCACGCACTTTATCAGCCCGGAGTTGGGCTGCTTCTGCTGCAGTACGTACTTCTGTATGACCAGGGCCTTTGCCCTAGGTACTACCCCCACAGGGTCATACTTCTGCTTCAACTTGAGCTTCTTTCTCTTGAGCCACTTTTTAAGCATGACCTGGTGACGCCTTTGTTTAAGCATCTTTCTCGCTGCAAATTCTCCGTTTCCCATTGTAATCACGATTCTTCATCGGTCGGAGTCGGCGTGGACTCCTGTTCTGCATCTATCGCCGCATTATCCTCTGTACTAGCCGCGCTCTCGTCCTCTTCCTCCTTTTCTTTCTCCTCTTTTTCTGCCTCGGCCTTGGAGTAGTCGGCCTTGAGTATGTTCGAGTTGCCAGCGGACAGTATCGAGAGCGCCGAAACGGAGAAGGGCTTGCCGCATACAGTTCCGAGGTCCATCGAATTGCCATCGAATACCTCGACCTTTATGTCGGACAGTTTTGCCATGTGGACTATGTCTTCTGACAGCTCCTTCTTCCCGGCGGATGCTACTATCACGAGCTTTGAAGTGCCGTTTTTTATAGAGTGCATAACGCTCTCCGCTCCTATCGCTACCTCGCCGCTGTCTACAGCTAAACGTATATCTCTTGATAGGTCTGCCATATGTACCACAGAAAATAGCTGGGATATGGGAGAATGAACTTATAAAAATTATAAGAATTACTCATTTTAAAGGATAGAAACATATATATTGATTATGAATGCGCCGAGAATTACTGGAATCATCAGCCCTGCATCGTAGAGTTGCACCCCGCTGGTTCGCTTATCTGGCTGCTGAATATCAGACGCAGATATCCGAGGTAGGGTATGACCGCGATGACCTTCCCCTCCACGTAGCTCTTCGTCGAGTTGATCTCTGCAGGGTAGTTGCCGAACTGTATGTCGAGGCCGGGATTGTTGTCCCCTTTTGTAAGCACGAAGTAGGAGTTGCCCGCGTGTATTATTGCGTAAACCCTGTGCACTATATAGCCGTCGCCTTCCTGGTAAAAGTAATCCTTCGGCAGGGTCTTGTATACGACGATAGAATTGTTCATGTCCCCGTTTATGGTTGTACTGCCTATCGTTATGGAGTTGGTATACGCTTCCTGCATTATGCTGCCGTTGCTCAGTCTGACGTTGTCCACGCCGCACGAGTACTTTATCAGGCCCGTCTGTGATGATGGCGCGATCAGCCTTCCGCCCCCCAGGTCAGAAACGTACAGCGCCAGGGTGTCGCCCGGCCTGTATTGCTCGCTGGCCGTGGATGGATTGCTCTGGTTGTACGCCACGCAAAACGCGAAGTTGCTGCTGAAGTTGCTCAGCGTTTCGGACCAGGTAGATGCGTTCACGTTTACTACGGGCGCGCGCAACTGTGTTGCGTTGCTTATGCCGTGTATGGCTATAAGGTCACCACGGTGCAGTACCGGCAGCATGCTGCACGTAGGTACTACGTTGAGCGGCTCCGAGGTATTCAGCAACACCTGGAGCGAGAACCAGAAAACTATGACCAGCACCACGGCGAGCAGCAGTTCTGCTATGCTTCGTTTTCCGCCTTCCTCGTGCACGCTGGCGATTACTTCTATCGCTATGATCGTTACTATTGTGAAGAATATGGCTATGCCGAACAGCGCAGACATCAGCGCCGTCTTTTGAAACACCACATAAAGCACAAACAACGCTACGAGCAGGATATACAGCGGCACGGTGTTGATGCTGCGTGCGCGAATCTTCGGTTGCGATTTACTATGGGACTTTACAGTATTTGACCTGCTTTTTTGTGCCATCAGCTAACACCCTGCGGCGCTGCGGAGCCGTTTACCGCTTCGATCTGTATCCCAACGACCTTCGATTCGCCGTCCTGCTTCATAACTCCTATGGCGGTCTCGGCGCCCTGTATCAGCGCGTTGTTGTGGCTTACCACTATGAACTGCGAATTCTTGCTAAGCTCTTTGGTAAGTTTGGAGAGCTTTATCGAATTCTCCTCGTCCAGCGCCGAATCTATCTCGTCGAATATGTAGAACGACATCGGGTTCATTAGCTGTATAGAAAACAGAAGTATCAGTGATATTAGGGACTTCTCCCCTCCGGATTTGCTCTCCAGCGTTGCCCTTACTTTCCCCTTCGCAGGAAGGTTTATCACCAGTCCGGAATTGAACGGATCCTTGGGGTCTGAAAGGGCGAGCGTAGCGTTACCTTCGAATACGGTTGAGTAGAGCCTGGAGAAATTCGCGTTTACCTTTGCGAGGGTCTCGTTGAATATGTTGAGCTTCTTCGATTCCACCTCGTCTATTATTGATAGTATGGAGTTCTTCTCGTTTTCCAGCGTGGAGAGCTTCTGCGATGCCTCTTCCACCATCTTTTTCCTCTCGGCGTACATCTCCGGCGCCTTAAGGTTCACGGCGCCGAGCACCTCTATCTCGTTCTTTAGCACGGCGGCCTTCTCTTCCAGGGCCTTGAGAGATTGTATGTCTAGCTGCTGGACATTCTGATACGACATCAGCTCCACTTTTATGTCCCCCAGCCTGGTCTGCGCCTGCGCTATAATCATCTCGTATTCCTGCATCTTGTCCTTGATTTTTGAAAGCTCGCTCTCTGACTTTCCCTTTTCAAACGAGAGGGCCGATATCTTTTCCTCGTACTGCGATATCAGCTTGTAGAGCGATGCCGATTCCGAGTCGTGGCTCCTTATCGTGGTCTCCAACTCCCTCTTTTTTGTAGACAGCTTTTCTGCATCTTCTTTCAGCGACTTGCTCTCTGCCGAAGCCTTTCCGAGTTCGTCTTCCACGGTCGCGAGCTCGCTCGAAATTGTATTTGACCTGGCTCCTATCATCTCGTCTTCCTTCTCTAGCGACGCCATCTTCATCTTCATCTGTTCGATTTCGCTTCTGAGCAGTTTTATCTTTTCCATGGTCTCCTTGTCGGCTCTCCTGCCCCTTGTTTCCGAGAGCTTGCCGGATATGATAGAGTAGAGTCTGGTCTCTTCGGTCTTCAGTCCCGCTTTTTTATCACCGAGCATTCCGGCCTTTTCCTTCAGCGAAGCGAGGGATTCCAGCACCTTGCCCGCGCCCAATTCTGCCTCGCCTATTGCGTTTTTGATGCCTGTCATCCGCGCATCGAGCTTCTTCAGCTCTTCGATGCTCCTTTTGTACTCAGAATCTTTCGAAAGAAGCTTCACTTCGTAATCGGCAATCTCCTTCCTTATCTTTTCAGCCTTGGCCGAGTTCTCCTCCGCCTCGTCGGATAGAGCCGATCTCTCGCGCTGCAGGGACTCGAGTTTTGAATTGAGCGAGGCTAACGATGGCTGCTGGCGTATCAGACCTCCAGTAACAACACCTGAAGATTCTACCAGCTCGCCTCCTGGAGTTACGAACCTGGCCTTTCCTATGCCGGCTTTCTTCGCCTCCGGAACACTTTCTACCAGGTAGGTATCTGAGAAAACGTATCCTATCGCGTTCGAGAACTTCTTATCATACTTTACCAGCTCTATGATTGGTTTTAAGGATGTGATTTTTGCACGCGAACTCTGCCTTATGTCTTCAAGCGGTATGAACGACGCCCTGTCGCTTCCGTTCTTCTTGAGGATATCTATGGCCTTGTTTGCATCCTCTATGGTATCAACAACAAAATAGTTTATCCTGCTCTGGGCAGAGGCGTATATGGCGTTTGAATCCTTCTCGTCAAATTCACAGAGGTCCTTCACCCGCCCGTAGAAGCCCCGCGGCATATTCTTCTTGAGGAGCGCGAGTGTTTTGTCAGAAGCGCCAGCAACGTAAACCTTCTCCTTCGCGCGCAGTATCTCAAGGTCTGTTGCTCCAGCCCTTTCGGCTATTTCCTTTGCCTTGCCCTCTAATTCCTTCAGCAATGCTCGCTTCTTTTCCGACTCTTTCCTCGTCATTTCTATTTCTTTTGTTGCGCTGGATAGGTAAGATTCCAACGCGGAACGCTCTTTTGTAGTAGGCTGCAGCTCCTCTTTCAGGGAGTTTATTCTCGCGTTAGAGGATTCGATAGACGCCAATAAATGGCTGTGCTCAGCCTGAATCTCTTCTATTTCCTGCGATACCGATTCTATTTCTGCGCGTACATTCTCGTATTCTTGCGCAAGGTTAGTCTCGCTTTCTTCGCTGGTTTTGTACACCTCGCTTTCGGCAAGAATCTTCAGCTTGCCTTCAGCTTCTTTCCTCAGGGAGTCGATCTCGCTCCTATTGCTTTCTGACTTCCTGGACAGGTCTGCCTTCTCGTTCTTGCTCGCCTTCTGCTTGGCGGCATAAGATTCCATCATAGACCCCAGTGACCTTATCCTTTCCTCTTTTACCGCTATGTCCTTCGCGATCTCCTCTATTATGTGGTTTGTGGAGTTGACCTCAATTGACCTTTTGTTCAACTCTCCGCTCTTCTTCTCCTTCTCGGAGCTCAGCCGCGATATCTCCTTTCCGGATTCGGCGATATTCTCTTCTATCTTCTGCCTTTTTGCCTGAGCCTCTGCGCGCCCGTCCGAAGCCCTTGAAAATTCCTCGGTAAGCTGGCTTTCCCTGAGTTTCAGCATGGTGTAGTTTACCCTTTTCAAAGCAGAGGTCATTTCGATGTATCTCTCCGCGTCGGCCTTCTCCTTCTCCAGCTCGTTGAGGAAGCCCATCCTCTCATTAAGCATTATCTTCGATCCGTTTATCTTCTCCTCCACCTTCTCGAGCTCCTTCATCGACGCTTCCTTCTTCTCGTCGAATTCGCGTATGCCGGCCGCAACGTCTATGAGGCCGCGGCGCTCCTTCGCGTTCAGGTTGAGCACCCTTATTATCTCACCCTGGGTTATGGTGTTGGTTATCTCTATGCCTCCCCTGTTTGCGCGCAGCATGTCTATAACCTCCTGCCGCGTAGCGTGCTTCCCGTTGAGCCTGTAGCCTACCTTGTTGTTCGACTTTATGTGCCGGACTATCTCCACATCGCTGTCGCCAGACATCTTCACAGATACCCACGCCTTCCTTATCCCGTCGTCGGGGTTGGGCTTCGCCGCGTCGTTTATCAGCTGCGTCGAGTTCGTAACCCTTATCCTGCGCAGCGAATTCTCTCCAAAAGCGAAAAGAAGGGAGTCGCATATGTTTGACTTGCCGGAGCCGTTCGGTCCGACTATGCAGTTGAAACCCTTGCTAAACCTTATTGTAGCGCTGCGGAAAGACTTGAAGTTATGAAGAGACACCCTGTCTAGGTAGAGCATTTCCTTACCTGGTCGCTTTACGTCAATAAATATGGCTCTGAAACCCTTTTATTTGTTTCTCTCTACTTTTGGTACGCCTTATGGAGCTGCCTTGCCTTCGATACGTGCAGCGCTATTATAGAGTCCGCGTGCTGTGAGAACACCACTCCAACTATTTTCTTGCCGGCCGTGACTACCGCCAGTGGGGCGTTGCGCGACTGCATCTCTCCCACTGCCTTTAAAAGCTTGGTGTTGTACGACACGACGGGCAGCTCCATACCGTAAGCGTAGACCGGCCGTGACAGCACGCTCGGACTCGCATCGTTAGCGGACTGCAGCCTTGAGGGTATGCGGGCGAGCTTGACCGAACTTCCATCCTTGAAGAGTATTATGTGTGTGTGCGACTTCAGCATCTTTTCGTATATTGATGACAGCCTGGCGTTCCTGTCAACGACCGTGAAGTTCTTGCTCAACGCTGCTTTCACGTATAGATTAGATGCGTACGTCTTCGCGTATGCGGACTGCAGCTCGGCCTGCGATCCAGAATAGAGGAACATCACTATGAAGACGTCATAGAATACCAGGAATTCCCTGTTGAGCAGGCTGTATCCTTTTGCGTATATCGCGAATATTATAGTGCCGATAACGAACAGGGCAAGAACCACGTTGCTCAGCTTCACCGTTATCTGCGTTGACTTGAGATAGCTGCGCTTCCTCTGAAGGTACGCCCTGAACACCCGTCCTCCGTCGAGCGGAAAACCGGGCAGTATGTTGAATACACCGAGGAGCAGGTTTATCTCCGCGGTAAAGACCACGGTCTGGTGTATTATGCCAGCCGGAGCTAGCGGTATAAAGAGCAGAAATAGCGCCCCGAGGGCGAAGCTCGCCAGGGGCCCGGCCAGTGCGATGTTGAACTCTTCTTTAGGCTTTACGGTATCGAGATCCATTACAGATATCCCCCCGATCGGGAGAAGCACTATCTTATTTACCTTCACCTTGTAGTGCAGCGATGTAAGGGAGTGCGACAGCTCGTGCAGCAGCACGCATACGAAGAGTATCACGAAAAGCGCGAAAACATAGAGGCTAAGTACCAGGACGAACAGCAGCAACAGCAGGAAGGACCAGTGGAGTTCTATCTTTATGCCCGCTATCCTGCCTATGGTTGGTGAAAGCCCCGCCATTTATAACACGAGTAGTATTGTATTAACCGTTTTGATAGGAAGTTATATAATAAAATAGCGGTGCAGAAAAGTTATGCGTGTAACTAGGTGCCAATGTGCAAAGTAAAGAGAATGTGATGTTCATACTGGACGAGCCCGCGCTGGTAATAGATGAGAACGGGAAGAGGTATCTCGTCGTGGGTGACCTGCACATAGGGCTCGAGGCGAGGTTCAGGGGCAGGGGCGTACACGTATACGGCCTTGCTGAGAATATGGCAAAAAAGATAAAGCGCATCATGAACGAGTTCGGCGCGAACTCTTTGATAGTGCTAGGTGACGTGAAGGACAGCGTACTGTATCCGGATTCGTACGAGCTGCGGAACATAAAATCCTTCTTCGATGCCCTTAAGGGGATAGAGGTTGTTGTAGCCGAAGGGAATCACGATGCCCATCTTGAAGAGATAACGGGAATACGCCTCAGGAAAGAGATACTGCTCGGCAGATACGCATTGTTCCACGGAAACGCCTTCCCGACCGCTGGGGCTATGAAGAGAGACTATCTGATAACGGCGCACAGCCATGTCGGCGTCACGCTGAAGGATGAAAAGGGGACGATTTATAGGTACAAAGCGTGGATGGTATCGAGCGTATCAAAGAAGGCGGGAGAGTACTACAGGGGATACAACAAGAAAGCGAAGCTTATCTCGATGCCTGCGTTCAACGACCTCATACTTGGAACGGGGGTCGAACAGCTATCAAAAAAAGAAAATCTTAACCCGCTGCTCAGAAACGGAATATTCAATTACAGCAGGGCCGAGGTGTATCTGCTAAACGGTGAATTTGCTGGGCGTGTGTCATCGCTGAAATGACGCACACGGGCAGATAACAGCAAAACAGGATTAGGACTCCCTTATTATCGTTATAGGTATCGCATCCTTTTCAAATTCGAGCTCTGCCAGATCCAGCGGATTGCTAATCCCTTCCGGGACATCTATTAGCGGCGGTGCCCCGTAGGCGAGCTGTAGTGCACGCGCGCCTATGATTCTTGCTTTCTCGTATTTTGTGTATTCTTCTTTGTCCTGCATAGAATCATCGTAATACTATTTACCATTACACCGGATTTGGCTTAAACCTTCCCTTGAACTCCTTTACCTCGCTTTCTACCTTACCCTTCCACGGCAGGAACTCCTTTGGCGTCTTCGGATACTTCTCGTAAAGCGCGTTGATCTCCTTCATCTTGCTCATTACGTAGAGAAGATTGCTGAAAGCGTTTATGTTCGCGGCACCCTGCAGGGCGAGCTTAAACTTGGTCGCGAGGCCCAGCTCTGGAACCAATCCGTAACTGAGTTGCTTTGCCTCCTGCGCCGTCAGGAACATCTTCATACCGTAGTTTATCAGGTCGTTGTTCAGAGACTGCAGGTACACCCTGAACACCTCAAGGCTGGCGCTCTTCTTGCCGTAGTGCTCGTTGAAATCGAGATTATACTTCCATAACCCCTCGGCGCTAACGTCGCCTTTGTTGATCGACTCGACCGCATCTATTCCGGCCAGGATTCCAGCTGTCAGCGCGGGGCCTATTCCACCGGCGCTTATCGGATTCGGCATGGCCATGCTGTCTCCGGCACCCATGTAGCCGTTGAACGTAAGAGACTCCATCTGATGTCGCACGGCAACCGACCAGTATCCTTCCCCTCCGTTCGGTCCTTCGGTGAACTGCCTCAGGTTTTTGAAGACGGGGATTGAGAGCGCGTACTCTTTCATCAAGCTTTGGAGCGTATCCTTCTTGTTGAGCTTTTTGTTCCTCAATTCGAGACTCGTTTTCTGGACGCCTATTCCCACGTTGGCCCTGTTGCCCTTTTTCGGAAAGACCCAGCCGTAGCCTCCCGGCGATACGACCTGATTAAGATGTATGAGTGCGTATTTCTTGCTGTAGTACAACTCATCTTCGTGATCCAGATCAAACTCGTATAGGAATCTTCCGGTTAGCTCGAGATCATTTATGTCAAGCATGTTTTCTACGTATTCGTTCTTGGGCAGAAGGCGCCTTAGCGTGGTAGATATGCCGAGCGCGTCTATCACAACCTTCGCCTTGAACTCCTTGTGCTCCTTGTTGGCGTCCTTTCCGGCAACACCAACAACGTAGTTGTTTTCCACTATCGGGCGCTCCACCTCGAAGTTTGGAGTATACTCGACCCCGTTCTTCAGCGCGCTGTCTAGAAGCTTGCCTTCGAAGAGGGGCCTGTTGAGCACGTAACCCGCTCCTTCATCGAAAAGCACTTTCGACTTGAAGTCTGGTGATATTGCCGTAACCCCCTCAACCCTTATGTCGAGCTCAGGATAATCGAACGTTACACCGAGGTTGGACTTGATGAAGTCCAGGTGTGATTCTGCCACCGCGTCACCGCATACCCAGCCCCAGTTCGTCTTTCTGCCTACGTTGGTCCTGTCGTTCCTGTCGAGAAGCAGCACCCTGGCTCCGTTCTTTGCGGCCATGGCTGCAGCGGTCAATCCAGACATTCCTGCCCCAGCTACTATTATATCATAATTTTCGGCCATACTTACACGTAAAAAACGCAAATGAAGTTTATATTAAACACTATCTTATTTAACCTTTTTGTTTCTCCTTTTTTGACCATAGGATTGCCTATTCCTCTGAATGATC
>JAKAOQ010000015.1 GCA_021812105.1 Microcaldota archaeon | reverse complement strand
TGCAGTATTGGCATTATTATGGGTCTTATTTATCGCCGGTGCGATTGCATCGTTCTCCCTTGCGGTATACATGTCGCCTCTTTACATATCATATGCACTGTAGATTAAGCGCATAAAATTTGGCGTGTAGTCTTATTTTCTTTCCTCTTAAGGGCCGTAGTATCCGTACTGGTTAACTATTATAGACAGGGGGACTGTCGCATTGTATAATGCGCCGGATGCTGTAGTAACTTTTACAGCAACGTTTGTCTTGTAAACGCCTACGCTTAGATGATTACTTGTGTTTATATAAAGGATCGATTTTGAGCTGTTTATCGTATAATTTGCCGGCGTAGTGCTCGGATTAAACGTATAATTTATGCCCGAAGGCAACCACGTAAGGCTGAATGTCATAGGCGATGAGGCACTGCATACATCGGTTATATTTGACGGATAACTGAATATTACCCTGCAAAAACTAGCGGATACGTTGTCTCTGAAGGCCGATCCATAAGTGGATGCGTACAATGTGCTGTTTTTTAGCGCGATATTCACGTATGCAAATGTCGTGTTGTTAGGGTAGACTATCACGGGAACTTTATACGCAGGTGGCTGCCAGAAAATACTGGTTGGAGTAAAGCTCAATACGGTCTTGCCTGAATTTCTCCCAGAATACCAAATAAAATCGGCTGAACCGTTGCTTGATGTAGTTATGGAACTATTTATTGTGCCTACGCCAGCGGATGCGCGGATGGGGATGTTCGAAGCTGCATCTCCATTCGAATAATTAAGCGCAACGTTTATCTTGATTGTCTTATTAAGCGGGGCGTCAAATGAAGGATATCCATTCGGCCAGTTTATCTTTAATATGTAAGGGCTGACGTCTATTGCATACACTCCTGTGTTGCCGTTGACACACAAGGGGTTTGGCTCAACTGAAAAAATATATCCGTTTTTGTATGCGTTTACGTTGTAACAACCTCCCGGTAATACAGGGGACGTCACGGTACCGTTAGAATTCGTGGAGTTTGAAAAAAGTACAGTGCCATTCTGTCCGGTTATCTTTATATTCACGCCTCCTATCGGATTAATTGAGGACATGTTGTTACAATTGCTCAATGGAGGCGGGCAGGTATAGTATGCACTTGGAGTCATAAAACCGGACTCTGCCGTTATGCTTCCTGACATTACTTTTCTTGTGTATATCGCTTTTGCCTGCGTTGGCCCGGTTATCTGAAACGTCGCATTAGAAGTGTCAAAAATTTGGTAATATTGGTTGCTGCCGATTTCTGAATAAACACTCCAATAACTGAAATAGTAAGTAGCTGCCGGCGTAACGATTATCGTTGGCGTACTTAGAGTGACGGGATCAAATAACGCATAATAGTTGCTTCCCGGTACCAGATTATAATTTGACGGCGATATGACGTATGCGCTAGACGGTACGGTTGAAGATTCGGTCATCAGAACATAAATATAATAGTTAAAGTCCATTCCGCAGAGCGACGAGTCGCAGGAATACGTTACTGTATTATTACCTGTGTATCCCGTGAAGTTACCTGACGGAGTCTCGCTGTATGGAGCCGAGAATGCTTCTACACCCGCGTCCATTAAAAGTAAAGTCTGGTTCTGCGTTATTATGTTCTGTTGAATTCCTCCCGTAGTCGTGCCTACCGAACCAGGTCCATACTCCCACCACGTTAACGGTGTTGCACTACTTACCGGTCCTGTCGTGCCGGTTAGAGAGGGAGGGATACCACTTAATGTCGAAGTAAAACCGTATAATATGCTGGGTATCTGTGCATAAGGCAGCTGCGGATTTATTCCCGATACTGCCCAACCTTCTGTATCGATGCAATCGGTTATACCGAAAAAGTTGCAATCGCCAGTATCGAATGAAGCTTGTGGCTGTGAAACTCCATACATCCCAAATTGGAATATTGGCATAGCAACATAATTCCCTACGCAGATCGAAGAACCGTCTGGAGGCGGGGGCGGAGGTATACAAAGCATCGCACTCATAGGCAAATTTAATCCAGACTCTTCTCCCCCAAATCCAGGGGCATATGAGCTAAGGACGGGCGCATAATAGAGTAAATACGCAAAATTCAGGTAGTAGTCGTACGGATATGAAAGGGCGGTGTCCTGGGGCGAAAGCCCATACGATCCATCCAAAAACGCTTCTAGTACGGGGTCCCTTGAATTAAATGGCACTCCAGATGACAAATTCTTCAAAGTAGAGTTAAAAGATATAAATTTCCCGGTTAGTTTACGCGGCGCGTAAACGGGCGATTTTACAAAAAACTTTAACAAAGCGGAAGACAGAGAGCTGTCATTTTTGAAACCTACTAACACGAACACCGTCTGATCGCTTGCCCATACGTCTTTTTTGCTCAGGATTATGCCTTTTGTGTCGTTAATCGCATAGTCCAATGCGGTGGCATTGAAAACCGAAAGTGCGAGGTTCATATACGGTCCCGTACCGTTGACCACGATGATTATGAACTGCGAGCCGTCCACAGACGTAAAATTAGAAGCGTTCGCGTACAAAAAAACGTATTTTTGTCTTGCTAAGGTTATGAACTGGGTATTTCCCGCAAGAATCTGCTCTGGAGCAACCAATGCAAAATTCGCGGCGGAAAGATGGGCAGAAGGATCGAATTGGGTAGCGTTGTTGTTCACGTTGGTATTCTGTGCGTTTTTAACCGGATTAGTATGGTATAGTACGATTGCTAACGTGGATATTACAGCGAGTATTAAAATTATGGCTACTAAAGGCAGTAACTTTTTCTTATGGGTGTTATAATTCTTCTTATCCATGTCAAATTGTTGTTTTCGACCAGCATCAAATAATAATCAATTATCTAAACAATAATTAAATAAAAATCTTTTAAATTTTTGTATTATTGTCAACTTCTTCGTATTCGTCGTATTTTATGATGGAATATTGGTGTTCTCTTGTCATCATCTTATCTATAAGATTTTCCTGTGTTCCCTCTTTCTTTAGTACTTCCAAGGCCTCTTCCATTGACCTTGCCGCTATTCGGAACAACGTCACGGGAAATATCACAAACTTGTATCCTAACTTCTTGAACTCGCCTGCTTTTATGAAAGGCGTCTTTCCGAACTCTGTCATGTTGGCCATGAGTGGTATTTTTACGCTTGATGCAAAAGCCTTGAACTCTTCCCTCGTCTGCAGGGCCTCGGGGAATACCATGTCCGCACCGGCTGCCACATAGGCTTTCGCGCGTTTTACAGCGTCATCGAACCCAGTTACGCTGCGGGCATCTGTCCTTGCTATTATCAGCATTTTGTTTCTCGCTTTTATAGCGGCTTTTATTTTTTCTGCCATATTGCTCTCGTCTATGAGTTCCTTTCCGTTCAGGTGTCCGCAGCGCTTTGGCATCTTTTGATCCTCTAAATGTACTGCGTTAGCTCCCGCCGCTTCGAGGGTCTTTACGGCCCTGTAGACGTTTATTGCCTCTCCGAATCCGGTGTCCATATCGACTATGAGCGGCAGAGAAGTCACTTCCCTTATCTTTTTGACCATCTCTTCTATTTCTTTCAACGTTATCAATCCTATATCTGGGATTCCATAGGAAGAGGTAAGTGCTCCGCCTGAAAGGTAAGCTGCTTTAAACCCTGCCTTCTCCGCGAGAAGCGCGGTAAACGGGTTAAACACGCCGGGTACGACTAGAAATTTTTCGTCATTAAGTAAGTTTGACAAGTTTATCAACCTCTTTATTATCCAAACTCCACAGCGTTTCCAATAGTCTTTTATCGTTTGTAAGACTAATAAATTTTTCATCTATTTCTGAATCTGTAATCCTGTTCTTGGAGTGTCCTCTTGGTATAGCTACTTCGTTTTCAAATACGCCGGCGCGCGTGTAGACCTTTATCTTAGTCGGTAATTCCTCGGGATACATACGCGTATATTCTCCTAGCTCTTCCACGTCGGTAACTCTCATTAAGCTGCGTATCCTTGAGTCTTTTATATGCGAATAAACGCCTATGTCGAAATCCTTAAAAACAAAGGCTGCAGAAACGCAAAAGGGCAGACTGTGGTCCGCAGTTTCCTTATTTTCTGGATTCCATTTCTCTTTGTCCGCGAGTATCGACATGCCGGCTTCATAAGTTTGTATGACTATTTTTTTTATGTCCTGCCGCCTTACGCCTTTGCTAAGACGTAGAGCTGCTTCGACCGCTGCCTGTGCGTGATATTCTACAGGGTATTTTTTAACATAAGTTTCAAGTATCGCATCGAAATTAGGAATACTGGTATCAAAGTGCATGTCCCTAGCTATTTCATTGCGGAATCCTTTTTCTCCTGATATAGGATCGGACGGGCCTGTAAACCCATTCCTGGCAAGTATGACCGAAAAAGCCGCGTTTCTGCTCGCATCCGCTGCGGCGCCTGCCTTCCACATCGATAGATTGCCGACGCGGGACTGTCTTAACGCTACATTTGGTATGGTTGAGATTCCAAGTGCCTGCAGGGTTATTTCCTCGTCTAACTTCAAAAGAGAACATAGTGCAGCAACCGTCGCGATCTGCAGGAAGTTCACGTGATCGTAACCTTTTGCACGCAAAGATGTAGAATCACAAAGCCTAGTTCCTATCTCATAGCCGACAAGCATCGCACGCATCACGTCGCTGCCCTTGAGTTTATACAAAGAACCCAAAGACAGAAGCGCGCCGAGCATATCGCTTGGATGCAGAGGCTCCTTTGACAGATATGTATCGTTGAAATCGAGGTAACGTATCAGAAGGGTGTTGTAAAACGCGGCCATGTCGGGGGAAACCTTTAATCCTCCGAACGCAGAAGCCGTGCCTTCAAAATAACGCATTGCTTTCAAGGTCGTGGCTGACGGTTGCGAGTCTACGGATGCTAGCGCAACACCGAAAGAATCTATTATCCGCCTCTTTGCCTCATGTAAGGATTGTTCACTGAAATCAGCTGATAAGCTGCGTGCCACCGACTCGACTATGAAGTCTTCAACTTTCATAAGATATTATATCCTGCCAAGATTAAAAGGGGACATTTTAAATTCTATTGATTGTTATTATTATGATGGAAGAAACACAACCGAAGATAAGCAGCGGACTTGAGGGGATATACATCCAAGAAAGCAAAATATGCAAAGTGGACGGCATAAACGGCAGATTATACTACCGCGGTTATTCCATAGAAACTTTAAACGATAATTCCGATTATGAAGAAGTGTGTTACTTGCTTCTTTACGGACGTTTGCCAAAAAAAGATGAATTTGAGAAGTTTAAAAGTGACTTAAGAAATGAACGCACCGTGTCTACAGAAGTAATGTATCTTGCAAGATCTCTTTCTAAAAAAATGCACCCGACCGATGTATTAAAGACGGCGGTGTCCGCGCTTGCTTCGGAGGATGAGGAATTGGCGGATAACTCTCCCGAAGCCAATGCAAGAAAAGCCGTCAGGCTTATATCGAAGATTGCTACGCTTGCAGCCGCTATAGAACGTGCAAGAAATGGAAAGGAGCCAGTAGCACCGGATCCGTCGTTAAGCCATACCGACAACTTCATGTACATGCTTACTGGAAGCAAGCCATCGAGTGGTCAATCCAAACTAATTAATACGATGTTCATACTGCATGCGGAGCATAGCTCAAACGCCTCTACTTTCACTACGCTAGTAGCTGGTTCGACTTTGGCTGACATTTATTCCTCTGTGACGGCCGGCATGGCTGCATTGAAAGGACCACTGCATGGCGGCGCGGATGAAGCTGCTCTGAAGATGATGATGAATATAGGAGATCCCGGCAATACAGAACAATATATAGAGGATGCGCTTGCCGGTAAACAGAAAATAATGGGCTTTGGCCATCGTGTTTATAAGACTTATGATCCGCGCGCCAGGATATTAAGAAGCTATCTTGAAGAGCTTAGAAACGACAAGGATCCCGAAACAAGAAGACTCATAGAAATAGCTATCCGTGCAGAGAAGCTCATGATAGACAAACTTGGAAACAGCAAGGGCATATGGCCTAACGTAGATTTCTTTTCCGGCCCTCTTTATGTCTGGGCTGGCATACCGCCGGAGCTTTTCACATCCATATTCGCAGCAAGCAGGATGGTCGGCTGGTGTGCACATCTGCTTGAATATTGGACTAATAACCGGATATTCAGGCCGCTCGAATTCTATACTGGTGAGTTGGACCTAAAATACGTAGACATAGACAAAAGGTGAATCGTCTTCGTGCGTTTCACTCTTTTTGCCGCGTCTCTTAATGCGCTTAGTTTATTGAAGATTTTGTGATCAGGATTATGTCGCTGCGATAATACCGATAATGTCCGACGAGGGATTCTAGATCCGGTAATTCTACCAACAAATTAAAATATTTTGGCTTTTATGCAGGCCGGGTCGGATCCTAAGGGGTTATCAGACGAAGCGTAAGCCCTTGCCCTGCTGCCACCGCAATCGTTCTTGAACTCGCACACACCACAATCACCAAGAATTTTCCTGTTCCTTATATCTTTCAAAAGCGGGTCCTCCCTGTAAATCCTTGCCAGATTGTCTGACTTGACGTTTCCTAATGCTATCGGTATGAATCCTCCAGGGTATACATCGCCGTCATGCGCAATAAATATTATACCGTCTCCGTCCAGCGTACCGTGTGTGGCTATAGTTGATGTAGCAAGTGTCTGTTTACCGTTTAACGCGTTCAATTCTGAGCTCAGGTCCTTATACAGACTCGAATTCCAATATCGCCCTTCTTTGGATCTGGTGATGCTTATCCTGCGTATAAAAGGTCCCTCGACGGTCCTTACGGTCATCCCTAGCATTGAAGCATCATATAGAAAATTGCACACACTTTCGTATTCGTCCGAGTTTAGCTCTTCTATTTTAGTACCTCTGCCGACCTTTATGAGAAAGAACACTTCCCAAGTCTTTATTCCAAGACTCTTTATAAGATGAAATATCTTTGCAAGTTCGTTTACGTTTCGCCTCATCACAGTAGTGTTTACCTGTATGTTAAGTCCGATGCTTATCGCATGTTTTATCGTTTCAAGAGTCTTTTCAAACGTTCCATCGACACTGCGTATACCGTCATGTGTCTCTTTGCATGCGCCATCAAGGCTTACGGACACTGATGTAGCTCCAGAATCTCGTATTTCGACCAGTTTTTCGTGTGTTAATATGTCCGTCACGGCTGGCGATACCGCGAACTTTATGCCGAGATTTTTTGCGTAGGCGAGCAGTTCTGGAAAGTCATTTCGCATTAGGGGGTCTCCCCCTGTGAATATCAGGACGGGATACGGTCTGCCAAAAGCTGCAACTTGTTCCAACAATCGGAAACCTTCTTTTGTAGTTAGTTCACCTGGCAAGGGCGTTTTTATTGCAGATGCCCTGCAGTGCTTACACGCCAATCCGCATGCCTTTGTCAATTCCCAGAACACGAGAACTGGTTTGCTTGAAAAATCCATTTTGTACTCTCGCCCTTATTAGTTTTACCTTAATTTGTTGACTTACAAGGAAACCATAGACTTGTTTAAAGATATAAGCATTCTTGGCGGTTTTTGCGTCAAACGGAGGATTCGACTGCGCCGGCCATGGCTTCTATAAGCTCCTGTGAAGTATTCGGGCACTTCACCCTATACAGTTTCAGGCCCATCTTGTCGGCTTCGGCCTTGTACATTACGTCGATATCGTACAACGTTTCAAGGCTGTCCGAAAGATACCCTATCGGCACGATCAGCACTTTTTTTATGCCGGTCGCAGTTAACTCTTTCAGCTTTTCCATCACTTCCGGCTCGTACCAGTCTTTGTGTTCCCCATTTTGATACGCTAAACAGCACTGTTCTATGCCGTTTTCGATAGCTATGTCCGCAGCGAAATCCAAGAGTTGTTTTTTGTATACATCGTCCTTTATCGAATTTGGCAGACCGTGAGAAGTAAAAATCACGAACGTTTCGTCTCGGCCTAATTCTGACATAGCTTCTTCTATGTTCTTGCCCCACAATGAGTGGAGCGGTTTCTGCAGGTACCAATCGTCTATAAAGATGCTATTAAGACCATGTGAAGCCAAAATAAACCTATGTTTGTACTCTTCGCTCCCGGCCAGCGACCTGAACGGATGGGCAACCATTCCGATTATATTTTTAGGCCCTAACTCCCTTATCTGCAATATCGCCTCTTCAATTTTCGGATGCCAATGTTTCATCCCTATGGTGACCTTGCAGTCCAAGCCGCCATTGCGCAGCCGGGCTTCCAATAGCTCCGCTTGTCTGTTCGTTATTTCTTTCAAAGGAGAAAACCCTATCGCATTGTATTTCCTGACTGTCTCCTTTACTATGTGCTCAGGAACATCCCTCCCACCGAATACGTCCTTCAGATAAGGACCTACCTCCTCGCTTTTTGCCGGAGTACCGTAAGCCATCAATAAAACAACAGTGTCCACCATAATCGTTTAATAATCGGATAATACGTCATCATCTGTTAAGTAGTTAGCAAAGTAATCTTATAAATTAGCATTGTTAACTTCTACTGCGGATATAACACTTTATTTTCGATATAATAACGGTAGCAAATTTAACCTGCCACCCTCTATCATAAATTTTGTCGGCAAAGTATAATTGTTTGTATTTAGCAGACAAAATTTGGTGACCGGCTGTACTTCGTAGTGTTCGCTCATTCTATAATTATTACTTCTCCGTCTCTGAGAACCTTAAACAGCAGTTTGTTATCTATAAAGTACTGGACCGTTTTGCCAACAAGTTTGCTCTCCGGATGGTCTGATTTGTAATGCGGCAGTATCATATAATCTAGAAAGCCGAGACCGTTCCAAAGCACTTTAGATCTTTTCCCGTATGGTTTCTGGTGCGGATCATCTACTATTTCTAGCCCATGCAGATCTTTTGCCAAAATACATATCCCAGCGCTGTATCCCCCATACACAAAATCTTTCCTTTTTAGAAGTTTATTGAAAATATTGTCAAAACCACTAAGTCGCATAGCTTGCCTTAATACAAACGTATTGCCGCCGTTTACCCAGACTGCGCCGAACTCAGCAAGCTTTTTCTCCAGTCCTCTTTGTTTTCCAAAGTATTTTTTCAAATCGAGTATCTCCGGTTTAAGTCCTGCCGTTTTTAACCTTTTAAGGTTGTCGCTTAGTTTTTCAGGGTTCGGTACCTTGTAATCAAGTGCATTTATTATGTATGCTATTTTTTTGTTCTTCGGAAGCATCTTCTTTAGTTTCGCTGCTTCGCGACCCATTTTATACGATGAAAGGTAAAATTTCATAATTAATTATAGGATTACATTTTATAAATCTTCTATATTTTTAGTGCCGTCTGATAATTTTAAGGGACTGCTTTCTTTATTAGTGCGCTAATTTTTGCCTCTTCATCAGCAGTAAGCTTTGTCAATGCAAATACGATGGGCCACATGTTTCCGCTGTCTAGTTTGGCGCCCTGATTGAAGCCAAGCGTCATATATCGCTCTTTGAATTTATCTCTACTGCGAAAGAAGCAGATTACTTCTCCATCATCGTTTGCATATGCGGGCATTCCATACCAAGTTCTAGGCATGAGAGATGGTGCATTGTTCCTTATAATCACGTGGAGCCGCTCGCCAACATTGCGGTCTGGTTCCGGCATTGCGGCTATTGCCGTAAGCACTGCATTTTCTCTATACACTTCTCTTGCACCCGGGCTTTTGCTTGGCTTTTGTTGATTGGCAGAAATTTTCTTTTTCATAGAATACATTATGGGGTAGATAAATAAGTAATTTTTGGAGATTAACTAATGGGCATCGATTTGCAGTCAAACAGTCGCCATTTCTGTAATGATCAAATAGCAAATTTAGAAATAACATAGAATTAGATTATTATAAAGTTTGAAATTTTGGCTATGGCTTGCTAATGTGAGGAGATGATGGTCATTTTAGCTTTATTTGCTTTATAGGAACGTCCCCGACTATACAATTATCCTTTACGTCCTTGTTCACTAAAGAATCTGCTTCAATAATCGCGTTTTTTCCTATTTTTACACCAGCTAATATCAATGACCTTGCACCTATTGTAGTATTCTCACCTATTTTAACCCGGCCTTTCCTGAACTCGCTACCAATTATCTCGTGTGTTAATATCATGGTGTCCCAGCCTATCATTACATTGTCACCTATATCAATAAGTTCGGGAAAGATTGGGTCGATCGTAGATGGTGCAACGGAGACATTCTTTCCAACCCTTACTCCAGTCAGTCTCAAGAGGCCTCGCTTTACAGGAAGCGATGGAAAATATTTCGCGAAAGATAGAATAAGGCCATTGGCTATTATCCTGAGTGGATTTTTTACTTTATACCAATAAACTCCTGCGTTTATGCGCCTGTCGAAAGTCTTCCTATCCAAACGTCTCATTATTTTTATAGTTAAAACGCGAATTAATACTCCTTCAGCATGGTTCTGAACAAGAACCTTTGACCAACATTTAAGTCTCACGATGTCTTTTCTTAAATTATTGAGGTTGTAGCAAATTTGCTTATTCTGTGCTATTAGGTGCACTTTTGACATGAAAAGCAACATAAAAAGACTTCGCAATTTTGATTGTCGAACTACCGGTCTGTCTATTTTAAAAGCTTTTAAATGAAGTGTGGTAATAAGATAAAGATAGCGCCCATAGGCTGATGGCAAATCCCGTTCCCATTTCGAACACGGAAGATAATCGTCGGTGCGTCTTACGAGTATTTCGTAAAAGAGAGAAAGTAAGTTGGTGCTATCGCTTACAATAAAAACAAGGTTTAAATACCTAAGTTTGGCTTAAGATAAGATATGCAGGGAAGTAAACCCGTACAGACACAAGGAAAATCGCAACAGGGCAAGCCGCCGGCTCCCAAAGTAGTCGGTGAAAGGAAGATAATAAGGATTGCCGATACAGACCTAAATGGTGATAAAAAGGTCGGAGATGCCCTAAGAGACATACACGGGGTAAGTTTTTCATTCTCTAACGCCGTAATGCGGGTGCTAGGCATAGAATACAACAAAAAACTTCAGGAAATAGACGATAACACGTTATCAAAACTTAAAGAGGCACTTTACGATCCTAAAAAATACAACATACCGGTATGGTTGTGCAACTGGAGAAAAGACGAACACAGCGGGCTCGATTATCATTACGTAGGCAACGAACTTAAATCTAAAGTTACGCTGCACATCCAAAACATAAAGAGCAGCAGAACATACAGAGGATACAGACATTCGTTCAATTATAAATTACGCGGCCAGAGAGTCAAATCTAGAGGTGCCAACACTAGAGGTAGGATAGGGAGTACGATGGGCGTAACTAAGAAAACTGCGCAGCAACAACAAGCAGGAACAGAGGAAAAGAAGAAATAAATGGGAACCGCTAAAAGACAGTCTAATAAGTATAAATCTCCAAAGAAGATTTGGGATAAAGCAAGGATAGATCGCGACATAGAATTAAGAAAGACTTACGGTTTCAAGAACAAAAAAGAACTTTGGAAAACCGAATCTCTGCTTAGAAGGATAAGAAACCGTGCAAGGAAACTTATTAGTCTTAAGGCACTTGGAAAAGGACAAGAAGAGGAAAAGGAATTCGTAAGAAAGTTACATTCCCTTGGTTTAGTCGAGAGCGACGCTACCGTTGATGATGTGCTGGATTTAGAGCTTACTGATTTTATGGAAAGAAGACTACAGACTCTTGTGCTTAAGAAAAAAATGGCAAGAAGCATACGCGAATCTAGACAAGTAATAACCCACAGACACATACAAGTTGGAGAAAAGATAGTCGACACACCTAGTTATATGGTAAAACGCGACGAGGAAAACAAGATAGTATTTGCTGAGAATTCGCCACTCGCGGCTGAAAATCACCCTATTCGTACGGCAAATAAGGAGAGTAACGTTTAGATATGGCAGAAGGAAAACTAGGCGTAGCGCATATTTACGCAACTATGAATAACACGATAATACATGTAACAGATATAAGCAACGGTCATACTTTTTCAATAAAAAGCGGCGGTTCACAAGTAAAAGCTGACAGATTAGGTTCATCACCTAAAGCAGCAATGGATGCGGCAAAACAAGTAGCTGAGGACATATTAAACAAAGGTATAACTGCAGTAAAGGTAAAGGTACGCGCTGCTGGCGGTATAAAATCGAAGACTCCCGGTCCTGGCGCTAGACCTGCAATAAAAGCCCTTGAAAGGGCAGGAATAAAAGTAATAGGTGTTGAGAACGTCACACCCGTGCCTCATGACGGCTGCAAAAGAAAGGGTGGCAGAAAAGGAAGAAGGATGTAAATATGGATGTTAAAGTATTAGGAAAGGAAGAAGAATCTTTATCGCTGGAACTTTCTGATTTCAAAGTTTCTCTTGTCAATGCATTGAGAAGAGCTATCCTTAATGATGTTAACACGGTAGCTATAGACGACGTAACTATATACAAAAATACCAGTTCGATGTACGACGAAGTACTGGCACTTAGATTAGGTTTGATCCCGATTAAAACGGTGCCTGAACTAAACAAGAAAGGAAAAGAGTTTACTTTCAAACTAAATGAAAGCGGACCAAAAACGGTATACGCATCCGATTTGAAGCCCAGTGACGATGATGTAAGACCTATCTATGAAAAAATGTTACTGATGCGGCTTAACGAAGGGGAGAAAATCGAATTAGAAGCAAAGGCAGTCTTTGGAAGCGGAAAAGAACACGCGAAATTTGCGCCTGCACACGTAACTTATCATTTTCAACCGGTAATAACCACAACTAAGAAAGAAATACGCGGCTCTAACAAGATAGCCTCTCTATGTCCGGTTGATATACTGGACGGCAGCGATAACAAGCTATCTGTAAAAAAGGGGCAACTTAACAAATGTATACTCTGCAATGCATGCGAAGACTTCGCAGGGGAGGATGTAATAAAAATATCGTCAGACCCCAGCAAAATAATACTAAACATAGAAAGCTGGGGGCAATTGGACTACAAAGAGATACTGACGGAAGCGGCTGAGAATCTAGAAACAGAAGCTAAGGAGCTCATAAAATCACTCAGTTGATTAATAGCTTTTATTTTAGAAACGTGTTGTCTTTTTATGGCTGGAAGACGCATTAAACAACCTTTATTGATTCCGTTAAGTACTATCGTACTTTTTTTAATCGCGATATTTTTCGTAGTTTTCCTTACATATTACGCAGTATATAACTCGGTTTCGAAGCCAGTCTATTACGCTTTCAGCATTGTTTCAAACAACTGCAATTCTTCTGGTCTATATGCTGGGTTTATGAACAATGCTGATTCTACCGTGTACGTGGACAACTTGACTCTATTCGTGAACGGACAACAGGAACAATCACGATACACTAGCGGCGAAATATCGCACGGCGGCATACTGAACGTATTTTCAGGATTAAACTGCAAGTACCTAAACTATAATTATAGTGTCTCAGTACAGGTTTCATATACGTACTCCCAAAGAATAAACGAAACCGTCAATAACCCTATAACCGCAGTGATAAACGGGCGCATTACGAGCTCATCAATATAGGATTACTATTGGGTTAGCTTCTCTACAGGAAGGTTTCTTGTGCGCAGCAGATCCCATTCATTTTTCTCGTATCTATACATAACATCCCCTTTCTTATCAAATTCTATAGTAGAAGGTTTTACTATTACCAAATCTCCTTCGCGCACCCA
>JAKAOQ010000014.1 GCA_021812105.1 Microcaldota archaeon | reverse complement strand
CCTAAAACACGATATGCATATACCTTTCCTTCTCCAAGGCGCACAAGCTAATCCTTCAATGACTACGCCTTCGCCCTCCGGGACTTCTTCGACGCCGAGCGCACTCTCCACACACACCATCGCAACAGGTAATATGCCGATAGCGCTATCCACGCTAGGAACGGCAGGGCAGTATAATGCGCAATTTGCAGGGCTTCCGCTTGCGTCATCCAATGTAGGAATAGGAACGGCAGCAACGCTATCAAGCCCAGCACAATATACAAATACAACTCAAGCTTCTTCATCTGGAGTTACACCCGAACAATATTTAGGCGACATCGCCTCAACAGTTGGCAACCTCGGCACCTCAGTCTCTGATTGGCTTACTGCACAAGGTCCTCTCCTTCAGGGCGGTGGCCCACGATCCGTTAGGATACCCAAATCAGTGCACCACCGGGAACGTGGATAGGGCGTTTGTGCCCGACTGTCGGTTGTTTGCCGTCATCTTCGCATTAGACAATTGGTCCTCTATCGACTCTCTGAGTACCGAGTCAAAAAATTTCATGAGTTCAACTACAAATTTGTTCGCGGTGTTAAGCCTGAACATGTCCTGCTTTCCCACGCGCCTAGTATTTATAACGATCTCGTTTGTAAGGAGCTGGGACCAAATGCTATTCAGGGTATTGTAAGATACTCCCGCGTTCTCCGCTATCTCCTTTTTCGAGTAATCGAATTCCCTGTAAGTCAGCATAAAATTGAGCACCTTCGTTACCGGGGAACTGCCCAGTGTCTTCAGGAAAACGCTTTCTTCCATATTATCAATCCAGAGTACCCAATAATGGGGTTATCTCCCTTTCAATCCGTAAGACAAATGATACACTCTTTGGCTAAAGAGTGCATGGGGAAGACAAATATTTAAATCTTTGCAGTTAATACATTAAAAAGTGAAATGATGAAACTTTCATCCGAATCCCGTGAAATGATAAGGCGGGCTATGCTCAGGAAGTTGGCGATACAAAATATATGGGGTGCAAAACATCTATCTTACGAGCTGCTTCAAAAAGGCCTACCCAAGGAGTTAAGGGGGTTCGCAAAAGAAATAGCGAAAGACCTCATAAAAGAAGGACTGCTACTTTCCCATCCCACAAGTTACGGGCTCCAGGTTTCATTAAATCCTGCCATGGCGGATGTAATAAAAACCATCGTTGGTGTATAGCCAATCAAACTATTCTAGATCCTATTTCTTGATAGTGCCAGATACTGGTGCTCAATGCCAAAGATCCGCAAACCTCCGCGTTCGCGATGAGATTCATAGGAGAATTATAGGCGTACGCGCGGCCGGGGCCTACGCGGAGCTGTTGTAAAGTATCCGGAATATCTTTGTGTCCGCGTTTGAGTAGACGAGCTTCAGCGATACCGCGCTGTTGTCGTAGGCGCACTCCTGGTAGTTGCAGAGCTCCAGGAACTTGAAGAGGTTGCTGCTCGGCAGCTTCGGACCCAGTATGTTCGCTCCGGTTATACTGCTGTTCCTGTAGGTCATCATGATAGTGTAGTTCAGCGTTGCGTTGAGCGATGACGTGAGTATTGAGTAGTTGCCCGTAGCGCTGTTCATGAATATCACGCGCTTCACCGGGTAGTAGGGACCGCCGTTCTGGTTTACAAACCCTCCAGCAGCGCTGCTGCCGTTGTGCAGCGTCGCGACCTCGACCTTCGCGCCGTAGTACGGCGGGGTGTTGGAACCGAAGGTGTATACTAACGTGTTGTTGACCCTGCTCACGTTGACGCTGCTCATGGTGTCTATGCCGTACTCCGAAGCGTTGGAAACGAGGCCCTCCTGCGCTATGCCTCCGAGTTCGTCGAACCAGAAGCTCCTTACCACGAGGTAGTCGGGCCTGCCTATCGAGTAGAAGTACTGCGGATCGCCGCTCGTGTTGAACAGGAACCTTGAGAAGTAGAAGATGCGCGTGCTGTTCTCGCCGGCCACGCTGTCCATGTAGCTTGACCTGTTGGCCCACGCCTCAACTACGCTCCCGTCCGGCCAGAGAGTTATTACGGTAGAGTTTGTAGGGGTGTTGCTTTTCATCCAGCTCATAGCCTGGAGGAAGAGCGGGTTTATCCCGTCGGCCTGCGTCGCGGTGTAGGACTGTATTCCGCTAGTGTAAAGGTTGAATATCAGAAGCGCTACCATGAAACCATCGAAGACGTTCCTCAGGCTGAGGCTGTTCTTGAGCACTCCGCGTATACCTTCGAATATAACGTAAGCTAGCACGACGTTTACGATTACCGCAGAGGCCGTGATCGCTGGAAGCCCCGCCCTGAGGTCCGGCGAAACGCTGACGACCGAAAAGTAAACTATCGCGATGTCAAATACCACTACCGCAACCACCATGAGCTTCTTGCTGCTCATCTTCGTGTCCCTGAATAGAGAGTAAAGGACGTATATCCCGTAAGCCGAGAATATCGCTATGGGCAGCGATACGAGCGCGTTCCATCTTATCGCCCCCGCCTGCAGATACGCGGTTATGAAGAAATACGACGCAAGAACGATGAACGGCCCGTTCAGGTATACGCTCGCCCTGCTGCCAAGGTGCATCTTCCTCGCTTCGGCGAACCTGGCTCCGATTAGCAGGAAGAGCACGACTCCGAGAGGCGCGAAGAAGAGCGAGATGTTGAAGCTTGCGAAGAGGAACGCGAGGCTCGGCTTCTGCAGCTCCTGCGTGCTTGAGCCTATCGCAGTGATTACTTTAGTGCTGTGGCTTACGTTCGGGTTGTTGAGGACGTTAGTGGGTACTGTATATCCTGTATTTGCTATTATCCCGTTGAAGACCGAGCCTAGCGACGCATACATAACAGCGACTACAACTATCGCAACTACGACGAACAGCACGAGCCTGCTGATAGGGCTCCTGATCGCCGGTATGTCTGCAGATGATACGCCCAGGGCCGCGAGCACTCCGAGAAGCATCGGAACGTAAAGGCCGACGAAACCGATCCCGAAAAGCGTTATGCCCCCGTTGGCGAGGTGCGCGTATACGTAAGCGTGCTCGAGCAGGAACGCGAGCAGAAGAGAAAGCGTCAGGGCAAGGTTCTTCTTCATCAGCTCCCTGTCGTTTATTATGAAGGAGTATGCGAGGAGCATTGCAACAGCGAGAAGGTAAGTAGCTACAACGTACGGGGAGCCCGTCCAGACCAGTATTCCGAGGCTGAGCGCGGCTCCGGAGAGGAGCGCGAACGTCCAGTACCTTTTCGCCTCCTTTTCGGAAAGCGATTTCATCATGAGGAGCACTACGACTATTGCTACCAGGCTTATGAAGCTGTCACCCCTGTACACAAGCGCTGCTGTCCTCGCTATGTTGCCGCTCGATATAGCGAGAAGGAACGAGGCGAGCAGCCCCACTACTGGGCTCTTCAGCAGATATCTCGCTGCGAAGTAAACCCCTATTACTTCAAGCACTCCGAACAGTATTGGCATGAGCCTCATTATCGTAAGGGCGCTTACCGAACCGCCCAGCAGCCAGTAGGCGGCAACGCTTATGAACGGGGTGCCGGGCTCCTCGCCCCTCGGCGTGTGGTTCGGAAAGCCTGAAAGTGGGCTGTAGCCCTGTACAACGTATCCATGGTGGATCGCGTCTAGCACCACAGTATAGAAGTAGAATCCGTCTGGTTCGAAAAGGCCCTGGTACTGCAGCATTCCGGCGCGCATGTACACCGCAACGAGCAGTATCAGGATCATTGCGATTACTACAAACGACCTGCTCGACAATAACCTTGAGAGGTCTTTGCGGCCAAAGCTCTTCGCTTCCGTGTGCTCCTCTTCCATGAAAATACGATAATGGTTTGCTTGCAAACCTATAAATGCGTAGCGCAGCGGTCAGGTCCTGGATGCCTGATTTAAGTCCGTCATGCTCCTGTCGCTCCTGAATATCTTGAAGTGCTTCGGCTTCAGCCTTTCTATTATATAGTTAAATACTACTTCAGGATCAGCCTCCCTTCCGCAGGTATAAACGTCAAGAGTGGCGTAGTCTCCCTCCGGCCACGTATGGAGCGATATATGACTCTCCTCGAGTAGCGCGACTATCGAGACTCCGCCTTCGAAGCCGTTGCGCGAGGGGAATTTCTTGACCATCGTGTCTATAACGTGCGCCCTTCCCGCTTCGGCGGCGTCCTTGACTACCTGCGCAAGCCGCTCCGCCCCGGTCAGGTTCGTGAACGGAACTCCGTAGAGGTTCCCGTAGACGTGCTTCCCTATCACTACGCTGGCGGTCGCGACCGCCGCCCTTTTCACTATGGCTGTTCTGCCCGTGAAGTTTGTCATATTGATCCGATGCTTCTATTATGAAATAAAAACGCTTAAAAGTTTATTCCCAGTTTTGCGCGTTTTTCCGAGAGCAAAAGCGATAGAGGACAAGGAGAGATCGCCAGAATACAGAATTTTACCTGGGTAAATGTATGTGTAGATTATTACATCCCAATCCTATGCGGCCGTGTGGCCGGCACTACCTCCATCTGTTTATGTACGCATCAACGAGGCTGAGCGTCTTCTGCGCCGTGTCAGAAACAGGGTAGATGTGGATCTGCAGTTTGCGCGGCACGTTTCCGAGTTTGCCGAACGCCACCTCCAGGTCTTCCGGAAGCCCGGTCTCCACGTGCAGGCCCGCGTTCTCCAGGTAAGCACCGACCAGCCTAAGGCTCAGCTCTTCGCCTCTCGGAGTTCCGTCAATCTTGTACAGGATCTGGTACGGCAGTTCGACATCGTACTTTATCGGCTCGCTGAACTTCCCGTATTCGAGGAACTCTTCGTGTATCAACATCGCGCGGTAGCCAGGGTGTCTCGCCTCATTCCTCAGCAAAGGGCTCGTTATATGTTCCGCACGCTCGAAAAGCCTGAGCGTAACGTCAAGGTCGTCCTTTCCTTCCTTGCGGCAGTGCATCGACAGGTCTATGTAGGAATTGCCCTCCCCGTCAATCCTGACTCCCGAAGCCCTGACCGAAACAAGATGGAAGCGCCTGTCGCCGTAGTCGATGCCCAAACCGTAGTTTGGCCTGTCAAGGTTCATGGTATCCCTCCACAACAATACATATTGCGCCTTACCTTATATAAAAGTCTTTCTCCGGACCGCGTCGGGAGCAAGGCAACCGCATGCATACATATAAATACCCCCCAAATGCAATACTTAATAGGAGGCTTTATACGCGGCGATGCGGCCATGGTGCCGCGACGCGCTTCTTGGATTCTGGTTGAGCATGGCGGACAGAATTAATGGTATCCAGCTAACCGGACTCATGAAGGCGTAGAGGGCTTCCGAGGGAAGTATGCAGCGATAAAAGAAGGCATGTTTGACAAATGGCGTAGTATAAAATGATTTATATAAAAAATATTTTATGCGTTGCATATACCTTTAAATACCTTTCTTTTGAATTGATATCAACAAATGTTTAAGTGATAGAATGAAACATCTAAGTGCGAAAAGAATAACTGCTATGGTAGCAGGCGCAGCTTTGGTAGGTATAGGACTTGCGTTTCCAGGTCCGATTTCCATCGGGAATATCCCAATAATAACGAACAACGGGCAACCGGCGATCCAGGTCGTGATCGGTTCTGCGGCGAAAGCTTCTGACGGAGTCGCAGCGGCCAACATCGCGGCAGCGATCGGAAACCTAGCGTTCACAACCTCGACAGTATCTCCTGTCGTAAACACGACTGAAGCGCAGAGCGTTCTTCACGTAAGCGTCTCATCGCCTACGTACAGCCTGACGAACCAGCAGGTATGGCTGAACGAAAGCGCGAGCGCCCTGACGAGCGGAACCTACGGGTTCACAGCGCTGATCGGTTCGGTGCTTAACGGCGGAGTGCAGTTGGGTTCCCTAACAAGCACGAAGACGCTATCATCCTCTACATCATATACGTATGGGGAGAGCACTCTTCTGACAACGACTCCAGCGCCAAGCCCGTATACAGCAGTAACATACGTGCCTGTTGGAACCTCCGTATCAGCAAGCTATAACGGGGGCGGAGTATCATTCTCTAGTTTCACTCTAAGCAGCCAGGACAACCTGCTTGAGGTATCTCATGCAAACCTTCCGGCGCTTCTAAGCGGTTCCGGAACGAATGGCGAGAACGAGTACCTTTGGCTGACAGGGTTCCCTGTGTTTGACCAGGCAAGCGGAGTGAACAACTTTGCTCTTCTTGACGCGAACGGCGCATACCAGGTAACCTTCAACAAGCCGATACCGGTAAACGTATCGAACTCTATAAACAACGCGGCATTCACGTTCCTTGGCCAGCAATGGACAATAATAGGATATAAACTCCCAGGTGCTAGCGCATGGAACTACACTACACCAAAATCTAAATCGATAGAGGAATCTGCCGCATCAACGTTTACTTCTGGAGGATATCTGCAGCTCGCGGCAACAACAACACCGTTGAGAACAGTAGACGTTGGAAGCAACATGACCTCCGGGCCGTGGACTGTAGCACTGAAAGATATAGGCCAGGCAACAGGTGGAAGCTACCCAGCAATAGTAGAAGTATACTATAATGGCGCTCCGGTACAAAACTATTCAATAATACCGCCAAAGACAATTTCGGTCAACGAGTCTGGCAACCGCCTGTTCATACACGTGAACCAGACAGTAGCCGGATTCTACGCATATGAAAAGTGGGCGCAAATGCAGCTCTACTCGAACGTCGAGACACTTCAGAGCGGCGCAGTGCTGAACTCCACAACCAACCCGAACTGGAACGTAGTGCTTCAGTGGACGAACTCCAGTGAAGCTGCAAGCAGCCCGTTGGACTCGCTGCAGAGCATAATAGTGTACGGTACAACGTCGCAAGCAGAGACACTGCTTCCGGGACAGAGCTTCAATTTCATAACAAGTCCGGCAGTGTGGAAGCTTGAGTTCGTTGGCGAGACACTGGGCAGCGCGAACTTCGACGCACTTACGGCGAAGACCAGTGCACAGGGGGCGTTCAAGTATACAAACCCGAGCTCAACCCTAAGTGGCAGCGGCACAGGCATATACAACGTAACAGAGCCGGCGCAGGAGCTCACAATAACGAGCCAGATACCTAACGCATTCACGTACCAGGGTCAGACAAGTTCGAGCATAACATACGACCTGACACCGTACGAAGTAAATAACAACGCGAACACGCTGACAGGAAGCCCACACCCACTAAACACTGTGGCGAACGGTTTTCCGTTCAACTCGGTTGTGACGGCAACATTCCCTGCCAACTACATAACGGCTAGCGCAACTCTGCAGCTTCAGGTAACCGGATACGAGGCGAACACGGGTTCAGGAGCAGCAACTTCAATCCAACAGAGCCCGACATTCACCTTCAACGGTGCGTCTGGAGCTACAACACAGTCATTCAATATACCAATACCATTCTACAACGTCAGCAGCATAGCAATAACCAACAACCACGCGATACCTGGCCTGACTGTAAACGTCATTACACAGAACGCCGCTACTACTAACTCAGTAGACCTAGCAGATCTAGTGGAAGTGTCTTCGTCGCCGTACATAGTGTATACGCCTTCAGGCAAGACCATACCGTCCTTGGCTAGCCCAGGAACGATAAACTACAACCAGCAGAACGGTCAGACACCGGAGCCATTCACTATAAGCGGCAGCCCAGTCACGCAGACCTATACCGGCTCTTCAGTAGCGCCATCAGCGTGGTACGAGTATACCATGAAAGAGCTTGCAGTGCCGACCAACAGCCTGGCAGTAGATTCGCTGAGCTTCGACATAGTCAACTCTACGGGTGGAGCGACGGCATCGCCGTTCTTCCAGTTGAACTATTCCGGAACTGCCTCTGGTAGCAAGGGTACGCAGAACAACATGACATACCAGCCATCCAACACATCAATGGCAGTGTTCAATGTGAACGCGGGCTTCAGGACCGAGAAGGGCAGCAAGATCGCCTCGATAACTCCGACAACGTTGACGGTAGACTTTGCAAAGACCACAGATATGCTGCAGTTCGCAGTAGCTCCGGTGAGCACAACGGTCAGCAAGTCGTTCAGCCTCCAAGGCCCGTACGGAATCGGCCAGGCAACGAACATACCGAACGTCTCGATAGGCAAGGTAACAGCGAACATAACGCTGAGCGGAACCTCTGGTTACACAATAACCGGAATAAGCAACATAACCGCGAACCCTGTCACGACGAGCACACCGGTACTGCTCAAGAGCCTGTCTTCGACAGCGCCCCTCGCTATACTGGACTCGCAGGGAGTGCAGAACAGCCCGTACATACTGGTAGGAAGCGGATACGTCAACTCGTTGAGCGCGGCACTTCAGAGCGCATACAACATAACAATGTCACCAAGCACGCAGATAGTGCAGGCGTACGGCAACAGGATACTGGTAGCCGGATACTACGCTAACGAGACAACCGCCGCAGCAAACCAGTTCATAAACGAGCTGTACCAGCAGGCTGCAAGCACAACGTAAAGGTAGCAATTCCCTTTTCTTTATTTTATTTCCTTTTTTCTTTTTCTCTTTTTTTCTCTTCCTTTTTGTTTTACGCCCATTACCGTGAGGCTTCGCCGTTCCTAATCCGGCGTCGTCAACCGCTCTTTTTTGCGTATATTTAGATAGTATTTATAAACGTTATTATCCAATAGGTATCACAAGGCGATGCGATGATGAAGCTCCTACCGTTGCTTCTTATACTCTCTATGTTTGCCGCAGTGCAGCTCGCGCAATCCGCGCCTACGAGCATAACGGTCAACAACTCGCTGGGCACTTTCCTGTCAAAATACATACCCAGCGCGACCGTTTCCTCGTCCGCGTTCTTCTCGCAGGGCGTTGGAAACGCCAGCTACGTAATAATGAAGTCCACGGGCGGCAAGTATCTGGTGGTAAACGTAACCTCCGGCAGGTATAGCATACTGATCAACGAATCGCACATATCTGTCGTGCTTAGGCCGTACCTTCTGGCGGAATACTATCCTGCGCAGAGCGCGTTGGCAAACCTGAGCGCGAGCATGCACGCGTACATAAACCAGAGCGCGCCGCCCCTGGCAGACTGCCTTGTAGAGACCGGGCTCAGCCAGTACACGTGCACGGCAGCGAACAACTGCTTCTCGTGCCAGGCAATCCCGAACTGCAGACTATTGCTGGATCAGGCCGGAGGCCCTGGTGGAGTGTTCTCCCTGAGTATAATGAACTTTTCAGCCAATTACGGCATGCTAAACCAGAGCTACAACGGCTTCCTCTCCGGCCTTTCAAAACTCAATGAATCGGACTTCGGCTCTACGATAGGGGCTCTCGGCGCCTTCTACAGGAACATATCCTCGCTTTCGACAGAACTGCCGCACAACCCCTTATTTCCGCTTCCGAAGAACTTCAGCTCGTCCCAGTTCCAGGGATGCGGCGCCTATATACCGACAAAAGCGCCGTGGTACTGCGTAGACCTCGCCTACTGCAGGTATACCACATTCAACGGCGTGCTGCTCTCAAGCATAGGAGCCCAGCTCAGCTCCCTTGAGTCGCTTCCCATCTCGGATTCGGGAGTGCTCAACACGAGCAAGGCTTCGGCCTCGTACGCCGACTCTTTCGTGCAGCCCGTGATCACGCAGCAGCTCTCTGCGCAGTTCTCCGCATTCATTAACGCTACGTATCCGAAGTACAACTCGACTCTCGAAGAAGCTATGTTTCTGGACGCGAGGTTCTCCAACACCACGCTCTCTTCCAGCATTTCAGCCATAGGGTCGGAATTTGCCTCGATACTCAACGCAAGCATACACCAGAACATAACCAGCGCAAACTCCACCATGCTCGGCATGCTTAAGGGCCTCAATTCCCTGGATTCCAAGATAGGCGCGGAGTACATGCCAGTGTACAACACCTCGATAAACAACACGGTGCTCATAGCAAAGCAGGAGCTCAACTACAAGACCGTTCCGTATCAGCTCGCCAAGCTCGCAGCGCTCCAGGAATCGATAAACACGCAGCTTAACTCAAAGGTAAACTCCACGCAGCTCTCATCCATAGCATCTTCCCTGTCAGGCATAAAGTCTTCGGTTTCTGGATTCAACCCGATATTCAGCGCTCCCGCCCTGGTCAAGGAGATAGACGGGCCGCTTGCAAGCTCCCTGATGTCCAGATCTACCGTCAGCGTAGCTTCGAAGCTCGCGTCTGCGCCGTTCTACGCAGCAATAATCTCGTTCCTTATAGGGCTGATCATTATACTAGCGTTCTACTCGCTTACGTATTCAAGGCTAAAGAGGAAGAGGAAGATAAGGATTACGCACAGGACCAGGAGGGCGTGGAAGGCCCTGTTCATAATGCTTTTCGTCATCCTGCTCGTCTACACTTACGCGACCTATGCATATGCATCTAGCGCCAACTCCTTCCTACCCATAAACCAGTTCCTTGGCGGCGTAAGGTCTAGCAACACCGTAATAGTAGCAGCCAACCTCTCCAACCCTATAACGTCTCCGACTCTCGAATGCGCGGTCTCGCTCAACAGCACGCTCGCATCGATGGGCAAGCACGTCATTACCGTTGGCATAGAGAACGGCACCTGCACCCTCGGCAACTCAACGTCATCGCGCTGCTACGACGCGCTGCTGGCCTCTCAGAAGCCGATAGTATACCTTAACTCTCTGAGCACATACTTCAACGGCATGTACGGCAGCGTCTTCCACGTAAGCGGGAATTTCGAGAACGGAAGCTCGTGCTACGTAAGCAGGATGATGCAGCTCGCGAAGTGATGGTGTTTTCATGGCAGCCAGGCTCAAGGCGAAATCAAAGAACTCATCAAATGGGGCCGCTAAGGAGAAGGAAAACGGCTCTAGGCTCTGGATAATGATAGCGATAGCGCTAGTGATAGTAATAGCAGCAGCCGTACTGGTCTACTACTTCAGGTTCGGGACCGGCTCTTCACAGGCCAGCTTCTCCTCATTCAGAAACACGTTCAATTCTGCGCCAAGGGTTGCAATATACGTGGTTTCCAGCAACAGCACAGGCCTCGGGGCTACGGTGGGCTGCGCCACGCAGCTGATTGAGAAGCTGCTAGAGACACCACAGACGCACAGGAATTCGAGCACTATAGGCTTCTACGTAATGAACTCGACCAGCTGCACCTATTCATCTAGCGGCCTGGGCAGCGCGATAAAGAACTACACATCCACGAGCGCTTCCAACTGCATAAGCTTCAGCAAGTCAGAACCCTCTATATTCCTCAACTACAGTCCAGAGAACAGGACCATAATAACGAGGTCCGCGCTCTACCTCGAGGGCAATTCCGCCTTCATGAGCGAGTGCGGAATAGCGTACGAGATGACCTGAAGAAGCAGGCAGATCAGGAAGTATCCGGAATCAGGCAAATCTGGCAAGTGCTAGTGCCTTTAATCAATTTTTCAGCGCCTTCATTATCTCTGCCATGAAAGCGTTCTCCGGCAGCGCTCCCTCGAAGCTGGACTTGTCGTTTATCACTATCTTCGGCACCGCCATTACATCGTAGTGGTTCGCCATCTCCTGGAACTCCATGGACTCTACCATCACGCCCTTTATCTTGTCGTTCTCCATGGCGAGCTGGTGCGCCATCCTGACCGCCCTGGGGCAGTAGGGGCACGTCGGAGTGACGAAGACCTTTATGTCTACGTTCTGCGTTATGCCCCTCGCCGCCTTCTTCGTCTCCTCTGAAAGCTTGGTCGTGCCGTTTGACGCGTCGACTATGTCCTCGAGAAGGGCCGAGAACTCGTAGCCCGAAGGCATGCCGAAGTAGTAAGCGTTGTAGATCTTCTTCCCTCCTATGACCGTAGCCGGAAACTTGTCTACTCC
Organism: Microcaldota archaeon; assembly: GCA_021812105.1. Classification (GTDB taxonomy): domain Archaea; phylum Micrarchaeota; class Micrarchaeia; order Micrarchaeales; family Micrarchaeaceae; genus JAKATY01. Next base: position 1,925 of record JAKAOQ010000014.1, on the reverse strand, counting down.
GAGGAACTTCGCCTCTTTTGCGTTCTTCTTCGAATCGTACCTTGTCAGCTTTATCTTGCTGTTGATGGCGGAGAGCTCCCCGAGCAGTTGCTCTACATCCTTGCACGTCTCGCAGTTGTCGTCGCTGAAGAAGATCAGGTTTACGTCTCCGCTGAGGTTCTTCTGGAATAGGTCCTCCACAAACTTCTTGGTTTCGCCATCTATTATTGCCATGTTCGCACCATACTATACTGAAAATTAGGCATAGAATTTGCTCAACAACAAAATAAAAACCTTTCTTTGAAAATCGGGATACTATATCCAAAACGCGCCTTCATATCTTCGCAAAGTAGACTATCTCTATTATTACCTCTACCACTATAAGTATGATTATTATGTATTCTAGCAGCACGTCGTAGTCGAACTTTATAAGGTCCGAAACGAACTCCCTCTCCTTGCCTACGGCTTCCAGGTCGCTCTCTATAATGCTCCTCCATTCGTTGAGCTTGAAGGCGCTGACGAAAGTGTTGTATATCCTGGACAGGTACCATTCCCCCGTGCCGAACACGGTATCGTTCACGTTGTTGAGCATAGATCTTGTGCTGTCGTACAGCATACCCAGGTTCTTGTTCAGGTACCTGGTCCTCCAGTCTACGAAGTACCTCGCGATTCCCCTCTTCGGGAAGCTTTCAAGATACCTGCTGCTGTCGTTCACCTGCCTCGTAAGCTTGTCGTGGTAGAGCCTCATCTCGAGCAGCTGCAGGTTGGCTATCTCGGTTATGAGCAGCTCGTGCTCGTGGGTATACTCCTTGTCTACGAGCACCGCGCTCTCCCATCCGGCGAAGAAGACGTTGTTTTCGTCGTAAGAAAAGCCGTTGACTATCAGGCTGTCGACGTACTGGTTCGAGAGGGTCTCGGAGTTCTGCTCGTCTATGGTAAGCCCGGCTATCACCTTCCTGTACTTGCTTAGTATCTGGTTCTTGTCCCCGTCTATGTAATAGAATCTGTAGGTCTCGTTGATAGCGCTGGCGTTTATCTTGGATACCTTTGACAGCGCGGACTCCATCTTCTTCCTGGCCTTCGCGGCTGTACCCTGCACGAAATCGTTTATCTGCTTGTCGAAGGTCAGTTTCACTATCTGGCTGTAGTTGGCGTCAGACACCTGGTACCTGATCCTTATGGAGGCGCCGCCGAACTTGTATATTGAAGCCTGCACCTTGAACCTGTGCTGTGAATCACCTATTTTGAGAACCTCGTCTCCGAGGTTGAATATAGCGGGCACGTTGAACGTGGATATCTCCTCCGGAGTGGGCTTCGTGAAGTCATATTTCGAGAAGTCCTCCTGGTTCTTGAGAAGGCCCGAGAGCTGCTCATCGCTAAACGCAGCCCCAAAGTCGTACATGAACAGATAAACTATCTCGCCTTCCATAAGCCTCGCCTATACTAGTCAGGCGTATATAATAACCCTTTCAGGGCTTTATATATTATCAAAAACCATATAATTTTAAAAACCTTCTAACTCTATTCCTTCCTCGTGCATGGCCTTTGATGCAAAGCAGAATATCGTGTTACAGTTTTGATTTTGCCGCGAGAAGGATGGTGCCGGCGAGTAACGCCATCAGGGCCGCAAACGAGTATGCGAACAAAGGCCCAAGCATGTACAAAGCTCCGAGTATGAGGTTGGCGAAGAAAAGGCCTATGCTCCTTGAAGCGGTAAGAGCGCCCATACCCCTGCCCGATTGAAACCTGCTCTTTACAAGCGAGATTATGGTAGGTTCGAGCGTTTCTATGCTCCCCAGCGCGATGCCCATCAAAGCTACTCCAAAATAGGAGCCCAAAGCACCTAAGCCGAAATGATAGGAAAGCCCTATTACGAGCGAGCCCACTCCTGCAAGCATGTAGCCGTACAGTGCAAGTCCAGAAACGCGCTTCTTTACAAGAGCGCC
>JAKAOQ010000001.1 GCA_021812105.1 Microcaldota archaeon | reverse complement strand
GACTGGCGGAAACGGCTACGCTCGCATAACTCACAATCCTTTTTAATCTTTTTTATCGTAAAAGCTATCAGGTGTTTAACTTGCGAGGAAGATCTACTCTTGTAGTATGCAGTTCTTGCGGAAGGAAGATTCCAAGAAACAAAGCCGTGGTATTCGAGCGCGGGATAAGCCTGAGCACCGATACCCACGACGCGAACGACATAAGGTTCTTTGAAAGGCAGAAGCTTTACTACTGCATAAGCTGCGCAAAGCACAGAGGAATATTCGAGAAGAAGAAGCGCTTGGCGGCTAAACGCAGAGAGGAAACGGTGTAGACCGAATGGCTCTGAACCCTGATGACCTGCTGATATTCAAGGAGCGCGAAGAGAAGTCAGAGAAGAAAATGAAGAAGGCCGTGAAGGAGAAGCCTGTGCAGGCGCAGAAGAAGCAGTCGCCCGAGGTGCAAAAGCCCGCTCCACAGCCAAAGGAGACCCCTATCGCTAAACCGGAAGTGGTGCAGCAGCCGAAAGAGGTTCCAACCGCAAAAGCGGAAGTCGCCCAGCAGCCAAAAGAGATTCAAACTGCAAAACCCAAGGTTGTCCAGCAGCCCCAGGCGATGCTGGCGCCTAAGCCGCAGGAAAAGGCGGTGGTAAGGCAGCAGCCAAAGCCTCAACCAAATCCGCAACCGAAGCAGCCTGCAGCGGAGCAGGAGATAAACCGCGAATCAGTGGTCCAACCCGTTCGTGAGTCTCCTCCGACCGAAAGCGTGGAAAGCATATACTCGTCGCTGCAGCCCAGCGAAGAGGAAATAGAGTCAATAATATCCGGTGAGTTCGCGCACGGAGGCGGCCCCGTAAAGAAGTCAACCATATCGCGTACCGAGGAACAGAGCAGGGACGCGGCCAAGGGCAAGTCCTGCGTATGGCATCCGTGGAGACCCGCCTACGCACTCTGCAACTACTGCAACAGGCCCTTCTGCTACGAGGACATAATAGAGTACAAGAACAACTACTACTGCCTTGAGGACATAGACAAGGTATCAACGGGAGCCGGTGTTGAAACCACCGTAAGGTACAACAGGCTCAGCATGCTCTCAGCGCTGCTGTTCATCATCGCTTTCGTAGTTTTTGTATTCTCGGCAATAGGCCAGGTAGCGTACATAACGAATTACGCCAACAAGATCGGATTCTTTTCGTTTATCGCCCAGCTTAACTACGCCTACACCTCTGCGTTACTCGGATTCTTCCTAGCGCTGTTCAGCATCATTGCTGGAATCCTCATATTCGTGCACTCCGACAAGGGGTTTATGGTAGGGTCGCTGGTGGGGGCATTCAGTACGATACTGTTCAGCTACAGCTACATAAGCAGTGGAGCGGTATATACGATAGCGATAAGCCTGGTATCTTTCGCGGCGCTTGTACTGTTGCTGCTCTCGCGCGAAACGTACGAAGCCGAGGAGTCGCTAATCCCTGCAAGATCGTACCAGCAGGCGGAGGTTCCAGTAGGCAGGTTCTGAATGTCATCCAACCGAGAGCGTTCTGGTCTGATACCTGCCCCTCCTCTCTATCTCTTCTAGTTTTTTGAGCACGCTGCCCGCTTCCGCCGTCCCCCCCACGTAGCCTTTTATGAAGTGCGAGTAAAGCTTCTCGCCAACAGACCTCTTCATCAGTATGATGTCCAGCGCCTTGTCCTCAGCAGAATTAGTGAACGCCGACAATCCGAAGTCTATCACCCACAGCCTTCCATTCCTGTCGAGCATCAGGTTCGCGGTAGTGAAATCGCCGTGCGATATCCCGTGATCGTGAATCCTCGCCAGCAAACTACCCGCCTCACTCATTATCCTGATCGCCGTGCTTCCGCGCCCTGACTCTATCATCTTAATCTTGTTCAGCGTCTCTCCGGCCACCTCATTCATTACTATGAAGTGCCTGCCCGCCAGCATCACCGATGGGACGCGAACCCCTATTTCATACAGTTCAGCCTGTATCCTCGCTTCATTTCTTGTCCTGCGCTCCCTGAGGTCGGAGTCCAGTTCCATCACTCTGTATGATTTTTCTACCCTGTACTTTATTATCGCATTTCTGCCGAGCATCATGGTCTTGTAGATGCAAGCCTCAGCGCCCTCAGAGATTTTTCTCATTTTATCTCCAGTATATATCAAAATCCTCTATCCTGTACCTCTGCTTGACTCCGTAATCCATCGTCCCGCTCGAGCGCCTCGCGTTAGAATGCATCTTTTCCGCCACAACCGCTATCATCGCGCCGTTGTCGGAATTGAATTCGTCTGGGGCCGCGTAAAATTTTGCCCTATGCGAGCCAGCCATCAGCCCGAGCATCTTTTTCAGCCTCGTGCTCTGCGCTACCCCGCCGCACGCTATCACCTCCCTTTTCCTTGTAAGCAGCAGCGCCCTCTCCGCAGCCTCGCATATCATCGAGAATGCGGTCTCCTGGAGGGAAAACGCCACGTCCCTCTTATCGACGCTTTTTAGGAGTCCGATGGCGTTCGTGAGCAGACCGGTGAAAGTGAAGTCCATGCCCTTTACGGTGTACGGCATACGCATGTACCTACCACCTTCGGACAGTCTCGCCACGCTTGATCCCCACGCCGGCTTCAGTCCTGCCGCTCTTGCGAAAGAGTCCAGCATGTTCCCGACGCCTATGTCAAACGTCTCACCGTAGACGTGGTAGTGCCTACGCGGCACATTTTCAAGCCCGAGTATCTGTGAGTTTCCGCCACTTACATAAACAACAAGCGGGTCGTGAAGGCCAAATAGGTGTCTTGTAACCTCTATGTGGGCAGCCGCGTGGTTAACAGGGTACAGCGGCGCTCCCGTTATCCTGGAAAGAGTGAGTGCCGATAGCTGCCCCACTCTTAGGCATGGGCCGAGGCCTGGCCCCTTTGTATAACCTATAGCATCTATCCTCTCCGCTTCCGACTCTTTCAGAGCGCGCCTTATGACACGCGCGGCGTTCTTCTGATGAAAATCCGCTACCTTCATCGGTATTATACCTTTGTCAGATATCTTGTACATCGACTTTACGTTAGAGAGTATCTTTCCGTCCTCTACGACTCCAACTCCGAAGGTGTGTGCGCTGCTCTCTATACCTACGGTTATCATGCAACTACCGTGATTGGTGTGCGATGATGCGCACCATTGACTAATTGGCATGCAACATATAAAAAGTGCATACAAAATCCCGCAAGCACAGATTATAGGCGAATAACAGGAGCTTCAGATAAGGTTTAAAACGTTGTCGTGCAATCTTAATATGGGGTGATGTAACGGCCACAATGGACAAGATAGTGTACCCTATACTTGATAAATATGGAGTGCCAAAATGGGTCTCGCCTTTCATTTTTTCATACATAAAGGGAGATCCGCTCAACGCCATAAAACGCGGCGTCAGCTTCATAGATGTAAAGAGGAAGAAGGGGGAGGTTACAAAGAAAAACATATTCCTCCCTAACGGCTACAAGTTCGATACGAGTTCAATCGCCGCGGTCATGAACATATTCATGTACTCTGAAAACAGGGTGTCCGAGGTAATGAGCGGATGGCTGTCCCATTCAGCCGGACGCGACTTTCTGGCTTATAAAGACTACTTCTCATCGCTCTCGCAGAACGACAAGCGCCACGCAAAGGCGGTAAAGAACCTGATGGAAGGGCTTGGCGTAAAGCCGGCAGCCGTTAAGAAAGAGGTCGAAGGGACGTTCAACTACCTGGAGGGCATAGAGTCGTGGCCGGAGCGCCTCATCGCGTCCGAAGTAGTGCTGAAAAGGTCATATTCTACATTCGGAATAGTGTTCTACAAGGTTTTCTATGCCGCCTCTCCTGAATTCCTAAGGTCCTTCGTAAAGGTGTTCAGATCAGAAGAGGATAGCTGGGAGTCCAATGAGATACAGCACATATTGAAAGAAGGGATAATAGGCAAGGAGCGCGTAATGGAAATAACAGAGGAAATGCTCAAAAGATTCTACCTGTCCGTGCTTGCTTACTCTGGTGTATCAAAGAAGGAGAAGATAGACAAGGAGGTAAAATTGATAACAGAAGTTTCTATGGCGTATCCGCTACAGTTCCTGAAAGAGAGCGGTTTCGATATAGACGTCGAATACGAAGTAAAAAGGATAGAGAAGAGCGCGAAGCGGTAGTGCACCAGTGCACCGCACCGACTTTGCACTCTGCATTCTGCTTCGGCTTCAAAAGGTATATAAATCTTTGACAGTAATTTAAATAAGAAGAGGGAGGTCTACAACCAGTACTTACCGGCCTGACTGACTTGCAATAAACACGGTTGATAAAATGGATGGAGCAACACAAACAGAACGAATAGTAGAATCTAGCAGAGAGGAAAGGGACAACGTAGTGTACGTGGGGAAGAAGTCAACTATGAACTACGTGTTGGCTGTAGTGACGCAGTTCAACGGTGGTGCCGATGAGGTGACGATAAAAGCGCGAGGCAAGGCAATCTCAAAGGCTGTTGATATAAAGGAGATTGCGGTGAACAGGTTCCTGCCCAACGTAAAGACAAAAAGCATCAACACTTCGTCCGAGGAGCTTACAAACGAGGACGGCACGAAATCGAAAGTGAGCGCCATTCATATAGTGCTCGCGAAATGAAAGCAGTTCTTTTCTTTTTTTTAATTTTGATTTTTCCCTCTTAGCCGGGCTTGTCTATCCTGCCGCCCGCAGATTTTAGAAGGTCTGAAGCGCTTATTATCCCTACGCACTTCATATCCGTGGCAGAATCTACAACCGGTATTCTGGTAACGTTGTGCCTTACTACCTTCACTATGATATCATTAATCTCGTCACCCTCTTCTACAAAAATTGGAGCCTTGATGAGTGGCTTTATCGGAGCATAGAGCTCGTCCCTGTTGTGCTTGATTGCAAATCCACGCAGCGTATCGCTGTCAACGATCCCGACCAGTTTTCCGTCATCCAGAACCGGGAGCAGATCGATGTTCGAGTTCTCGATGAGCGTTATAGTTGAAAGTATTGACGTGGTAGTTGACACGGCGACTACGTCTTTCTCCATCACGTCCTCCGCCCTCTTTACCGCCATCCCAACACCTATACTATCTAATTAACTATCCAGATATTTAATATCGGCTTCTGAACCATATTGTTGGTAAACTAATAAAAATGTTGATAAATGGTCGTTCTACCCGCGGATCCAGGTCGCACAGAATATTTACAGCACTCTCAAATAACAGGCTTTTTAACGGCATATACTCATTTTTGATTACAGGATACGCCATGCATAGCATCCAATCTCGATGCCGGCACGCAGACGAGACGTCCTGTGGCGATTGATTAAAATTCTGAAACAGAAAAGAAATAGCGTTCGCGTTTTAGATAACGCCGTATCCAGAGAGCTTCCATCTCTGTGCGAAGTTCCTCATTATCGCCACCTTCGTCCCGCTATCGGCGCAGACCGGGTGCTTCAGCCTTACCTCTACGTTGTCCCTCTTCGCCTTGATGACGAATCCGAGGACGGTTGCGGTGCCGATGCTGAGTATAAGCGGCTCGTTCTCGGTTATGGCCCTCTCCGGTATGTCGTTTCTCTTTAGCTTGGTAAATTTCATGCTCACGATAGATATCATCGAGGGAAGCTTGCCCACGTGGCCGACCACGTTCCCGACCATAGAGTCGGCCTTGGTGAAGGCGGGATCAACCTCTGTCAGTATGCCTATGAGTCCTCCAGGATAAGCTTCTGTTATATCCTCGCTTCCGTTGTTCATCCCCTTTATTACTGTTATTATGGGCTCGTACTTCTCCTTTTTCTGGTCCTCCGAAGTGTTTACCCCCGGTCTTATCTCGATCTCATCACCTACCCTGAGTCTGCCCCTGACTATCGTGCCTCCGATGACTCCGCCGTTTATGCCTGACGCGTCTATTCCGGGCTTGTTGATATCGAAAGATCTGGCTACGTACATGAACGGATCTGCTCCCGGATCAGCCTTCTGCACCTGCAGCTTCGTTATCATCTCTAGCAGCACGTCGATGTTCGCCTCCTGGCTCGATACCACGGGCACTACCGGCGCTTTCTCGGCTACGGTCCCCTTGACGAACTCCTTTATCTGCGCGTAATGCTTCATCGCGCCTTCCCTGCCCACAAGGTCCACCTTCGTCTGCACTATTATAACGTTCCTTATGCCGAGCACGTTCATTATCATCATGTGCTCCTTTGTCTGCTGCATAGGGCACGGCTCGTTTGCAGCTATGACAAATAGTATCGCGTGTATCATGTTGGCCACGGCTATGGCCGTCGCCATGAGCGTCTCGTGGCCGGGCGCGTCGAGCAGTGATATCCTCAGCACGGGCTTCGCCTCTCCGTCGCAATTCTTGCACTTGTCGTAGGTCGTGTACGCCTCGGGCTCCTCGCAGCCGTCGCACTTCCTTATCAGCGCGTCAGCGTAGCCCAGCTTTATAGTCATGTTCCTCTTTATGCTCTCGCTGTGCACGTCGGTCCACTTGTGCGTTATAGCTTTTACAAGAGTGGTCTTGCCGTGGTCTATGTGGCCGAGCGTGCCTATGTTGAGCACTCCACTTTCTATCATGTTTTCCAATATAACACACTTACAATCTCTTCCATACCTTGAAAAGGAGCATCATTTCTTTTCATTGTCCTTGGCCTCTTTCTCCTCTTCCCCTTCCTCGACAATCACTGCGTTGATCTGCTCAGTGTTAACGCTTATAGTATTGCCTACCACTGTCTGCCTCTTCTTCTCCCCCTTCCTGTCCGAGCTCTTAATAGTCTTGAGGGTGCTGAACTTCCTGGATCCCTCCAGGTTTTTGACCATCGGGAAGCCGCTGTTGTCGCTGCCCCCCGTAATCTTGAGCTTGACTCCTGGTACGCCTATCGTACTACCTTCGAGTATCTCCCCTACCTTCCTGTTCATCAGCATCGCCTTGGCGCTCTCGTCAAGCTCTACCTGCTTGCTCGTGCCGTCCTTCCTATTGGAGTAAACCAGTTTCATTTTATCTACCTTGTCTGTACGCTGCGTATTGCGCTTCTATACAAAATGCAATCTTTTGCCGTCTATCTGTACATGTTCTGCGGCTCTTCCTTGAACCTCTTTATCCTGTCTGCCAGCTCCTTCGGTATAGAAGGCTTCACTTCGTTTATCGCGTTGTCGAAGTCCTGCTTGCTTACCTCGGTTTTGCTCGCCCTTATCGCGAACATCCCGGCTTCTCGCACAACGTTCTCTATCTCTGCTCCCGTGTAGCCTTCGGTCATGGCCGCGAGTTCCTCAAGCTTGACGTTCTTCGCGAGCGGCATCCTCTTCGTGTGTACCTTGAATATCTCGTACCTCGTCTGCTCGTCCGGCATCGGTATCTCGATTATCTTGTCAAACCTTCCGGGCCTTAGGAGAGCCGGATCAAGTATGTCTGGCCGGTTGGTCGCGCCTATTACTATAACGTTCTTCAGTTCCTGCATCCCGTCCAGCTCGGTGAGCAGCGTATCCACGACCCTCTCCGACACCATCGAGTCGGGGTTGTCGTTCCCTCTCGTAGACGCTATGGAATCAATTTCATCCATGAATATGATGCACGGCGCGGACATCTTCGCCTTCCTGAATATCTCGCGAACCGCCTTTTCAGATTCCCCTACGTACTTGCTGAGAAGCTCTGGCCCCTTTATCGATATGAAGTTGGCCTCCCTTTCCGTTGCCACGGCCTTGGCGAGAAGCGTCTTTCCTGTTCCCGGAGGTCCGACCAGTATTAGGCCTCTTATCGGCCTTATCCCTATCTTTTCGAAGACCTCGGGATTCTTAAACGGAAGTTCCACCGCTTCCTTGAGCTCGTCCTTTATGTGCTCAAGCCCGCCAACATCGCTCCAGTGGACGTTCGGCCTTTCTATGAATACCTCCCTCAGTGCGCTGGGCTGTATGCCGTTCAAAGCGTCAAAGAAATCCTGCCTCGATACGCTCAGCGTTGCCAGGATCTCGTTTGGTATCGACCTCTTGTCGACTATCTTGGGCATGATTCTCCTGAGCGATGACATGGCGGCTTCCCTGGCGAGCGCAGCAAGATCGGCTCCGGTATAGCCGTGGGTTATATTTGCAAGTTCGTCTATGCTCACGTCCTCGGTCAGCGGCATGCTCCTCGTGTGAATCTGCAGTATCTCCTTCCTTGAGTTCCTGTCCGGGACTCCTATCTCTATTTCCCTGTCGAACCTGCCCGGCCTTCTCAGCGCCGGATCAACTGCGTTGGGCCTGTTCGTTGCTCCTATTACTATTACCTGGCCCCTTGATCCCATGCCGTCCATGAGGGTTAGAAGCTGCGACACCATCCTCCTCTCGACCTCGTTCGTTGCCTCTTCCCTGTTTGGCGCTATCGCGTCTATCTCATCCATGAAGATTATGGTCGGGGCCTTCTCCTTCGCCTCGTTGAATATCTCCCTAAGCCTCTCCTCGCTCTCACCTACAAACTTGCTGACGAGCTGCGGGCCAGAGATGTCTATGAAGTGGGCGTCGCTCTCGTTAGCGACCGCCTTCGCTAGAAGCGTCTTTCCTGTACCTGGGGCTCCGTAAAGCAGCACTCCCTTTGGCGGGTCTATTCCGAGTCTCTCGAAAAGTTCCGGGTACCTTATCGGCAGCTCCACCATCTCCCTGATCCTCTCCTTCTCGTTTTTCAATCCCCCTATGTCTTCGTAGTGCACATCGCCTATCCTGACCAATGACTCCGAAACCGGTTCTGCCCGCACCGTTACCTCGGTGTTTCTTGTGACTCTGACTATGCCGTGCGGCGTGACCTGCGCCACAACGAACTTGAACATATATCCGAACATTGGCACCGGCACAACGTCCCCTTTGGTGAGCGGCCTGTCCTCAAGCCTGCTCTTCGCGTATTCCGAGAAGTCGGGGGTCAGAGCCGTGCGCTGGTTCTGCGGAGGCGCAAGCACTATCTTCTGCGCCTCCAAAACCTCGGCCTTTGTAACGAACACCCTGTCTCCTATGCCTATACCTATATTGTCCCTCATGTATCCGTCGATCCTTATGAAATCGAGGCCTTCGTCCTGCGGATGCGCCTGCCAGACTATGGCGGCCGTGGACCTCTTCTTGCCCTTTATCTCTATAACATCTCCGGAAATAACGTTGAGCATCTTTCTCGCCTTCGAATCTATCCTGGCGATGCTCCTGCCGTCATCCGTCACGAGCGCTCCTGCAACGGTTAGCTCTATGCCATTAACCAAACATTTCACCTCTTAAACACAAAAGCGGCGCGGGGGCACGCCAGCGGGCAGTAAAAGTAAACGTGAATGTTGCTCCTGCGACTTTTACTAAACTACGTTATAAAACTCTAAATACCTTCGCTTTAAACTTTGCATCGGCTCTACCTTTTCCTTTTTACGTGCTCTCCGCAATCAAGAAATCTGATATTTGACAATCAGCGAATATAACAACGTCGCTTATAAGGCTTGCCTATCCCATTCTACTCAACTTTCGATCTGGAGTGATGCAATGACAAAGATAAACGATATGATAAGGGACAGCAAGAATGGGTTCGAAGACGAACCGTACTTCAATATGTCGCAGTACGGCACGGGTATGGAAAAGACCTACACGGCTACAGCGCCTGGTTACGACATGGAGGAAGAAGATAGGAAGATAGGCAGGCCCATCATGCAGGTTATTCGTGAGGGGTGGATAGACCGCAGCGAGTACAAGATAGCAATCACGGCCATGGGGGTCTCCCTCGGAAGCCTGGCAATTACTTCTGAAGAGAGAGCCAAGACGATCACAATTAAAAGGCCCAAAGATCCTCCAGATCCGGAGGAGAAAGCGCGAAAAGAAGCCCAGCACATACACGAAAGGCTAGGAATAGATGCTACTTCTGTCCCGGACAACGGCGAAACGCCCGTAGTGCTCGCCGCTCTCGCGGTAATAAAGATGGCGCTATTCAACGATTTCGATTTGAATACGATAACAGAGGTGAACCTCGCTACGGAATCTGCGAGGGAACTTTCGAAGAACATGACGATCAAGGTGATCGACTACGTCAACAGGGCCAGCGATATACTCGAATCGAACGGCATACACGTAGGCCACATAAAGTCAGATATCCACACCAACCAGTACCAAAATGCATGCGCGTCCGGCATGCAGGAGATATTCGCTTCCGCGAAGGACGGATTGAGCACGGAGACGAAAAAGCTAGTCATAACCAGCGACGAAGCCGGATATGTTGAGGGAACGCCCCCTACAGAATCGGGAGGCGCGGGCGCGATCGCGTTTGTGCTGGAGAGCTCGTCAAATACCACCAAAGGTATCTTTGTATCTTCGAAGTTTCTGGGCGCGGCCAATACAGACAGTACCGAGTTCGTAAAGAACGAGCTGCTATATCTCGGCGCGGGGCTGTCTATAATGAACGTGCATCCTATATTGTTCGGCAATCATTCGAACTATACAAAGCTGGACCTTGACTACAGGGCCCTGGTTTCCGCCATGAAGGCAACAGGCATACAGCTTAACAAAATCGAATATGTGATGGCGTACGATATTATAACGCACAACCCCTATCCAGTGATGGCTACGGATTCGGTCGCATACTTCCTCAGGCATCTCGCAAGGACGGACCCCGTATTGCACGATAGGCTGTTCGAGCAGACGGGTATGATTGAGACATTGCTTCCCGGTTTCAAAGACCTGGAGACAGAGTTTGAGTTCCTGCATAAAGTGGGCGAGGTGTACATATACTTTGACAAAATAATGGCGCGTGACGGGGCGATCGACAGGTTAAAGGCCTCGGACCTGGATCAGATCGTGAAGAGCGCTGTTTCGTCTGAGATAGAGAGATACAAACTTGAATCGGCAACGCACGACCACGCGACAGAGCAGATCCTATCATCGTTCGAGGCATCGGCCAAGGGTATCTCCTTGGCAAAGCTTCTGACCAAAAAGATTGAAAACCCGGAGGCGTTGCGACAGGCAGCAAGCGCGTCTGCAGATGAGCTCAAAAAGATTGCAGACGATTATCGCGTGTCTGGAGAGCTCTTGAAGCTAATCAATGATACCTCAAGCGGACTGACCGTCGCTGCAAGCGACAGCGGTTTGAACCTGGATACAATAAACAATGTGCTCACTCCGCTGAGGAAGCATATAGAGGAGTTTGAAAAACACGACACCGAATATAACGCCCTGGTGAGGAAAAGGTCAAGCGACTTCAAAAAGCTGGTAGAAAGCATGCACGTAGAGGAGGAGATAGCGTACGCGAAGAAGGTGGGTAACATAGACACGGGCTCCTCAGAGCTCGCCCTTATAAGCCACATAGTAAATACAGACAATAAAAAGCCCATACTCGCCAACGGATACGGAAGCACTTCTACATCTCTGTTCGGACTGATGATCGCGAGAAATATTGAAGAAATGAAGCGCGTGCTGAAGGGAAATATGGATTATGAATTTTCACGCAGGAAGGAGATAAAGGCGGAGTCCTATGAAAGGCTGATGGAGCAGAGGCACGGAATAAGCCCGGTAAACGGCGATCTGCCGATAGCAGAGAACGCGATCAGGGGCTACATCAACAAAGAGTCGCTCGTAAGAATGGCGAAGGATGTGATCGCCATCAAGAACTCTGAAAGCGTGCAAACAACACCAGCAGCGTCTCAGTCTACGGAGCAGGTGATGAGAAGCATAAGACTTAGGAATAAGCAGGTATGCTGAAACGAAGATGTGGCAGGCGTAGGCGGCATATGCATGCCTCGCAGATGCCCGGCCCATCAAGACAAAACATTATTATTCCATAGCAGCATAACAATAGCACAACCCTGCCGGTAATGCGATGCTGCTACCAGTCACACTCGCCCTTGTAATCGCGCTAACCTTCGCCACGTCTGGCATACTGATCAAGAACGTATCCTCGAAGCGCGGCTATCTGTTTGCCTCATTCTTCATCGCCGTAGGGAATATCATCGTGCTTTCTGCGGTCGTGCTTCTGATCGGGTCTATCGGCATAAGCTACTATTCGCTTCTATTTTCTGTGCTGAGCGGCATCGCTCTGGTATTAGGGTATATGCTGTTCTACAAGACACTGGAGAAGCAGCAGGCGTCCAACACGTATGCGACGGTGGAGGTCCAGGTCCTCCTAATAGCGCTCTACGGTATATTCGCACTTGGCGAGAGCGTAAGCCTGGCGAAGGGGATAGGCATAATAGCGATAGTAGTAGGCATACTCTTCGTATCAATAGAAAAGGGGATGAAGTTCAACGGCAGGCTTGTGCCGGCGTTGATCGCGAACGTGTTCTGGTCGCTGAGCTGGATACTGCTCGTATACCCGATAAATCACACGCCAAACCACGTAATACCTACACTGGTTAGCTTCTTGGTATTCTTTACTATAGTGCTCGCTGTGGTTTTGGCAAAGGGTAAGAATCGCGCTGCGATAAGCGCGAAGAACTCTAAACTGGCAGCTATAGGAACCGCGGCCGGCGTGTCATCGGGGTTGGGCAACGCTATATTCACCATACTTACTTCGATAAAGCAGCTGGTTACTGCTGCGGTTGTCTCAAACACCTCACCGGCCATCGTAGCAGTATTCGCACATTTCATATATCACGATAGGCTTAGCAAGATACAGATACTTGGATTGGCCATAGTCGTTTGCGGAGGGGTAATCCTGGGAGCTTACTAAAAATTAGTGATCAATTCGCGCTCCAAAATAATCCAATCAGCACTCAGTTTTTGCCGAGCTTTTTCGGCATCCTCTGCTTGGGTAGTTTGAGTTCCGGAAAGACCTTTACAAGCATTTCTGGAGTAGCGAACGGTTCGGTCCCAAGCTTTGAGAGAACCCTGCCTAGCAGATACGATTCCGCTATCTGCGAAGTATTAGGATTCTTACACGCTTTCTTCACCGCCTCTTTCGTCGCTTGTTCCTTCAGCTTCGGCAAGACCTGCAGCAGCGAATCGTACCCCTTCCTCAGGTCTTTGGTGAGTTCGCTCGCGAACCCATCAAGAGAAGCGGTGTCAATCTCAAGATACTTGTAAAGCTTCGGCTCTATCGCGCCCTTCACAGATGCGAGGTACATGGAAATTTCTTCGGGTTTGGTGCTGTCCCTTATTCCGATCCTCTTTATAGCTATCCAGTCCCTGTAGCGCGCCATGAAGTCTATGTATTCTCCTGGCTCATCCATATTTACACGCTCTGAACGAGATAGTAGCCAGCGGCCTTTTCCCTCGCTACTCTCTTTATTACTCCCTTCTGGGCAAGAGTTACAAGCTTGTTGGTTATCAGACCTTTGGGCCGGTTGCACTTCCTCGCTATGTCATCCGCGGTCTTTATGCTGCTGTCCTTAGTCGCGCCAATCTCCTGCATGGCCTTCACTATTAGCTGCTCTACTGGATCCAGGTCTACCATTCTTTCACCGATTCCAATTCATTAAATTAGATATAAGCGTTCGTTTAGAATCAACCAACATAGGTTTATAATCCTTGCCGAGGCGCTACTTCTTCGCCTTTACGTCCTTCCTCTTGGGTCTCAGCGCGGGATAGCCGCACCTCCTGCACTTGGTGCTCCCCGCTCTGTTTCTGGCCTTGCACTTCTTGCAGATCCATATCTTCGACAGTTCAGCGTCGGCTAAAGGAGACCTTCCCATGTATAAGCACCGCTAGTCTCTCATAAAACAAAGACGAGCGTTGATAATTTATAGTTAAGATTATTAAAGATTACTGTGAAGCTGGTCTTGGTTTTCTGTTCCCAAAATGAGGGACGGTTGTGCCCATACACTATATCAGGATATATTTTAGTAACCCTCCCTTGCTTTTATAATCATTTTCCCCCTCTATATTTTGTTTTAATTTACATAATCCTAATTTTTTTGAAGCGTTTTGCGAATTATGTCAGTATTTAAATAAACAGATTGCCAAACGGAAAATATGAATGTAAAGCTTTACGGTTATGTCCTCCTTTCGTTTGCGCTGCTGTTTACTGCAGTGGTACCTATAGCATACGTACTAGGCAACGGTATAAATCCTATCACCCTCATGCTTTTGGTTTCCCTAGTCGGTACGTCCGTTTCGTTTATGGTAGCGTATTCTAGAAGAACACTGAAGCACGTCAAAACATATTTTACTACGGGCAAAGGCATATTGACCCTTCTCTCATTTGGGCTCTTGGCATACGCTGGTATATCCCTTATATTTAGCTATGTAACGCATTTCGTCAGCGCAGATTTGCTTGCTGTTGTCTACAGATCTTGGCCCTTGATACTCATACTCATGGCTCCAAAACTCCTGCGGGAACATGTCACCAAGTATGACATCGCCGGCGTAGTAATTGGTTTTTCCGCCCTCGCCGCAACTCTTCTTGGCGGAACAGCTATAAGCATACCTATACGTTATCTCCCTTTTGTTCTGCTGCTGCTTGTCGCCGCCGTATTGGACGCGTTCGTTTCCGGAATATCCAAGAGGTATAACTACGAACTGACAAGTTCCATCTTTGCATACAATCTGGTCGCTTTGATAGTATTCTCCCTCCTTTCAATCTTTACCGGTTCGCTTAACCTCTCAGGTGTCAGCGGCGCGACCGTTATCGGGGTGCTTATACTGGGCATTGTACAAAACGTGCTTCTTACTTTTCTGTTTGTTGCGGCATTCAGAAGCGTAAAGACCTCGATCGCAGGGAACGTTTTCATTGCAAGTCCTTTTTTTACTATGCTGTTTAGTTGGGTATTCCTTGGCACACGCATAGAGCCCTACTACCTACTGATCGCTTTTGGCGTGGCTTTTGGCGTGCTTGTTCAAAGCTTACAGCCGAGGCGGTCAAATTATATACCTGTTACAAACGACATTCTGATTTATGATGTTACTAGCGCATTTGTAAATAGCAAAAGCGAAATCATATCAGACGCAATAAAATGGGAGAACAGGGCACTTGCATTCGTTGTTAACAGGATTAAGTTGAAAGAGGCGACGGGTGCCGGCCTGCATGTTCCTGAAACACCCTTGCTCTTTACCGAAGAAAATCCGGATAAAGAGATAAGAGAAGAGGAGCTGAATTTCATAAAGGACATCATACACCCAAAAGATGACGAAACCATTGTCATAGGAATAGGCAAACCATTAGAAATAGAGCAAAAATTCACTGAGATTAGTAATAAATTATCTGATCAGGAGAATTCTGTTGGCCAGTTCGTGTAGTCATAATTTGCCTTCACATCGATATTCCTAAGAGGCAGTATACCTTTTACCACCTTTATTATGACGGCCTTCTTTACCTCGGGCTTTTCGGGTGCATATATTGCGTTGTGCGCATTTATGCTGTGCTCTAATCCATACTTCCTGTTAGGAAAAGCCGCGAGATTGAATGCCTGCCCACTACCAGTTATGGAAAACATCATTTGGAAATTGTTCACATAACTCACCTCATCGTTGCGGAAAATAATTTCGTTCCTCTCTTTATCTATTCTCGATCGAATATTCTCTCTCACAGAGTAGCTTGAAAAGTATGCAATCGTAAATTTTGTGTTCGGTTTTGTCACTATGGTGGTGTACCTCCTTATTATACGCTCTTTTTTCATCTTTATCATATAGTATCGGACAAGATCCTCACTCATATTTATCCTTTTACTTATCTCCCTGATTTTCATTCTTGAGTTTGTGTTAAGAACGGGCAGCAGGCTCTTATAGCTCCCTTCTATCGCGGACTGGCCTATAAGCGCATTGCTGAGAGGCACGAACCCGTGTCGCATCAGTGTTATCTCGCTGGAGTGTACCATTGTGCCGTATCTTTCAAATAAAATCTGCATAGCGACCTCTACCTGGGAATATTCAATGGCAGTCTTGGTTACTGTGAAACAGAGAAGTTCAAAATCTCCATTTGTGGCCAATGCCAACTGTATTGATGGAATTTTATTTAGTACATCGGATATTGATTTCAAACTTGGTTTTTTCTCAAAATTCAGATAAGTTAAATGTAAAGCCCCAAAACCCAATTTTTTATAATCTAACTCTAGGGTGTAGCTAAGCCCCAACTCTTTTTCTACTTCTTTTATCAAATTCGTAATCTTGTACCTTGAAATACCTATTTTCCTGGAGAGCTCGGGGGTCCTCGTTCTAGAGTTCAAACAGAGTCCCTGTAATAGGGTCCTGTGGAGCTTATTGAATTGCATATAATTTATTCATTACAAAGTAATTTAAGACCTATACTCCCTTCCAGTATACTTTCCATAATCCGAAAAAATCATATCAAATTTTAGAAAAAGTAAAAGGTATATAAATCAAATGCGATACAATGTATAATGGTGGGTTGGTGGGTGGAACAACGCAGGTATCAAAAATCAAAAGAGGCGTTATGTGCGCGAAGCCGCATAAGTTCTTTTTCATAAAGCCTATACCGAATACGGACGCCAAATCTCTTTCCGAGAGGCTGCTCGGCATAAAGGCCATAGGGGAAGTCGACATAACCGAGGGCGAATACGGTTATGTAGTCAAGGCTAAGTACACCGGCGAGGACGACTCGATAGGCGAGTATATCGCGAAGAACATGAAGGGCAAGTACGGCGTTGCACTGAGTTATTACAATCTTAGGAAGGTGAGGGCATGACGAAACTCGACGACGACGTTGTTGTGGTAGAAAGGATTCCGGGTTTCGTCTGGGATCTAAGGTTAAAGGACGAGGATATACCGCAAGAAACGACAAGGAAAACAGGTTTGTTCTCCAAGATTGTCGGCAGGTTCAGGTCTACATCTCCCATAATACGCTAATTATCCCAACATTCTAATCCGGGCCTGCGCTTTCACGCAGGTCTCCCCATCTGGCATACAAAATCAACATTCTTTTACCCAATCGAGCGTGCCTGTCCATCATTACTGCGACTTGGTCAAGGTGTCAATGGTTTAGGGGCACTTTTGTGAAGTCGTCACGCCCTCTTCTTTCCGAGCTGCCTTTTAACTGCCTTCTCAAATTCCACTATATCCCTCAAATCATGCGCCTGTGCGAAGGCGTCTTCATCGTAGGATTCGTCCGAATATGCATGGACCAGTTTGTTCCTCAGCGTCCTTCTGGGTCTCACCTCCTCTATTACTTTCTTGCCGAGCACTCCCTGCAGCCTTTCAAGCAGACTCGTCTCGTCTCCGGCGAGCGAGAGCTCCATGCCCTTGTAGACCAGCAGTGATATATCCAGTTCTATATCACTTATCAGCTGGAGATATCTTTCCACCGCGGCCTTCAGCTCATGGCCCGCTTCCATATACTTCTCAAAGCTGGCTGGGGCTATCTTCTCCAGCCTGGACGAGTACCTCTCCAGATCCAGCAGCCTTTTTGCTATCCTCCCCCTGTCAAGCATCTACACACCCAAAACAGAGCGCAATCCAACACCGAAGTCAGAATTCTGTTTTATCACTTCAGAAGAGAGGTCATAAACAACGCTCCTGTCCTTGGAGTACAACACAATTCCCTCTGACAGTATACTAGACTTTACATCCACACCTAGCGAATTGAATACGCTTATGTCTACCCTTACTCCTTCAGGCACCCTCTTCTCGAACTCGGTGACTACGGCAAGGCGTTCCCTGCTGCCTACTCCGTCTCCGACCACGACCGCTACGTCTATGTCGTTGTACCTCTCTTTCCTCGCGTAGCTTCCAAAGAGGAGCAGCGCGGAGACACGTGCGTCGTTTTTCGCGGCCGAAACGAATTCGCCGAGAATGCGTTCTATCCTCTCTTCAGCGCCTATCCAAAGCGCGAGCGCCTCTTCGGCGGCCCTGCTTATGGACCCTCTTCCATAGCCGAATCTTTTCATCGCGAGCTCCTTCCATCTCGCGCCGACATCGTCGGAAACGTATATCTTTGTTTCCATAATAGGGATAAAGGGATAAAGATATTTAAATATTCCTATTAAGGCAAAACGCACAATTCCATCAACCACGGTTTTCGACTGACCCGTAAACATTTAAGCAACTTCCGTTGCATATCTACGCAGAGTGCTTTGATGGATGAAGAGGGAGAGGACTTCAGGACCCTTGGAGTCAAGACCGCCAAGGGTAGCACGATATACCTGACGGGGCAGGCTGTAAACGCCCTGATCTCTCTGCTCATAGTGATATACCTCGCCAGGACGCTGAAGCCCGAGTTCTACGGCATATATACTATAGTAATGGCGTACTCGCTCGTGATAGGGATGGGCGGTAACTTCGGCATAGGCACCGCATTCAGGAAGATGATACCAGAGACCGCAAGAGAGAAGGAGAGGATCAGGAGCATAATATCAAACGGCGCCGTAGTGTCGCTCGGGGTTGCTGCCATAATAGCACTGGCCGGAGTAATAGCCAGCCCATATATAGCATCGTTCGTGTACCACAACGCATCTATAACGCTCCCGCTTAGGATCGCAGCGCTGGCTACTCTGCTCGCCGTGCTGTTAAACGCAGGTCAGGCCGCGCTGGTCGGAATGCACAGGACAAGGGAAGCAACGACAGCCAACATCTCCTACAACTCGGTTCAGCTGGTGCTGGTCGTGCTTCTAATTACAGCGGGTTATGGGGTGCTTGGCGCGATGGCGGCTTACGCCGCGTCTCTCGCTATAGGCTCACTGGTTGCGTTCGGTTACATTGCGAGGGAGATAGGGCCCAAGATTGCGGGAATAGAGCGCAAGGTAATGAGGGAGCTGACCAGTTTCTCGATACCGATAGTCGTATCGAACGTTGCCACTACGGGGCTCCTCAACTTCGCCCCCATGCTTCTCGGAGTTTTCGCGGGGGCGGCGATAGTCGGAAACTACGGTGTAGCCCTGAAAGGATCGAGGTTCGTGGACATGATGATACAGTCGTCCACGTTTGTCCTGCTCGCGTCGTTCTCCGCGCTGCTCTCTAAGGAAGCGATAAAGAACAAGATAGGCAGCGCATTCAACAGCAGCGTATACTACGCCTCGCTGATATTCCTCCCGTTGATAGCTTACATGATAGGCAGCGCGTATCCCCTGGTATACCTGCTGTTCTCGCACGCGTATACTCTGGCCCCTGTATACGTTTCGATAGCGCTCGCGGGGCTTTCTGCCGAGATAGTATGGAGCATAGGGAGCGCGCTCGTTCTCGGCCACGGCAACTCGAGGCGCTTCATGCAGTACCAGCTCACCATAGTCGCGATAGAGCTTGCAGCGCTCCTGATACTTACTCCTTTGTACAAGGCCTACGGCGCGATCTTCGCGGTATTCATAATAGCCCCTATAGCCGCGTCCTCATTGTACGTGCGGCTGCTCGGCAAGGAGTTCGGAGTGAAGCTCTCGCTTTCCGGCCCCGCGAAGATAGGCGCGGCCTCCATAGTCCTAGCGCTGCTCCTGCTCGGGGTGACGTTCGCCATGCACGACAGCAAGTACGCGATAGCAGTCAACGCGCTGCTTCTGCTCGCGATATATCCTGCATTGCTGTCAGCGTTTAGGGCGATAAGCGCAAAGCAGCTCGAGTTCATAAGGGATGCGGCGGCGAGCATGAGAGGAGCAGGCAGGCTCGTGTCTCCATATCTGTCGTACATGGAATTCCTGAACAAGGGTATCAAAAAGTAGCCACGCCGAAGCGTGTAAAAATATATAAAATTGCCCGATTCAAAGTATATGCGTGCCCCGGTAGCTCAGTGGTAGAGCGTCTGTCTTGTAAGTAAACTTCTTGGAAAGAAGTTTAATCAAGAAGACAAGAAAACAGAAGGTCGAGGGTTCAATTCCCTCTCGGGGCTTATATTTTTAATGCATGAATTCCACACCGCAAGCTGTGTAAATGTGCTCTAAGTATCATATACTTTTCATCTTCTAATATCCTCAATGAATTGCGTCCGGAGTAGTGTTCCGATAAAGAGTTTTCCTGCAAGCCGCGTATTCGTTCGCTATAACTTGCACCAAAAGATCATTCGGGATGATCCTGAAATGCCGCATCGTTTGTGATGTGGGGGATTCACTTAAAAATGTTTTTATGCTTTGTTTGATAATAATACAATGCAGAAGGCCGCGAAACATGCATATTGATAAATTTTTTAATATGACGATATTATGTTAAAGCCACTCGCAGTTGTACCTTATAATCTCATACAAACAAGGTATAGTCCTGATAAGTTGCTTAAGCGTTTGATCTATTTGGATTATGCATATATGCGTGGATTAACAAAAGTTACAGAAGGCGCGCAGAGAAATTGGGTGCAAGTATTCAAAAAGAGCCCGTATACATATGGATACCTGGTCAACGCGCGTTTGGATATTTTAGGGTATTGGCATTTTGTGTCTTTGAAAGAACCTTACTTTAAGAAGGCAAAACTGGGTTTACTTTTGGACAGCGAGATAAAAGCAAGTTCAATCTATGCACTCAACAAAAAAGGTCTTTATACAGTATATATCATAGAAACCATGTTGTTGCCAAAGTATAGGGATACCAACGCGATAATGATGCTTGACAATTCGTTTTTTGATAGGATTTATGATTTTGCTCGCTCTGGAATCTATTTTACGGAAGTCTTGGCGAATGCCTTCACCGCGGATGGAAAGAGAAGAGATATTAATCGTGGCATGCAGATTGTAGCAAAGAACACCTCACGTGGGGACATATATCATATGGATTTCACAGATTTTCTGTTAAAAAACGCCACTGAAAGAACCGATTTGATAAACGCCTACTCGAAGTACCTCAAGCGCAAAACCACGAAATCGCGCAATTGAAGACCTCTTTGAATGCTAACGATAAGTAATCGGCATATCAGAATTCGCGGATAAGTGCGGTTCCTTTCTCCGTTGTTCGTGTACGAAACTTCAAAGCCCGTTCAAAATCCCGGTCGTATAATTATGCGAAATGACCTAGTTGTATCCCGCGCTTCTCCTTAACCTCTACAAACCGAAATTTCTCCGGGTTTGCTACTCCGTGCCTGAAGTACGCTATGTTATCGTGCTTGTCCTCATAGATTGTCACGCTATCGTATTTATCTGCGATACCATTCAGCTTGCCCAACTTCCACTCCTCGTCTCTGCCGTAGGCCAGCTCGTTATCGCGGAATATTATTCTGTGGAAAGGCACCCTGTACTTCCTCAGCAGCATCATCGTCTCCCTCTTAGTTTTCTCCGGTCTCGCTGTCAGTATTAATATACTAATCCCCGAATCCTTCCATTTCGATAGCATGCCTATGAGCTCCCTGTTTGGCACAGAGAGGTCTGAGTATTTCGAGAATGCAACGTCATAAACCCTTCCCCTCAGCTCCTTGGGCATGAGCTTTCTTACCTGCGCCCTCGAAAGCCTGTGGCCTATGACTTCTATAGACGCGGCCCCTATGCACCTACGCACGAAGAAGAGCGTATCGTCGAAATCAACTATCGCGACGCTCTTCTTTCCATTCATCCATCCACCCCTATCTCCTTCAGCGAGGTCCAGCCCTCCTCGTCGAGGCCCAGGAACCTGTCCTGCCTTTTCAACGGCTTCTCCTTTGCAAATATCACATCCCTGAGGTTTATTGGAATGCCCGGAGCTACCTTCGTGCTTCCCTCTATGCGGACATAATTGATGAGTGCGCCGGATATGGATGCGCTAGTTGCGCGGTGAGTGCCGTCTACTATCTCCTGTATACCTCCATTAACCGAATTTTCGATCATCGACCTCGCGTTCTGCACGAACTCCTTCAGCGTGGTCTTTACCGCAGCTTCATCCACGCTCTGTATCTCCAGCTCCTCATTGTTATCCAGCCTCGCTTGTGCGGTGGAGAGCGCTTTCGAGAAGCGCTCCTTTGGCATGATCTCTACTATCGGAGGCAGATAGATCGCCTTGTAGTTCTCGCCTCCGATAGAGTAGCTAAGTATGCACGGAGGGGCGTTGGATATGCCCCGGAAGCCCGATCCCCTGAAGAAATTGCTCAGTGAGTGCAGATTCGCTATGTTGCTCAGCTCCACGAAAGTCTGATACCCTACCATACCGATTGGCTCCAATACTCCCTGCGTTATGTTTGCGTTTGAGTATATCTCCAGTCCCTTCGGGTTCCTGGCGCTGCGAAGCAGGCCGACTAGCGTGCTTTCCTCTATTACCTCTAGTGACGGCCTTAGGCCACCGTTCTCCTCGAACAATACAGATACATCCTTAGCACCGATGAACGCAGTCGCATTTTCCGCTTGCCTCCTCAGAAAGGTGTCGTACTGCACCCTGTTGAGGAACACCTGCGGCTCTATATATAACGTGAACTTTGTGCTGTGATAGGCCGCCCCCATACCACCACCTCTTAAGAACCAGGTATGGTGTTGTTTGCCAAGCTATTTATGTTGTTTGCTTGTTTTCATTTCTCCTTTTGGTTGGTTTAGGAGTGTCGTACAAAATTGAAGACCTGACTCCAAACGCTACAAGGCGTAAGGGTGTGTGTATGAGCCGCAGATTGGCCGTATTGTATATTGTATAATGGTGTTATTCTAATATTATGCAACCCGTCCCTATCCATACGTTGCGTCTTATCTCTCAGCATAGTTTTGCGCCCTCCGGCACTCAAACGTTTATAAAGCCTATCCCTCCATTACTGATAGGGTAAGAGTCGGAGCAGTGACACGATGCCGAAGACCAAGATCGATTACCTTACAGACCTGCACAACGACGAGGCGCTGCACGCGCAGGTCTACCAGTATCTCTCCGGTGTCGAGAAGAACGCCAAGGCGAAGGAGACGCTACTCAAGCTATACAGGATAGAAACCTCGCATTCATCAATACTACAGCGAGTCCTGCAGCTCAACAACTACAAGGCTCGCCCCCGGCACAACACCCTTCATCTCCTTTTTCTGAAATTCCTCCGCATAATATTCGGCATAACGTTCGCGATAAAGTTCATGGAGTACGACAAGCTTCTCACCAACGAGAAGCTCGGAAAAGCGCACGAGAAGTTCAGGTTCAGCCAAGATGAGAAAAGGCTTCTAGATGTAATGGAGAAGGGTGAGAGGGTAGAAGACATACTCGCAAACATACTGGTCTCAGGGAACCCGGTGCTTTCAAACATACGCGATGTGGTATTCGGTATGAACGACGGCCTGGTCGAAGTGCTCGCGGCTACGGTGGGTTTCGGAGCGGCGCTGCACCTTCCCATGCTTGTATTTATAGCTGGAGTCCTGGTGGCGCTTTCTGGTACGCTATCCATGGCTGGCGGCGCATACCTGTCTACAAAGTATGAAAAGAGCATAGGCTCTGCCGCAAACGCATTCAGGCATCCCGAAAAGTCTGCTTTCTACACTGGACTCTTCTATTTCTGTGGCGCCGTATTTCCTCTCATACCGTTTGCTCTGGGGATTGGCGGTTTCTACGGCATAGCCCTCGCGATACTACTTACCGCAATCGTCCTCACATTCACCTCTTCAATGATTGCAATATTCAGCAATCAGAGCATACCCCGCAGAGTTGCCGAATCCCTTGTGATTTCACTGGGTGCCGCTTCCGCTACTATAGCACTGGGGCTGTACGCAAGATTCGCTCTCCATATAACGATCTGAATATACGTCTACCCTGTGTATGTCTCTCACAGTCCCCTCACTCTATAAGGAGGCCGCATAAATTCTATCTGACTCCAGAGTTGATGCAAACATAGGATCCCTGACTTTTTGAACGCAATTCATGAGTTATCTGTAATGCTAACTTTAGAAAAAGTCAAACAAAAATCCATATAGTATCTGCTGCTTAGCGGGACGTGCAAGTCTTTAAATAAATTGCCGCATAATTCTCTATCGCAATTCTTATTCAAGATCGGTTGCTGTTTGTGGATTAGGTGATTTCATGAAGGATGAAAAGGAGGTGGCCAAGCTGATAGAGGAGATCAACAGGCAGATAGACACTATAGTCGGAGACCTTTCTGTCCCAAAGAATGTAAGGAGCGCGGTCAGCGAGGCGAAGAGCAAACTCAATGCGCAGGGCGAATACGTGATGCGCATATCCGGTGCAATATACAACATCGATTCTATCAGCAACGACATAAACCTTCAGCCGCAAGCGCGTACTGTTATATGGAACATACTGAGCATGCTCGAATCCATAAAGGACGAGTGAATAGGGTTGTGAGAGTGCGGGCATGGACGGGTCTATAGACAAGGAGTTGCCAAAGAGGCTTTCTAAGCTTGGTATAGTTTTGGCTGCAGACATTGACTTTTCACAGGCCGAAGATATAGACACGGGGCTTCTTGTTTCAAGGATATCGGATCTTTACAAGGACTATCCGGCAAACGAAGGGTTGAAGATAATTGATGGCCAGGGGTTCAGCAGATTGATCGCTGAGCTCAAGAGTGAAAAGGTACCTGCTCCGGTAGAGATCAGCGCTCCTACCTCGTTCTCTCCGGCCGCTTCGGGCGTGCGTTCGCACTTCTCGTTTTTCGAGAAGAAGGCTGAAAGCACCTCAGGTACCGTCTCGGATTTTGTGGAGTATTTCAACGACAGATTGAGGAAGATAAAGAAGATTATAGAGGCCGAACGCGGCAGCTCTCTCAACCCCGTGCCGAATCTAGAAGTGGTGTCGAAGTTCCCTTCGGGCCGCGAACTCTGCGCCGTTGGCGTGGTACGCAGCAGGATCACTACAAAGAACGGCAACATGATGGTTGTAATAGAGGACGACAAGTCGACAGTCAAGGTGATCTTTATGAACGGCACCTCGGAACGTGCCAAGGCGCTGTTCGCAAAAAGCGGCACAATAATGAACGACGAGGTTCTGGCAGTAAAGGGCAAGGTGTCGGGACCATTTCTGATCGCCAACGAGCTTATCTGGCCAGACATACCCATAAGAGAGCAGAAGCATTCAGAGGATGATGTGGCGGTAGCGTTCGCTTCCGATATCCACGTAGGTAGCAAGCTGTTCTTGGAGAAGAGCTTCACCAACATGATAAGATGGCTCAACGGCGACTTCGAGAAGAAGAAGGACCTCGCCGGTAAGGTCAAGTATCTGATGATAGGCGGCGACAACGCTGACGGAATCGGCATTTATCCAAACCAGGATCGCGATCTCGCGGTATCAGACTACTACGCGCAGTACAGGATGCTGTTCAAACTGCTCGAGAACGTTCCAGACTACATAGAAATTTTCATGATACCGGGCAACCACGATTCTGTGCAGCTTTCCGAGCCCCAGCCTCCGATAGAGCACGAGCTCGCAAAGGACTTCGCTAACAGCAATCTTCACTTGCTTTCGAATCCAACCTACGTTAATTTTGACGGGGTGAACGTTCTGGCTTACCACGGCGCTTCCCTCGATTCAGTAATAGCATCTGTCCCTGGTATGAGCTACGCGGCACCGGAGAAAGCGATGATCGAAATACTGAAACGAAGGCACCTGTCCCCGATCTACGGCGGCAACACTATCGTGCCGAGCAAAAATGACAACCTGGTAATCGAGAGGATTCCGGACGTGCTATTCATGGGGCACATACACAAGAACGGATTCGCTAACTACCATGGTGTTGATATAGTGAACAGCGGCACGTGGCAGACGAGAACCGATTACCAGATAAAGCAGGGCCACATTCCAACTCCCGGAATACTGCCTGTCTTGGAGCTGAAGAGCCGCGTGTTCAACTTCATAGACTTCAATACGCCATAAATCCAGAAATAATTCCGCGCGTGTAGGATTCAACACACGGCCGCTATAAAGCTTTAATAAGCTGAAGTGCCATTCACAGTTAGTTCTACGAGACTTTGCTAAGTCTTTGGACATTTACTGATAGGGATGGAGGTTGAATCTTACTTCAAGGCTCTCCAGGAGGAGTTCGACAAGGCGTATTCCATGGCCGCGGCAGCGCGGGCCAAGGGTTACGACCCCACCACCAGCGTAGAGATAAAGCCAGCCCCGGACCTTGCTGCGCGTGTTGAAGGTATAATAGGCATAGAAGGCCTTGCGGACCTGATAAAGAGCAAGGCTGGCGGCAAGACAAGACAAGAGCTCGCGTTCGAGATGACCGGGGAGATCTGCAAGAATGATAAGTTTAGCATGGATGCGGAGAAGAGGCTAACGCTCGCCGTGCGTGTAGGGCTCTCGATACTCACGGAAGGGGTCCTCGTTGCGCCAACCGAGGGTGTACAGGGGGTAAAGCTTCACAAGACGCAAGAGGGCTCTGATTACGCCGCGGTCATATACGCCGGCCCCATAAGGGGCGCCGGAGGAACGAGCGCAGCGCTGTCTGTTGTGATAGCGGATTACGCAAGGAAGATACTCGGGATCGGTCCGTACAAGGCCTCGCAGACCGAAATAGCACGATACATAGAAGAAGTAATGATATACCATTCGGTTGCGCATCTGCAGTATCTGCCTACAGAAGAGGATATGGCCCTGGTTCTTGAAAACTGCCCGGTATGCATAGACGGGGTATCGACCGAAGACGCGGAGGTCAGCGTGCACCGCAACATAAAGAGGCTCGACGCTAACGGCAAGCCGGAGATAATAACGAACAGGGTGCGCGGTGGAGTGGCGTTGGTCCTTTGCGAGGGCGTGATGCAGAAAGCAAAGAATGTGCTCAAATATTCAAAGGCCGCCGGCCTGGACTGGGGGTGGCTCAATTCCGTGATAAGGTTCGATAAAAGCACGCCAAAAGACGACGAGAGGGAGAAGGCCGTCTTTCTGCACGAGATAGTTGCGGGACGCCCGATACTTGCGTATCCTGGTTATCCTGGAGCTTTCAGGCTCAGGTACGGCAGGTCAAGGTATACGGGCATAGCATCGAAAGGTTTCAGCCCGGCCAGCATGGTTGTACTCGGGAGTTTCATAGCGCCTGGTACGCAGCTGAAGGTAGAGAAACCTGGGAAGGGCTGCATAGCCATGCCTGTAGACTCGATAGAAGGGCCTTTCGTGAAGCTGAAGAACGGTCACGCATTCAGGATAAACGACGCTGGCGAAGCACGGAGGTACAAGGATGAGATAGCGAGCGTGCTGTCCGTGGGAGACATTCTTATCACTTACGGAGACTTCAAAAAGACGAGCACGCTTCTACAGCCGAGCAGCTACGTAGAAGAGTTCTGGTACGCCCAGCTGAAGGCGAAAGGTTTCAGCGGAGATATGCCAAACCCCACATTTGAACAGGCGCTGGAGCTGTCGTACAAATACGACGTTCCGATGCACCCGTCTTTTATCTATGAGTACCAGGATACCAGCGTGGAAGAGCTCAAGGTCCTAGCGCTTTCGATTGCATCCGCCACGACCATACCGACCGAAGCGAAAGACGTAATGCAGATAGAAGAGCTCCGCATCAGCGACGGAAAATCGATCCAGGCGGCGAGGGGCGTTGTGGAAAGGCTCTGCGTACCACACTATGACATAAACGATACCATAACAATAAAGGGCGACGTCGCCCGTTCGCTTTTGCTCTCTTTCGGGTTCTATACAAAGACCAAGGACACTTTTATGGCGAGCGCTTCGAGCAGGATAACCGATATAGAAAGCAAGGATCCGCTGGAACTTATGAACTCTGTATCTCCGTTCAGGATAATGCAGAGGTCGACGAGGATAGGCGCCAGGATAGGCAGGCCCGAGAAAGCCAAGGAGAGGCTCATGAAACCGGCGCCCAACGTCCTATTCCCTATAGGCGAATACGGAGGCAAGGAGCGCAACCTGTACAAAGCGTACGCTAACAGCATGCGTTCGTTCGGCTCGAACATGCTCGAGCTAGAGATAGCTAGGTACAGGTGCAGCGTAGGCGGAGAATCCCTATATACTCCTTATTGCAGGAAGCACCATGCACGCGCTTTCCTCAACAGGGTGTGCAGGCAGTGCGGAAAAAGCATAAGGGACGAGGGGGAGGTATGCGATGCGTGCGGTGGCGAACCCCTGGGCAGCGAGCTGAAAAATATCTCTATAACAGAAGCGCTCGAATCCGCCAAGAACAATCTGGGGCTATCGTCACTGCCCCCGCTAATAAAGGGCGTGAAGGGGCTGTTCAGCAAGGACAAGGAAACCGAACCGCTGGAGAAAGGAATACTGCGCGCTCTGAACGGCGTCTACATATTCAAGGACGGCACTTCGAGGTTTGACGCTACAGATGCACCCATAACACACTTCTATCCGAGGGAGATAGGTGTGAGCGTAGACAGGATACGCGCACTCGGTTACACTACAGACTACAAAGGGGAGGAGCTCGTAAGTGGAGACCAGCTCGTCGAATTAATGGATCAGGACGTCATACTGAACAGGCGCGGCGCGGAGTACCTGCTGAGGACCGCAAAGTTCGTGGATGCGCTTCTGGAAAAGTTCTACGGTATGGAAAGGTTTTACAACGCGAACAGCATAGATGATATGATAGGCAAGCTCGTCGTGACCCTGGCGCCACACACCTCTTCTGGCGTGCTGGGCCGGATAATCGGATTCACCAATTCAAACATCGGCCTTGCGCATCCGTATACGATATCGGCGAGGAGGAGGAACTGCGATGGAGACGAGGATACGACCATGCTGCTCCTCGACGCACTGATAAACTTCTCCAGGAAGTATCTTGCTACTTCTATAGGCGGAACGATGGACGCGCCGCTGATATTGACGGTCCGCATAGCTCCTGAAGAAGTGGACGACGAGGTCCACGCGATGGAAGTCGTAGAGTCTTACGGCCTTGACTTCTATAACTCTACGCTCAACTACGCTGCCCCAGGAGAGGTCAAGCTAGAGCTGGTCTCCAACAGGCTCGGCTCTCAGTCGGTCTACTCCGGGTTAGGGTTCACTCACTCGAGCTCAGCAGACTCGCTAGCCCTATCGCCAGAGAAGAGCTCTTACACTACACTTAACAACATGGACGAAAAGGTAAAGGCGGAGTTCAAGCTGATGGACACACTGAGAAGTATAGACAAAAAAGACGCAGCCAGGAGACTCATAGTTAGCCACTTCATACCGGACCTTATAGGTAATCTACATTCGTTCTCGAGGCAGAGCTTCAGGTGCATATCATGCAACGCCAAATACAGAAGAGTTCCGCTTTCGGGCAAGTGTGAGAGGTGCGGCGGAAAGCTGGTGCTTACGATATCAAAAGGTGGAATAGAAAAGTACCTAAATATGGCCATATCCCTTGCCGATCGCTACAACCTTGATACGTATCTAAAGCAGACACTGCAGCTTGCGAAGAGCGAGATAGAAAACGTATTTGGTCAGGGCTCTGCAGAGGGGGAGACGCGGCAAATAAACCTTGCTAAATTCATGTGAAGTCGGGATAACCGGCATCGTTGTGCGCAATTGTTAAATGTGTTGTCATATTCAAATTGATAAGCAGATACTATGGATACCAAGCCCGGAGACGCGGAAGCTAAACCAGGGAAAACCGAGGATTCGGATTTCAAGGTTACACCGTGGGAAGTGACCGGCAAGGTCGACTACGACAAACTGATAAAGCGCTTCGGTACACAGAGGATAAGCAGCGCTATAAAAAGAGACATGGAGAAAATAGCAGATGGAAAACTTCATGTTATGCTGCGGCGTGATATATTTTTTTCCCACAGAGATCTTGATCTAGTATTGAAGGATTACAGGGACGGAAAGGGATTCTTCCTCTATACGGGCCGGGGGCCTTCTCTCGGGATGCACATCGGCCACCTCGCACCATTCGTATTCACGAAATGGCTGCAGGACGTGTTCGGGGTCAACCTGTACATAGAGATTACCGATGACGAAAAGTTCATGAGAAATTCAGATTACACAATTGAGCAGGTAGGCGAGGCGGCTCGTCAGAATATCCTCGACATAGTAGCGGTCGGATTTGACCCGGACAAGACGTTCATATTCAAGGACTCTGAATACATAAAGAATATCTACCCTCTAGTTACCAAAATAGCGAAGAAAATCAACTTCTCCCAGGTCAGATCCACTTTTGGCTTCGATCCTTCGACAAACATCGGCATGATATTCTATCCGGCGATACAGATCGTTCCTACCATGTTTGAGAATAAACGGTGCCTTATACCAGCTGCGATAGACCAAGACCCCTACTGGAGACTTCAAAGAGACCTAGCGGAGTCGCTGGGATACTACAAGGCGGCTGAGATACACAGCAAATTCCTTCCTCCATTAAGTGGGATTGAAGGTAAGATGAGCTCATCAACCGCGGACTCCGCGGTGTACCTAACTGACCCGCCAGAGATCGTGGAGAACAAGATCATGAAATACGCCTTTTCGGGAGGGCAGAGCACCGTTGAGGAACAAAGAAGGCTTGGTGCGAACGTCGATGTTGACGTGCCATTTCAGTGGTTATACTACTTATTCGATGATGATGATAGCGAGGTAGAAAGGATAAGGAGCGAATACTCTTCAGGAAAGATGTTGACCGGAGAGGTGAAAAAGGTACTCGCCGAGAAATTGAACGGATTCCTTGGGGAGCACAGGAGGAGAAGGGAAAAGAGCCCGGAAATGCTTGATAAATTTATGTATAGCGGTGAGCTAGCCAAAAGAATGTGGAGGAGAATCTACGAATGACTGAACAGTAAACTAACTTCTTTTTGACTGTTACGCAGTCTCAATGTTGGTAAAATTTATATATCTAAACGCATCTATACCTGTGGAGGTGACTTGATGGTACCTAAAGACAGCACGGCTACTTTAAGCGAGGAAGAAGCAAAACGGCTTATAATAAAAACTAAAATGGAAGGGTTAGCAGCATACTTGCATGAACCCTACCTGACAAAGAAAATAGACAACATAATCTCGGAAGCGATTGTCCTGGCCGATGGAGCAAAAAGGTTAAGAGGACTGAACTTTGACAGCGATCGCGTCAACGAAGCCATAGAACGCTGCATTGAATACGGATTGATTGACTATGCACAGAAATTAGATAACGCGTTTCCTACCGAACCCCTCACTTTAGCCGATGAGAAACGCAAAGAGGCCGAGGCAAAAGGAATCAACGTCCTCTATGCGAAGGGCTACACGCGAGCGGGTGAGCTTGCAATGTCTATATTTAATCTTGCCCCCAGCCGCGATATGAGCAGGGAGCAATTCAAGGTCTATCTAAGGAGCGGTGACGTGGACTCTGCAGCTGAATATGCTCACAAGCACAATATAGCCGCGAAGGAGATTACAGATATTGTAAGAGAAATTACAGGCTCTAAAACAGGGATTGCCAAAACAGACTACAACACGTATCTGCGCAAGCTTGACACTTATTGAATTGACGTAACGGAAGCGCCGCGCCCGCCCTTTGTGGTATCATTTCTTCCCCTGCGTTACAACGTCGTGGCTTCTCCACAGGCAGAGAGTCGCGATCGTGCAGTACGGGTGCCAGTTCTTAGAGAGTCGCGTAAGCTTCTTGGCATCGGGCAACTCTCTAAGGTTGTATGCACTCTTCACCGCTTTCCTTATACCAAGATCATCCATAGGTAGAACATCTGTTCTTCCGAGACTGAAAATCAAAAACATCTCTGCAGTCCACCGACCTATACCCTTAACCGCGTCCAGCTTTTCTATAACTTTTGCGTCAGGAAGCGAGTTCAGCTTCTCCAGTTCAACCAACCCCTTCTCCAACCTCTCGCTAAGGTCCTTTATATACGAGTATTTTTGCGGAGAGATTCCAGATCTCTTTACTAAGTGCTCTTCCGTACTGAGAAATTCAGACGGCTTCGGTATCCTGCCTTTGTATAACCCTTTAAACTTCTTCATTATAGACTCCGCAGCGTTACCAGCTATCTGTTGATATACTATCGATTCCACGAGTGCACCGTAATAATCGCCGTCCAACTTCACGTCATGGTAACTCTCTTTAGTCAGAATCCGTGCCAGCTTCCTGTCACGCCTCCTAAGATACGCGATTCCTCTATCCCAAAGTTTCCGATCTGTTATTGCACCGATACCGCTAACCTCCATAGCCAACAACCAGAACTGGTATTTTTACCTACGAACGCTTTTAACGTTTGTGCACCGATAAAGCCGCGGTTATGGTGTGAACGCTGTTACTGTTTTCTTGTACCGCGCAGGAAGAATGCTTCTAGCCTTGGATCGTGTGCCAGCTCTCCCTTGCTGAGAGTTTCTATTCCGGAATTAAGCAGTTTTATACTCTCCCGATAATACGACACCGCGGCCGGTTCCGGATCATATGCGTAGCCGGGAAAAGCTATTATACCAGAGCTTATTGCATTTATGTACCTCTCTGTATAGCTCGTTCTTTTCAAATCAGCTTCTATCTCCTTCTTTATCAGATCGTCGATCCTGTATTTTAAGCTGGACATGGTCTGTACTACCGATTCTATGCTGGTAGGTAGTTTCGCGGAATCCAGATACAATTTGGTGCCGTTTACATCGCTGTATAGTGTACCGTCCTCAGTCTTTCTTATTGTAAAAACCGTGCGGTATTTCTCGTGTCCCAGTCCTCTGTGGAGAGCGCTCACCCCCTCTCTACCGATTTCTACCCTTAGCCTTTTATACGAATACTCCTTGTTACTGTCATCAGTTATGGTTTGAAATGTCATACCATCACTAAAAACACCTTTATTTTAATAATATTTATTGGTTTCCTCAGACTACGTTAAAAGCATAGTCGAGGCACAGAAAAGATTATTAAGGCATAATGACAAGTCAGAGCACAAAGACAGTGCATCGTGTATTGCGTGTACAAAAACATATCATTCGCGGACAATATACTAGTTTACCTACGCAAGCCTCTGGACTTTTTGGGCACATACAAGGTGCTGTTCACTGTCTCAAACTGGTACGACGTTCTGCTTTTCAGGTTCGGACTGAAGAGGCATGTAGTGCTCAGGCCCAGGAACGGCAAAAACAGTATAATAAACAGCAAAGCCGAATTTGTGAATTTCTTCAACGAGAATCCGCTCATCGCAAGCAGCGCATACAGGAAACTTAACATAAGGAGCGATCCAAGAGGGGTAGCTTTTACGTTTAGAGGTAGGCGACTAAGATTCACCGCGTCATCAAAGCTGCAGAGAGGCAACATACTAAGGTTAATCAGAGAGAATTTCTACGAGGAGCAATACGGGATGCTCGACGTAAGGGGCAAGGTCGTAATAGATGTTGGGGCGAACATAGGTGACACGGCGATATATTTTGCGCTCAACGGCGCAAAGCACGTTTACGCTTTTGAGCCGTTCCCGTACTCATACAAACTACTTCTCAAGAACATCAGGTCTAACGGGCTTGGGAGCAAGATAACGCCTATCAACGAGGGTTGCGGTGGCGTGTCTTCATATATAAGCGTATCGGAGGATTACGAAAGCCATGGAAGCAGTGCACTGAGATCTTCCAGAAAGGGCAAAAAGGTAAAAGTATCGCGGTTGTCAGAGATAGTGGAACGCTTTGGTCTGGATGGTGCAGCGCTGAAGCTTGACTGCGAGGGGTGCGAGTACGGCATAATACTTGATTCTGACGATGCAACTCTGAACGCATTCACCGAAATGGCGATAGAAGCCCACCACGGTTATCTCAATATAGTCAGAAGGCTAAAGGGCTGCGGTTTTGACGTGAAGAAGAGCGTGCCCAAGTTGCCGATAAACATAAGGTATGGAAATGAGAACATGATCCTGAATGTGCTTCACTGCAAGCGCATAGAGTGATGTGACCGCGTATGACCAAAGTTATGATAATGGATTTCGGTTCAAGGACCCACGCTGTAGGGGGGGTTCCAAGAGTGGCTAGCGTTCTCTTCAGGGATCTAAAGAACCAGTTTAACATGTACTATCTAGGATATGAAACCTCGTACCTTAAGAAGGGCAGGAACACGATAATGCTAAGCAGATCCAAGCCATGGCTCAGACCTGAATTGAAATCAAGCGGCCTGACAGAGAACTGGATTATGCGCGCTGGATATTTCTTTCTGCTCGGAAGGAACATGCTAGATTTGGGTATGGACAAGCGTGAGATACTAGAACGCGTAAGGAAAATAAAGCCCGACATAATAGTGTCAAACTCGGTATGGGACTTTCCTATCCTTAGGTTCCTAAGAAGTAACATGACGTTCAAGAGCGTTTACATAGACCATGCTTCAATATCTAACAGCAACGTTTCTGGATATTTCAGCAAGGAGGGACTCGCCGTAACGCTCGGCACAGGGCTAACCGCCATGAGTCTGGAATCCGCCAAGAAGAAGTTCTTCGGATTTTTTGATGCGTGCGTGGCGCTAAATAAGGCGCAGTTATCCATGCTAAAGCGCTACAACAGCAACGTAGAATACATACCCAATGGACTGGACAAAGGAAAGTGCCAGAGCAACAAGACGCTTGAAGAAATCAGGAGCGCCGCGGACATAAAAGAAGGCGATTTCGTTGTACTATACTTGGGAAGGATGTTTGAAAGGCAGAAGAACGTAAGCGTGCTGATAAAAGCATTCAACAGGATATATGACAATAACTTCAAGCTTCTCCTTGTAGGGAACGGACAATCCCTCGAGTACTACAAGAACCTGGCTGGCAATGATGGCAGGATAAAGTTCGTGGGGGAAGTTGACGAAAAAGAGCTGCCGTGCTTCTACAAAGCGGCGAATCTGTTCGTAGTGCCTTCGGTGTGGGAGAGTTTCAACCTTACAATGCTTGAAGCCTCGGCTCACGGCATACCGATACTGTTCTCGGAGAATGCGCTCATAGATGACATAAAATTTACTGGAGCCATGACGTTCAAGACTCATGATCCGGGCGATCTGGCGAGCAAGATACTGCTTCTGGCCAAGGACAAAAACACCATGAAGAACACAGTTATCTCTTCGAGCAAGATAGCGTTTAGGTTCAGCAAGAGTAATATGCTTTCCAGTTACGCAAAGCTTTTCAGGGAGATCGTAGATTAAATATGGTGCGTATATGAGGAGTTTCACAATAATAGTAATGGATACGATGCGTCTTGATGAATTCAATTCTATAGAAAGCAGCCTGCACGGCTTTGAGAAACTTGGCGCGAAGTTTATCGAAAACTGTATAGCTCCATCCGCGTGGACGCTACCGTCTCACGCATCGCTTTTCACAGGGCTCTATCCGGGAGAGCACGGGTCCCATGAAACCAAGTATGTGAAGTCTTTCGACATAAATGAGATAAAGTTGAAGAAGAAGACCTTCGTGAGTGATCTCAACCGGATGGGCTTTGATACGTACGCCATATCGGCGAACCCGTACGTGCATCCTATATACGGGTTCAACGAATTCAAGCACTTCCACGAGGAATCGTACTACACGGACGTCTACGGTAGCACGCTCGAAGTGTCAAAGAAGCTCAAGAGGTTCGTAGAGGAGCACAAAGCCGACAGGAGCGCGGTAGGCTACCGCTCTTTCATGGACTCGATAAGCGACGGGTTGCGCGTTCTCAAGGCCGCGTCCAACGATCCGCCCCTGCTCATGGAGCTGATAGCCTCGGGAACCGTGTTTTCTGCGCTGTCCCTTCTAAAGAAATCAAAGGCCAAGCTGCAGGGATGGCCCCTGGAGAAAGGCGGCAGGTACATAGC
Source organism: Microcaldota archaeon (assembly GCA_021812105.1). Lineage (GTDB taxonomy): Archaea > Micrarchaeota > Micrarchaeia > Micrarchaeales > Micrarchaeaceae > JAKATY01. Next base: position 20,711 of record JAKAOQ010000001.1, on the reverse strand, counting down.
GTCTAGAGTCCGCAGCACCGAGATGAGAAAACCATTCTTCATGTTCATAAACCTGATGGAAGCGCACGATCCTTACATAGGGAAAAAAGGCCTCGACCTGACGTGGTCTACATCGTTTATGAGGAAGAAGATCAATCCCGAGCTATTGGAGCTATGGAAGCGGAAGTACTCCCGGGCTTCGAGGATGGCCTACGACTACGCGCTCAGAATATCGAAACACCTGCTCGACAACTACGGAGATCAGACCATAATCATAACAAGCGATCACGGACAGGCATTCAACGAACAGGGATTCATAGGTCATGGCACGATGCTCTACGATTCAATAGTGCGAATACCTATGGCCGTTATAGGAGCGGAAGAGGGCGGCAGAAAGTATAACAACGGTTACGCCAGCCTGGTCAATGTTAAAAGATTTTTGCTTTCCTCAATAAAGGGCCATACAGACCTTTCGCTACTTTACAGCAATGGCGTGTATTCGGAAAGTTTTGGTATACCCGCCAACATAAGAGCCGTAGACGGTATAGACATGAGGAAGATCAACAGGTACGACAGGCATGCGATACGGCGTTTCGGCAGAACGGAGTGAAGAGATGACCATAAGCCTAGGCCAGAGTTTCCAATTCTATCTGCAGCCGGTCCCGCCGTTCGACTTCGAGCTAACGGTAAAGAAGCCAGTTGGTTGGAACCTGTTCAACGCAGGAGAGATACTCGAAGGAAAGACCTTTTGGACGGCCACGAGGCTGAAGGGCATCATGGCAGGGATAAGGATGGAATCCCTTGGTACCATAGACGACCCGCGCGTTCGCGTTTCCGTTTTCACAAAATCAAAAGTCGCGGCTGCCGATAGGAAATGGATGGTGAAACATCTCAAGACGATGATAGGAGCCGACCAAGACCTCGAGAGCTTTTATGCGATGGCGAAGAAGGACGACATATTGAAGATTACGGTAAAGGACCTGTATGGAATGCACGACACACAGACGAGCTACCTCTACAATTCCGTTGTGCTCAGCATATGCCTGCAGATGGCACGATTGGACAGGAGCAACAAGATGATCGAGAGTATAAACGAACACTATGGGGATCCGGTCGCGTTCGACGGAAAAATGATAAGGGTAGAGCCGTCGGCGGAGAGGATCGCAGGTCTGAAAGCGGGGGCGTTCGCAAAGGAGTGCAATCTGGGATACAGGGCGAAATATCTCATACGATCGGCGCAGATGATAGTCAAGGGTTTTCCAACTTCCGAGCAGATACTCTCTATGTCGCTACAGGAAGCAAAGAGCGCTCTGATGGAACTGCCCGGGGTTGGAGACTACGCGGCCGACATAATCAACCCCCACGGAGGTTTTCCGATAGACGCGTGGTCGGTAGACGTTTTCGGCCTTCTCTTCTTTGGAAAGGAGCCCAAGAATGCGAGGGCGATGATAGAGAAAGTCAAGAGGGAAGGACTCAAGAGATGGGGGAATTGGGCGTGGATGGGTTTCTTCTACGTAGCGCAGGACCTGGAGAACCTTTCGAAGAGCTTAGGTGTACGGCTTAGGCGGTTCTGATGTGAACACAATTTAAATTGTGGCATAGCAAAAATGCGTGAGTTCATGAAATTAGGACTTTTCAAAAAGAAGAAGATGATAAGCATACCAGCGGTCAACCTCAAGTTCAGGGGAGAGATTCACACCGTAGAGGGGGTTAGCGCAGAGGGCAAGATATTCAGCATGGTCGTCCCATTCACGAACAGGCCATACGCAAACTCGCTCACCGAAGCAGAGATAATAAAACCGAGCGACTTCGAGCCGATAGTAATCAACGGAATCCAGGCCTCGCAGCCCTTCAGGGTCCTTGCGATAGAGCCCTCGATTCCAAGAAGGATAACTAGCGAGGAGAGAGTCGAGTTCAAGATAAGCGTAGAGGGCCCTGACTACAATTATTCCGGACCGCTGACTCTAGAGTTCCAGGAGGAGAACAGGGAGTTCGTTCATGTAGAAATAACAAAGGTGATAGTAAACAGCTACGGAAGGAGCGTAGAGGCTGAATCCGCGCTCAACATGCTGAACGTTCCGAAGAACCATATATTCCAGCAGAATCTGCAGCTTATGAAGATACTGAACTACGGATCCAAGGTAGTAAAAATAAACGTTGACCAACCCTTCGAGTTTGAAGGATCGAACCCAAAGCTCCCTTTTGTAATAAACGATGCCGGCAGCTTCGTGCTCTCCATATACATAAAGGCACCAGAATCAAACTTCTCCGGTCCACTCGTTGTAAGCCTGTCTTAGCGAAGCTCAGCGCCTATTTCCTCCTGTACAGCTTCTTTTCTATCTCCAAAAGCAGGTCGAGAATGAGCCCCGCGATTATTGAGAGGAATCCAAACGTGAATAGCATGAAAGCTATCAAAGCCCTTCCGACACCTAGAAGATTACCAGTCTGCAGCAGGTACGATAGTAGTATTCCAGTTATCACAAGCCCACCTATTATGAGTACTATTCCGATTGTACCGAACAGCAGCAGCGGGTTGTAGTCCCTGGTATATCTTATCGCGTTGTAAGCTATGGTGAGGCCATATATCGGCTTCACTCTGGATATCTTTGACTCCGTGCCCTGCCTGGCTCTGTAGCTTATTGGTATGTCCCTTATCCTGAAACCGCGCCTCAGCAGCTCTATCTCAAAGAAGAGGCAACCGGCGCGATACGGTGGCACATACTTTATCTCTTCGTATGCTTCTCTTGTCATGACCACGTCTCCGCTCATAACGTCGTGCATCTTCTGCCTGTACAGCAGGTTGAAAAGCTTGGTCAGGAAAGCGTTGCCAAACCTTATGTGGCCCGGCATCGCGTCCTTTGACATGTTGCCGTACCTGTTGCCCGTAACCAAGCCGTACCCCTGGCTTCTTACGCGCTTAAGTTCATCAACAACACGCTTGAAGTCTTTGACAGAATGTGTGCCGTCCGCGTCTATGTTCGCGAGTATGCTCCCGCTAGCCAGCGCAAAGCCTTCCATGACCGCGTTCTCGTAGCCGTCCGAACGCTGTTCCACTACTTTTACTCCTGTATCCTCAAGCACCTTTCTGTATTTTGGAGAACTCTTGTCCACTACTATTATCTCTAGATCGCCCCCGAAAGCCTTCTGGAGTTCCCTTATTATGTGCGGACCGTTGTCCTCATTTTTGGTCGCAACTATTACACTCAATTCTACCATACCACACGCCTTGCTGGCCCGGAAAACTATCCTATATAGAGTGGTAAACAATATATACTTATCACGGGCACGTCTTGGCACGTCAAGCGAAGAGCCTTCTCTGCATGAGCATATCTCTTAGTATATAACTGTTATTTATCCATTCCTTGGGCGGAATCGCCAGCCTTTTCGATATATAGTCAAATACCTGGCTTCTATTGTAGAGTATATCGGGTTCTGTCTGGAGTGTCTGCCTCACGTGTTCCCTGACGTTCCAAACCCCTACAGGCAGGGTGTAACCCGCGTGCGTCTCTCTAAGTATGAGAACAACGGCCTGCTTCTGCATCTCCTTCAGTTTCTCGGAAACGGCGAGCCTGGCCGCATAGTAGCAGCCGCCTATCTCGGCGTAGGTCTTCCTACCTCCGTAACCCTCGTGCGAAGAGTAGATCGTTACCTCGTTTCCATCGTTCCATATAGTATGAGGGTACCATACCTCTATAGACTCGTACTGCCAATTGCCCGGAATAAAGAATATAAGCCAGCGATTGTCCAGGGCGTTGTTGTAGTACACCCTTATTGCGTCAAGCGGTTCGTATTCCTTTACATTTACAAGATTGTTCTTGGAGAGTGTGTCGTCCACAGCGGTTATGCTCCACCTTGTGGGTACGAATCTCCTGCTGTTCTTTAACCCGAAAAGACCTGCTGAAAGGGCCCTCTGCAGTTTAGATACTGGTATATTTCTGTCGTATAGCTCTATCAGCGCGGTTGACGCCTTAGCATCATCATCAAAGTACAGTTTCTCTATCTTCCTCTCCGCCTTTACGTTGTACACGTCCATGCTTTTCATCACAGCGCTAGGACCAAAAGGCTCGGCGTGGTCATCGAGCGACAGTTTTACAAACGGTTTCTTCTCGAATTTCACCTCAGCCTCAGCGGGGTTCTCCGCGAGTGCGAGGTCGCGTACCTGCTCCTCGAGCCTTCCCTTCTCTACATCATGAATGTTTGTTGTGTGCATCCCCCTGACAAGCTTAGATCTCATCTCTATTATCTGGTTTATGCTCAGGTACTTCCACCTTTCGGGCGTGCTGAGCAGCGAAGTGTCTCCGAACTCTGGGGGCAATAGCGGTCCTATGAACACCTTCGGATATCCGAATCTGCCCACAAAAAGGTCGGTAGGTGAAGAGCCCACCATCTCGTCCCTCTCTATGTTTGAAATCGTCTTCATCCTGTAGTAGTACTTCAGTAGCGCGGGATCACGCATGTGCTTGTATACTATTTCGCTCCTTTTCACTTTTATCTCTGCATCGTTGCTCTTTCCGGCGTCGTATACTACTCTTGCTACCTTGTCCATCATCTCCACAGTAATTTGTTCGCTTCTATTTTTATAGGTTAATGTTTTGTGCGTGTAGGCGACTGAGAAGACGCCAAGACGCAGATACATTTAACTTTTTGTGCGTAGAACTACTACCATGGGCACAATAAAAAAAAGGCTGGACAAAATATTCAAAAATGCCGACTTTGAAGCACTGCTCCTAATGAACACGGGAGAAGCCGACAGCAACTTCCGCTACATCTCAAATCTCACGAGTGGCATGTTCGAAGATTCGATACTGGTTGCGTTTCCGGACAAGGTGCGCCTTCTAACTTCACCGCTCGAGTATGGTGATGCGATGCGCGAGAAGGAGAGCATAATGGAGGTAACACAGGCGACTTCGCAGTATTACGGAGAACGTATCCCAACAATCCTAGAGAAGCTGCTTCGCGGAAAGACCGTGGGGATAAACGCATCATTCCTTCCATACGCCAATTATCTTAATCTCAAGAAGGCCATGAAAGCGAAGAAAATAAAGGACGCAAGCAATGCCCTTCTAAACGCACGGTCAATAAAGGACAATGAAGAGATACGCCTTATGAAAAAAGCCGTGGGGATGACTAAGAAAGCGTTCGAGGGCATAGGTGCGTATCTGGAAGCGGGAGTTACGGAAACCTACATAGCGGGAAAATTCAATATGCTAATGAGCGAGCGCGGCGCGAGCGACCTCGCATTCAAAACTATAGTGGCTTTCGGTAAGAATGCTGCGCTGCCGCACCATTCACCTGACGGCACAAGACTTAAGGCGAACGAATTCGTGCTGATAGACGCCGGGGCGAAATACATGAACTACTGCGCTGATATGACGAGGACTGTGGTATTCAGGCCCGATACGAGAGGCGGAAAGTACAGGAGGATGGAGGAAATGGTAGAAGTAGTGAGGACAGCGCACGACGAAAGTGTGAAACTTATGGCAGACGGTGCGAAGGCCGCAGAGATACACGCTTTCGCAGAGGACTACATCAACAAATTCGCCAATGGCAGATACAAGGGCCGCTTCATACATTCGCTTGGCCATTCAATAGGCATCGATGTCCACGACGGGCTCAGGATGGGCAACGCATCAAAAGTGGTCCTAAAGACCGGCATGGTGTTCAGCGACGAACCCGGAGTATACGTGCCCGGTTTCGGAGGAGTAAGAATAGAAGATGACGTTTTGATCGGCAGGAAAAACGGAACTTTCTTCTAACCGTGCTTCGTGGCGAGCATAGAATTTAGCTCTCCACCGTCTATATTTAGCCTGTACTTTGACATTATTGCTCTTATCAGCTCGTCCTTTGATTTGTACGACTTCCTTTCCGAATCGACGAGCTTACTGAGATTCTCACCCTTTATCCTTTCGAGCTTGTTCTTCCTTATCGCTTCTTCGACTCCCAGTCCTGCTGTAAGCGCCTTGAGCACCTCCTCGATTGCTTGCTTCGTTATCTCTCCGGATGAGTACTTCTTAAACATCTCAAGCAGTTTGCTTTCCGGTATGGAATCCACTTCGAATCCTGATCGTTTGAGCTCGGTGAACTTCTGCAGAAGTATGTTCGCCACTAGCTCGCCGTTGCCTTCAAGAGTGTTTACCAGGAATCTGTAGAGCGACAATCTTGGCGATAGAATGAGCTCCTCTGCGTTCCTCTGTCCAGCCTGCTTTTCCAGTATCGAACGTTCCCTGTCTATATCTGGCGCGTTCCTTTTCGCCAGAGAGATCATCTCACTGGTTATCCTGACCGGCTTCAGGTCTGTCTCGGGATACATTCTTGATCCGCCCGGCAGCGGCCTCATAAACCTAGTAGTGCCATCGTTGGCGTTTAGGACCGCCCTCGTCTCTGCCGGAACCCCAACCATCGCGTACTTCGCCCTGTCGGTGGCGAGTTCGGAAGCTTTCCAGGCGTTGTCCAGCCCGCCGGCTATCATTACAAACGCATCATTCTCCGCCACACCAAGAATCTTTTTGAGCTCTTCTATCTCACGTTCCGTAAATCCGTAAACTGAAAGGTTCTCATCGCTGTGTATTATGCCGTTGACTCCGGCTCCCTTCGCGTAGTCGCTGATTTCGCTGCCCAGCCTCCTGTTCGGACCGATCTCCGTTCCGACCAGCCCCTTAAAACCCTTGAGCGCAAACGCGAGCACGACGCTGCCATTGTCAAGATGATTCCTGAGTATCCTGACACCCGTGTCCTTGAAATGCGATGTAACATTGATCGTTCTACCAACCTCGGCTTTCCTGGCGAGCAGCCTGTCCCTAATCTCTATAAGCGCAACCTGCCTCAGCACCTCGTTTTCAACAAGCCTGTCTATCACATCCAGCTCCTGTACTCCCTTTATCTCGACTCTTGCGCCGCTCTTTATCGAAACGTTCACGTCCTGCCTTATTGTGCCTATCCCCCTCTGCACCCTCCCGGTAAGCCTAAGCAGCGTGCCTATCCTCAGCGCCACGTCCCTCGCCTCTTCAGGAGAAGCTATGCTAGGATCTGTGTCTATCTCGACCAGCGGTATGCCTATCCTGTCTGTGTCGTATGTCGTCTCGCCGGCTTTCCGCTCCTCTATGCCCGCGGACTCCTCCTCGAGCGATATCATGGTTATTGGTACGCTCCTTCCATCAAGCTTCACGGAGCCGTTGCTGCCAAGCATTATCGTCCTTTGGAAAGCGCTCGGATTGCTTCCGTCCACAACCTCCTTTCTCATCGGCTGTATTTCATCGACTATATTGAGGTTCAGGGCCTGCGATATGGAGAGCGCCACCTGCAAAGCCTCCCTGTTAAGGTCGTGGGGCGGCTCCTCGTCTAGCTCAACCAAGCACGTATTGTAGTCGAATATATTGTACCTGAAGATCCTCTTTTTTTCCTCTTCAAATTTTGCTGCGAAGTCTACCTTCCCAAGCTCCCCAGCTACGGCCCTCTGGCTCCTGATTATGCTACCTGAAACGACAGGAGAGGCCGATAGCCCGGCATCGCAGCCGCAGAAAAGTTTCTTGCTGGTCGCAAGCCTCTGATGCACCTCAAGGCCGCAAGCGAATCCGAGGCTCTTGTAGTCAATCTTTTGTCTTGGTACCATAATCACACCAGGAATTCGTCCACCATACTCCTCTCCTTTATCTCGCCCACGAGGTTCCTGTTGAGCAGTGTCGACGCTTCCTCTCTTTTGTAGTTTCCAAGGAGCCAGCCCAGCTTAACGTATGCGGTCTCAGGAAGCATATCCTCGCAGTATATCACTCCTGCCCCGCTTAGCATTCTGAGGTTCCTGTAGACGTTAGGGTTGACGCGTCCATACAGGCATTGCGAGGTCATGCCCACCACGATTCCGGATTCAACAGCGTCCTTTATGTTTGGCAGCCACGACATGCCGCGATGGGTTGTCGATACGGGGGTGTGTCCCAGACCAGTTCCTTCTATTATCAGGCCCTTGTACTTCTTGTCCTTGTAGTACTCTATTATGTCTGGTGCAGAGCCCGGATACGCCTTCACGATTGCTACCTTGGTCTCGAATCCAGTTATGGCCTTAGCGCCGTCCGATCTTCCGGCTCTTTTGTGTTCAGATTTATACTCTATTCTGCCGTCAAGCTTCGCGTAGGCTATAGCGCTGTTGTTTATTGACCTGAACGCATCACGCCTCGAGGTGTGCATCTTCCTGGCTCTGGTACCACGGATGAAAGAGAAAAGATCATCTGACGGGGAGTTGTGCATGCAGATTCCGACCTCTCCGATGTCAGACTTCGCTGCCATCATGGTAGACGCTATCAGGTTCGTGAACGCATCGCTGGATCCCCTGTCGCTGCTTCTCTGCGCACCTGTGAGCACTACCGGAGCCCTGAAGTCTTTTAGCATGAAGCTGAGGGCTGCTGATGTATAGTGCATGGTGTCTGTGCCGTGGGTTATCACAACACCTCTTGCTCCATCTTCGAAAGCCTTTTCTGCCGCATTCGCGATGACGCGCCACTCTGCGGGCGACATGTCCTCGCTCGCTATGCTCATCAGGTTGATCGGCTCCACGTCGGCTATGCTCGATATCTCTGGCACCTCGTAGAACAGTTCTTCCGGTTTAAGCAGCATGTACACCCCACCGGTTTTGTAGTCGAGCTTGCTGCCTATGGTCCCCCCGGTGTACAGGAGCGATACTCTTGGTAGCGATCCGCCGCGTTTGAGCTCTAGCTTTGGAAAAGAATGTACGCGCTCCCCACTCCCTATCTTTTCCATCCTCGCTCCTTCGAAAGAGATCCCTACGTTGTATCCGTTGGGCAGCTTTATTACTACCACGTTGTCGTCTCCTGCCTCGCTGCGCGGCATAAGCTCTCCTTCATAGGTGTGTTCCTTGGAGACGATCCGCACGATGTCGCCTATTCCTATCCCTGCAGACTTTAGAAAATCGTTTATCCTTTTCGAATACATCATCGCACCGGCAAAGAGTGATAAGGGGAAACACAACTTATATAAATATGCTTCAAGTAAGTAATTTAATCTTTTTGAAGCGACTTACCCAACGGGCTTTTAGGTGTTGCCTTGACATACACATGCGAAAGATGCAAAAGAGAGATCTACAGGTTCGACGTCTGCGACTACTGCGGGAGGAAGATATGCAACAGTTGCGTGAAGAGCTCGCAGACCGTTACCAAGACCGTGCGCCTGATAATCTGCAAGGACTGCTGGGGCGACATGAACAAGAGGAAGAGGTACAAGAGAAAGCAGAAACCCCTCGTAGCTCCAAACAAGAAATAACTTCTTTTAACGGCTGCCTTTCGACGGAGATGAACACGATAAGTATAAATATCTCCTAACAGCATTATCTACATTATTAACTACAGTGCTACAATAGCAAATTCTTCGAGATGAATTTATGGGCTCTACGGTGTCTGTACCGGTACCAAAACGCACGATGTGGGGAACCGGCATAAGAGAAATAGATGATGCAGTCGGGGGTTTCAGGTACGGTAGGGTTTATGGATTTTCGGGCGAGACCGGTGCCGGTGCTACTATCATGTGCACACAACTTCTCGTCAACGCGGCAAGACACGGCGACAAGGGGGCGATAATACTTACTAGCGAGAGCAAGGACGAGTACCTTTCCAACGTCGGGAAGCTCGATTTTGGGTTTGAGGAGTATAGAAAAGCATCAAAGAGCATATTCGAGGAGTATTACAAAAAGGGTATGATAGAGGTCATTCAGGCTTCAGAACGGTTGTACGCGCTGAAGAGTGCAGCGGAGTCGGATCCTCATAACGTGCTAGCCTACGTTAAGAAGCTGTCCAGCGAGATAAACGACATACTTATCAACTCAAACGTGAGCGTACTGGTGATAGACAGGGCAACCGCTTTCTTCGTACGCGACGACTACGAATCAGGGACGATGCTGCTCAACAGCATAGGAGACAGGGGGGTCAAGGATCCGAAAAGAATAATATTTGCTACAGCAGAGGCAGGGAAGCTGGAATATGTAAGCGTCTCGGGTCTTATAGAGCTTGGCCTACCGGATAAAACCGGAATAAGGCACGCAACCGTGAGGCATATGGATGGTTCTCACGCTTCACAGTTCCAATACATAATAACCGATCATGGCATATCTCATACTCAAAGCGACGAGAAAGACGTGGGACTCCTGCTTAGACACGTGTAAAATTGAATGATAATACGACTACAAGGCGGATCAACCTAATCCTATAAAATGGAAAGGATAATGAAGTTCTAAGCGTAAGTGCGACTGCCGGGATTTGAACCCGGGTTTTCGCCTTGGAAGGGCGAAGTCCTAACCAGGTTAGACTACGGTCGCATCGAGTATGCAATAGGATTTGCTCAAGAACAAATAAAAACTTATCAATGTCAAGCGCAGTACGCGCTTTTGCACAAAAGCAGATAAAATTAGTAAGGGGTAAGCGGCCAAAAAACGAAATATGCCGTGTTCGGCCCTCCGCTTACCTCATGGACTGTAATTACTACTTCTCCCTCCTGGTGGCTATTACAACCGCAGCCGCTCCGAATTTTATCCCTCGCTTCTTCGCTATTCTCATCGCTCTATCTGCGTATTCCGCGGCCTTCTCGCTAATTACCGCCTTCAAGGCCGCTCCGGCTGAGCCATCCACCTCCAAGTCTTCAGACTCGAAGATCTCAGTGAAGTCATTGTCCTTGAGGAGCTCTATCACTTTTCCCTTTATAGCCTCTCGGCTCATTTCCCCTCTACTCCTCTTAGATTCCATCCTCTCACCCACAATAGTCTTGGTCATCCTCCCCACTCTATCAAACCCTCTCTCTATCCCTCCACATCTTTTTGTTTCACTAGATTTCTTGCATCTCTGTATATTTAAAGCTTTTGTGGAACTTTCTAACACCATTTTGGAAAAAATCGATAGTCGGTATTTAAAGGTAGCGTTTTCGTGCTTTCGTGCGACGCCACGCTACGCCCCTTCCATGCTCCAGAGCTTTTCGAAGTGCTCCGAAAGCCTCTTTATCTCTTGTGCATCGTCTATCACGTCTATATGCTCCAGGTTTTTGTGCGTCCCGCTGTACGTAAGGTTCGCGCTTCCTGTAATCGCCATGGTTTCTGATATGTACGCCTTCTCGTGTATGAATAGGTGCCTTACCACCCTGACCTCTACTGCTTTCCGTCCCGTCAAAGTCAGGATCATCAGAGCAAGTACGGCCGCGAACGCCGCGGACACGCCTACGGCAAAAAGTATCAGATTGAAATAGAACAGCAACGCGCTCAGTGCAAACAGGTATAGCAAAACCCTGAGGTATACTCCCCTTCTGCCCGCGTGGATCATCCCCAGCGCCTTCTTGTTAATGTCCGAGCCTGAAGTTATAAGCCTCACTCTCTTCCTTCCCGCAACCGCGAGCAGCTTTCTGCTGTAGTACGTGCTTATGAACGGCGTTATTAAAGAGAGCGTGCGTCCCCCGTCGTTCAGCAGCGGGTCTATAAACTTGTAGGTGTCAACCCCCTCGTACCTTCTCACGCCACCATCCTATCCCCTGAACGAAACAAATAAAAGTTATAGCAGCGAATCTATAACTTTATTGCGATTATTGTGAATTGTGTAATGCCAACTAGGCGTGGCCGTGTGGAGCCTAGACCTACAGCGCGGTGCTTTCATGTTTGAACCATTGAAGAACGAAGAGGAAATATTCCAGTACTGGAACGGGAACAAGGTATACGACAAGGTCAGGACCAAGAATTTGGAAGGCAAGAAGTTCTACTTTCTCGAGGGCCCGCCGTACGCAAGCGGCGCACTCGCGGCGCACCACATATGGGTGTACGCGATAAAGGATGCGATGCTGCGTTACAGGCGCTACAGGGGTTTCAACCTCCACGACCGCGCCGGATTCGATGTGCACGGGCTTCCAATAGAGCACAAGGTGGAGGAGAAGCTGAAGCTCACGTCCAAGCTCGACATAGAGAACAAAGTTGGTGTGGAGAAGTTCATAGGCGAGTGCAACGAGTACGCCGTGACCAACGTAAAGAACGCCGCGAGCATAGCGAAGAGATTCGGCATCTCACTGGACTTCGATCACGCCTACATACCCTCTGAAAGCGGCTACATGAACAAGGCCTGGAGCGTATTCAAGGAGATGTACGGCAAGGACCTCGTCTACAAGGCAGAGAAACCGCTTCTCTACTGCCCGCACTGCGAGACCGCGATATCAGCCCAGGGGGCCGAGATAGAATACAGGGACGAGAGCGATCCCTCAATATACATCGGCTTCGAGGTGCTCAACGACGCCAAGTACGGTTACAAAATCGATATCCCTGACGGTACAATGCTGCTGGTATGGACCACGACACCATGGACGCTTCCGGCTAACATGGCGGTAGCGGTAAACCCCCGGTCGCTCTACATCCTCGCTCAGATTGACGGGGCGGACTACATACTAGCAAAGGAGCGGCTCGACGTTGTCGTTGGCGAGACCGGCAAGAACGCCGTTGTAATAAAGGAGTTCTACGGATCCGAGCTCGAGGGAGTACGCTACGCGAGCCCGCTCGAGGAGGCCGTACCGTTGCAATCGAAATTCAGGAAATACCACACCGTCCTGATGGATGAGAAAAATGTTTCCATGGCCGAGGGAACCGGGCTGGTTCACGTAGCTCCGGGGCACGGCCCAGAGGACTACGAGCTAGGAAGGAGAAACAGGATACCCGCGTTTTCCCCGGTCGACGCCCTGGCGAGGTATACGGCCGACGCCGGCAGGTTTGTTGGGATGAGGGTCCCGGACGAGGCGAACAAAGCTGTCCTGGACTACCTGAAGGAAAGAAAGTCTATTCTGTTCCTGGCTTCAATAAGGCACAGCTATCCGCACTGCTGGAGGTGCGGCAGCAAGCTGATATACCGGACGTCGTGGCAGTGGTTCGTTAACGTACAGAAGATGAAGAGCAGGCTGATAAAGGCGAACGATAGAGTGGCGTGGCATCCAGCCGAAGCCAAGGAGTGGATGGCCGATACGCTGCGCAGTTCTCCAGACTGGTGCATATCAAGGCAGAGGTACTGGGGCATACCGATTCCAATATGGCAGTGCGACAGCTGCGGCAATGTCGAGGTGTTCGGATCCGGAACAGAGCTGGCCAAGAGATCCGGCCTGGGGCCAGAGCCGCGCGACCTGCACAGGCAGCACGTAGACAGTATAACGTTCAAGTGCAACAAGTGCGGCGGAACTATGAAGAGGGTAGAGGACATATTTGACGTATGGTACGACTCCGGAATCGCGCATACGGCGAGCCTCAGCTCTGATGAACTGACGAAGCTGTTTCCCGCTGATGTAATAACCGAGAGCAAGGACCAGCTGCGCGGATGGTTCTCCACGCTCCTAAAGACATCCGTGGCGCTCTACAACAAGGCACCGTTCAGGGAGGTAGTGATAGGAGGCATGCTCGTTGACGAGTTCGGTGACGAGATGCACAGGCACTTGGGCAACATGGTATCGGCGCTCGACCTTCTCAACGTTTCTACAGCTGACGGGTTCAGGCTGTGGGTGTCAACTCACCCCAGATGGCAGGACCTGAGGCTCAAGAAGAGCGAGCTCGGAGAGGCGGACAGGAATATTATAACGCTATACAACGTGGGCAACCTGGTAAGGGAGTTTGCGACCCTATCCGAAAGCGACATCAAGAACGCCACCAAGCCGTCCAAGGCCTCGCTGGAGCACGAGGACGCGTGGATACTCTCAAGGCTAAACACTGTTATAGGAGAGGTTACTGAAGCAATGGAGGGTTATTCGCTCGACGTTGCAGCCAACGCGTTGAAGAGCTTCCTCCTCGAGGACTTCAGCAGATTCTACCTCAAGTTTGCGAAGCAGAGAGCTTCGATGGCGAAAAGGAGCAGCGTCAGGAGAATCGCCAGCATAACAGCCTACGTACTGAAGAGGCTGCTGGTTTTATTCTCTGTATTCATACCGTTCGCGAGCGAGTACATCTACATGGACACGTTCTCTAACGGTGAAAGCATATTCGAATCCGACTGGCCCAGAGCAGAGAAGAAGTATGTGAACAAGGGCCTTGAAGAGGAGTTCGAGATGCTGAAGGACGTATCGGCGGCGATACTCAGCCTTCGCGAGAGGGAGAACGTGAAGCTCAAGCAGCCCCTGCTCGAGGCAAGGATAGAGGTTGAGGGAGCTTCCAGGCTCGAGACGATTGAGAGGCTTTCTGGACTGATCGAGGATTACGCGAACGTAAAGCGCATCACCGTTGTGGAGTCCAAGGGCGGGGCAGACGAGATAAAGCCGCTCTTCGCTAAGATAGGACCCGAATTCAAGTCGCACGCCGGAGTCGTGGCCGAGGAGCTCGCAAAGTCCGACGCGAGAGAGTTGATGGAGAGCATAGAGAAGAACGGCGTCTATACTCTCGAGACAAGCGACGGAATGTTTGAGATAAGGCCGGAGCACTTTACGGTATTGAGGAAGCATTCCGATGAGGATACGGCACGGTTCAGGCACGGCAGCGTATCGATAAACGCAGAACTAACCAAAGAGATAAAGGAAGAGCTGTTGGCAAGAGAGCTAACGAGGACGATCCAGGCGATAAGGAAGGAGAACGGACTCACGAAGCTGGACAGGATAGACGTCAGGATGGCGGCCGATCAACAGGTCAAGGCGTCGGTCGAAAAGAGCCTCGCCAGCATAAAGGGCGTAACCCGGGCGCGTAAAATTACTTTTGTGGGAGAATTGAACGAGCCCAACCAGAAAGAGCTGGAGATTCTGGGCAGCACAATCAAAATAGCGGTAAGCAAAGTAGAGGGCAGAAACAGGACCGACGATAAGAGTCAGTAAAGGAATATGAAAAGGAAAAGAACTACGTTCCTCCGTGGTGAGAGGTTTGTGGGGTTCTTCTTAGCACTTCCGGAACGTAGTTTAAGCATGAAATCAAGCCTCGGTAGATTCGTCAGCTGTCTTTTTTGATTCTTCTATATGTTCTCTTAGACGTTCTGAAATATACCAACCCGGCTTACCATAAACGGAATGGCCCATGCTACTTCCCGCCGCCTCTCCGTAGTTGTCCAGCTGGCCCTCGTTTACGTGAATATCCTCTGTAGGTTCCCTTCTAAGATACTTGCCCTGGTCCTTCTCTGTTGAATTCATTTAATCAACTTTTAACATCATACCCCACGAGAAAACCCGTGGGGATTTATGGGGTGAAATTGGTAAGGCGGTGAGTGGCTACCTTACCAGATCCAAAATTCTGGAAATAAGCGATCTCTTACCTGCCTGAACCTGTGCGCTCTCCCCGTTCCTGTACTTTATCTCCCAGACCATTCCGGGGACCTTCGCAACAACAACCACATCATCGTCCAGAATCATATAAACACCATCACTCTTTGTTGAGACTATAATAGCTTAGTGAGAGATTGTACCTGCTGTTCATGCTTTTCGCTATCTGCTCACCAACATCCTTGGCGCCATCAGAATACTTCGCCCTTACAAGGAAACCGCTGTCACCTTCTGTAACGTGCACCTCCTTTACGCCCTTTATTCCGAGCAGTTTTTCAGAAAGAGAATCAGCATCAACGTTTGGTATTGGCTTTATAAAGTAGAAATTGTGAAGCCTGCCGTCCCAGTTATAGCCTTTATAATTATTATGCTTCTTAGCAACCCCGGTCATTTCAACACACCTTTCTGCCCCACAACAGAGCAAGCCCGCAGTACGCATCGCTTTTGTCTTGATAGTATTTGCGCCTACCTTTTATATATAAGTAGAGAGGAAAAACCAGCCAATTCTGAGAACAATCGAGCACAATTACTATCATATTTAATATAAAATAATGAAAAATACAAAATATATACCCATCTATTACGTGACAGAATACTCTGCATATAATGGGCAACATCATAAATTAAAAATAGATAGGCTTAAATATATGGGCTGTCTACTATAAAATGGGAGCATGCGGGAGGTCCCCAAAAGGATAAGAAGCGCGTTCAACGAGCTGAAGTCAGCGTACAGTGGCTACATAGAGCTGAAGTACCTCAACAAGAGGTTCTGCGTCTTCGAGGCCACGAGCAGGTACGATCCGGACATCGGCAGGTCGAGAAAGGTCACGCACTATCTGGGCTGGATGAGGGATGACGGGCTGCTCATACCGGCCAAGACCAGGCCGCAAAACAGGGCGCCGCTGTCAAGGCCCGTGCCTCAGTATGATACCGGAAACGCGAGTAGCCAGCAGGAGAAGCAGGGGTCGGGTTACGGGCTGGACGAGCACGACAAATCGATTCTGACCGCCTTGAGCATGAACCCCAGGATGCCTTACAGCACCATGAGCAAGCTTGCCGATCTGTCCGAGAGCAGCCTGCCGTACAGGATCAGAAGGCTGGAGGGGGAATTCGACATCAGGTATACTCTACATCTAAATCTGCAAAACCTTGACTTCTACAAGTTCTTTATATTTGTAAAGTTCGAGACCGAGCATGCGGAGATAGACTACGAAGATCTTAAGCAGGTGCTGGAGGGAAATCCGAGGGTTCAGATGGCTATGCTGACCAAGGGACCGTACGATATAGTTATCTACTGCATAGCCGAGAAGATAAGCATAGCGCAGGCAATCATAAACGAGATAAGGAAGGTGAAATCCCTCAGTGAGACCCCAGCGAGCTGGTACACCGCGATAGTCGCCGAGAGCTACGGATTCATTCCGATAAGGGACGCCTTCTTCGACGTGCTAAAGGAGAAGGTGTGGCACAGGACGAAGGAGAGGCGAAGGCCGTCGGGATCGGAGCTGATGCTGAGGGAATACGCGGTGCTCAGGGAGCTGAATAAAAACAGCACTATAAGCTTCTCCGAGATAGAAAGAATCTACGGCCTGTCTGTCGGCAGCGCCAAGAACGCCTTTGAAAAGCTGATCAAAGGCCAAACGATCATCATAAGGCCCACGATGTTCATGCAGAGAGTGCCGATAAGGTACAACGGGATGGTGCTCCTGGAGATCAAAAATTACGACCTTTATCTTAAAACCGTCTATTCCAGCTACAAAGATCTAGTTGACGAGAAGGTAGATCTGGTGAACAGGTTCGCGTACGCCTGCGGAGTTTCTATTCCTGACAGCAACGTGTACCTAGTGCCGGTATTCGAGGAAGATGACCTTATAGAGACAGAAAAGCGGCTGCTCGGCTCTATAAAAGGTGTAGAGTCGAAAACACTGATAATAACCAAGGTCATACTCGGAAGCATAGGGTACAGAAGGTTCGACAACCTGTACAGCGCCCAATACAGCACGCTACTTTCAAAGAAAAATATAGAAGAAAGAAAGAGAACAGACTATGGTCTGCCTATATAATCAAACAGCTTAAAAACTAGCTCGGCGTAAACCAAAATACGCCAAAGTAACGCATATAACTACGGGTGTCCGTCGTTCGGATCAGTCATCTTTTTCACCTTATACTCCTATCCTGTACACGAAACATTGAGTAGCAGGTTTTAAATACCTTATTATCCGCGCCGTTTACGTGCGTAAGCACGCCAACTGCCGTACATACCTCACGTACACCCGTACATCAATAACTACGATTTCGAGAACGTTATGTTTCCGAAGTAGACTACGCTTCCGCTCGTGGTGTAGTTCTGCTCTACCCCGAACAGCAGCGTATCGCCGCGCTCTCCAGAGGTAAGCTGCGTATCTACCGTGTATAGCCTGGGTGTGCTCGTCACGTTAAGTATGGACGTGGGCGTAAAACCGGATGCGCTCTCGCCTGCCACGTAGGCCTTTGCGCTACCAGAGTTGCTGAAAGCTATGAAGCTGATGGTGGTGTTCACGCTGCCCAAAGCGCCCGAAAGCGCCATCTGCAGCGAAGAGTTCGCCTGATAGGGCGCGTAGACCGCTATCGTTCCCTGCTCTGCGCTTCCCGTTATCGGCACCCAGAAGAGCCTATCTGTGCCATTAAGCGGAACGTACTGGGGGCTCCACGAAGTGAGCGACGGGAAAGCTACGTAGCTCTTGAATACGTTGTTCTTTATGGCGTTTGAGGTCTGGTACGCTATGGTGGAGTTGTCAACGTACACCGGGTTTCCGAATATCTGGCCCAAGTAGGCCGCCATTAAGTTTAGCCTGGAAGAGTTGTACGCCTGCCTCATCAAAACTACGAATCCTGTATCGTAGTTGAAGAGCGTTAGCAGTGTCTGGTTGACCGGGCTCTGCATTACCGGGGACGGATACGTTATGTTGCCGGCCTCGGCTACCCTCGTGGACTGCACGGCCAGAGGTATGTTGTAGACCGACAGGTCCATCGTTGTGTTGGCCCTGGTCACGTAACCGCCCACGAGCGGCTTGCCAGTTATAGATGCGTAATAGCTCTCCATGCCTGGGTAGAGAGCCGGAGTGTAAGAGTTCTGGATCGGCAGCGCGGGCAGCATGAGTATCGAAAAGTTACCGCTGAGGTTCTTTATCTCGTAGAACAGGTTTGGAACCGCTACGTGGGTAGTTGTGCTGTTCACGAGCGCGGACCCTATCTGGAAGCCGTTGGTTTCGACGAGCAGCAGTATTATGATTATGCCGAGAACGAACATCGCGTTCGTCCTATCCCCTCCCTTACTTCCAAACCTCTTGAGAACCTCTCCTGTTCCTATTGCAGCGAGCATCGCCATGGCGATCATCGCTATTATATCAAACCTTCCAGGCTCGCGCACTATGTTCAGGAGCGGAATCGAATGATAGGCGAGGAACAGCTCAGGCAGTCCCGTAATCACTCCGCCTACCTGTAGGTACGGGCCGAGAGAGAGCCACGCGAATATCACAGCTATTGAAACCCATAGTATCGTCTTCCTGCGCTCCTTGAATACGGCGTACGCAGCGAGAGCGAGTACAGTATATCCTATGTAGGCGCTCCTTTCGGCGATGTCTGGTGAGAATATGCCAAAGTACGAAGCTGTCATTGTGCTGAATACCCCGTTGTAGGGGTTCGGCAGGAAGAAGGAGAGCAGGTCCACGCTCCACACCTCGTTGTTCTGAATTCCGTTAAGATAGTTGGCCGTACTCGAAGCACCGCCGCTAAGAAGCGTGTGTATCGCCGGGACGAAACCCCATATCCCAGTTATAAGCATCAATACAATTGCAACAGCGACCCCTTCCCAGAAGCGAAGGTTGAGCACGCGCTTCCTTGTGGATGGGGATATTAGATAGACAAGGAATACGAGGGCAAGAAGGTCGAAAGTCACAACAGTCATCTCTATCGTGCTCATGAACGAGACGAGCATCATAGACAGTCCAAGGCCGACAGCGCTGTAGAGCATAGCCCTAGACTTATCGCTGTCAAGAAGCTTTAGGAAGAAGTATAGTGCGAGCGGTATCCATTCTATATTTGACATTACTATTGATCCGTAGGAGTGCGCAACGTGCGTCGCGCTGAAAGTGAATATCAGGCCAGCCACGAAGGCCGCGTACTTGTTCTTGACCACGTAGTCAGCGAGTATGAACATCGTAAGTCCAGAGAGCATGTAGCCGAGGAAGAACAGTACGTTGAACGCGAACGTCGTGCTCACGGCCTGAAACGGAATCGATATAAGCGACGCGATTGGTGCCATGGTCTGGTATACGAGGTTGGCGCCGACCGGCCAGTAGAGCAGCGTGGTGTAGAATATTCCATGAAGGTGCGATAGCGAGTACTTTATCCACCATATGTTCCACAGGTTCTGGTAGACGTCGCCACCGATGCCGTTAGCGACGCTGGACATGTGCGCAGATATGGGGGCGAACATTACGAGCGCGAGTATAAGATAGAGTATAGAGACGTAAACGTACGGCATGTATCTGTTGTAACTGTGTCTTGAGACACCGTGTGTTTTCTGACCAGCCGAGCCCGCGTGCGCTTCAGCGGGTGTTTTTGACTCTGCCTCCATCAATACCACTTGAACGCTAAAGATTGTTATGCAACGATTTTAAAGATTTGCCCTTCTGCACTGCGATAGTTGATAAACTAATATATAGTTTATCTTCAAATTGATAGTGCTTTTGGCGGGGTAGCTCAGCCTGGTAGAGCGCTAGACTCATATCAAAGAAAAATGAGTGATGAGCCGCAGGGCTATGACGAGACATCTAGAGGCCGTGGGTTCAAACCCCACTCCCGCCAAACAGAAAGGCATTTACAGAATTCATAGCAGAAAGCCCACGCACTTCAGTCGTGGGATGAATGCGAAATGCACAGATTTATTAATTATATCTAAGTATATTGTACGGTAGTTGAGTAAATGAAACTAACGCAGGTTGTAAAGGTAGAGGGCAATTATGAAATACTTAACAACCTTGCAAAGATAACCAACGGCCTGTATAATTCTGCATTGTATGAAAGCAGCCAAAGATACAAGCGAGAGCAAAAGTTCTACTTCTACTACGATCTCTGCAATATACAAAAGGACAACACTCTCTATACCCTACTGCCTTCCCAAACCGCTCAGGCGGTACTGCAGAAAGTGGAAGGTGCAATAAAGTCATTTCTGAAACTTCGCAGAAACAATGCAAACGCAGCATATCCAAAATACCACAAGAAGGACACAGCATGGGTAATACCATTCAAATCGCAGCAGATAAAAATTGATGGGAACATTTTGACAGTTCCAATGTCCATGAAGTATAGAGAAGAGAAGGGGTTGTCGCAGCTTGATCTCAAAATTCCCAATATGCGATATGACGGAATTGTGAAATACATCGAATTGTATAAAACAGACAGATGGTATGCATCAATAGTGATTGAAGTAAAAGAGCAGCAGGAATCTGTGCCAAACG
>JAKAOQ010000071.1 GCA_021812105.1 Microcaldota archaeon | reverse complement strand
AATAGTAAGTGAGCTGGTTGGCGGATCTTCATCCGGCGCAATAAACATCAGTACTCTCGCACACCTCGGTGCCGCGATCGGTATGAACATGAACCTTTCCTCGCTCAATCTTACGAGCGCCAACACAGCGATAGAGGGATTGACCGGTAACCTCAGCGATACCCTTCACTACCTGCAGGGTACTACGGGAATCAACGCGAACGACATATCAAGCATAGAAGAGCACAACACCGAGATATACAGCACCGCCAACGAGATCCTCGGGGTGCTGAAGAACTACAGCAACAAAAGGATAAGCGAGACGGAGGCGCGTTCGATGGTCGAGAATCTCACTTCAAGTATGGGCAGCATGAACAACGCGAGCATAAGGGAGATCGTAGCCGCGCATACTTTCAGCGACATGTTCCACAACGTCCTAGGGTTTATCGTAATGCCGGACGGCACTCTCTCGCTTCCGTTTGACGCACAGGAAATCGAGGGCAGCAACGGATACACCCTGGCTCCCGGATCGAACGTGACCCTTACTTTCTACGCGCCGATAACTATAGGGCCAAGCGCCGTGCACTCCGATGTCGGGCCAAAGGTTTACACCTCTATACTCATCAACCAGACGTACAGCATAAGGGTGATAGGCGAGGAGGGCGCCTTCGCCGAGATCAACGTAACAAGCAGCTGATTCCATGTCGTCAAATAGCGTTGTGGGATATGCGTTGCTTGCTGTCGGTGTATTGATCCTGCTCTTCACTTTCTACCAGGCGTACTTGATATTCCAGAGCATAAGCAACGGGAGCTTCTCCCTGCTTACTTCGACGCAGGCCCCTGCAACTTCACAACCAGGCACAAACGTATCTATCCAGGGTGTGATAAATACCGCAATATCCTCTGCGTTCTCCAGTATGCACTTCGGGGCGTACGCCACCTCGTTGATACTGCTTGTAGTGCTTGCCCTGTTCGCAAGCATAGGGTACAAATTCGCAAAGATAGGGATAAACATGCTTTCTGTGCGCGCGAGCAGCACCGACGAAGCGCCTGGCGCCAAGAAGGGCAAGTGAGGCAAAGCACCACCTATCCCTTGGTAATACTATGAAAACCACCACGCGCAACAAGGCGCGCACCATAACGCAAACCATAAACGCAAAGGTACTCATCCCGAAGAGGAAAGATCTGGATTATACCGGCATGCTCGTGCAGACCAGCAAATACAAAAGAAGCTCAATGTCGGTCCGCGATCTCGGGTCGGCACTGGAAGTTGTAGTAACCGCCACCGATACGACGGCCCTGCGGGCGTCGCTCAACTCGCTGCTGCGCGATCTTCAGGTTATCGAATCAGTAGCGCGTTCGGTTCCCCGGCCGCTCAAGCCGTCCTAAAACCGTATCCGCTTCGCGATCCGTTTCCATTGATAAGAGGAGTTCCGCAAAGGCGGGAATCTATGTAAGGAATATAAATATATCGCATGCCTAAATATTCTATAAATTTCAGCAACGCATCAATCACGTCATTGTATCCTATTTTGCAGTCCGTTTGATGTAAAACGATTGGATACGGCTAAGTGGCGATTTTAGACTTAACAAGCGAATGTTTATGGTAAGGAGAGGATCACTTCAGTACTGGCACAGGAGAAGGGCAGCCAAGCCGCTGCCTAGGATACGCTCCGCGCCGCAGACCGAAGGAGTTTCCATCTCGGACATACTCGCGTTCAAGGCCGGGATGACGCATCTCATCATGGCCGGGGACGAGGGCAGGTTCAAGAACATGGAGACATCAAGGGCGTGCACGATACTAGAGGTTCCGCACACAGAAGTGTACGGAGTAAGGCTCTATTCGGTAGACGCCTCGACACGCTACAAGAAGTCGTACATGGAACTATACAACAAGCAGGCCGCACTCAAGGTGGGTATAAAAAACGTAAAGCTTACCGAAGAGAAGATAGAGGCTGCAAAGTCGGATCAGAAAGTAACGGATGTTTCACTGCTCATCGCAGCGTATCCAAAAGATACGTCGCACGTGCAGAACCATCCGAGCAGGTACGAGGCGAGGCTAAGCGGAAATAGCGTTAAGGAAAAGCTTGAGTTCGCCGCAAAGATGCTGGGCCAGGAGCTCAAGCCCGGGATGGTGTTCAAGAACGGCCAGTACGTTGACGTGTTCGCGGTCTCGAAAGGCAAGGGGTGGCAGGGACCCGTGAAAAGGTTCGGCATCTCGAGGAACCTGCACAAGGCTACGGGGAAGTCGAGGCACGTTGGAACACTGGGTCCGGCAAATCCATCGGACGTGCTCTACACGGTACCGAGGGCCGGACAGATGGGATACCACTACAGATTTGATCACAATAAGAGAGTGTTGAAGATAGGCACGAAGGAAGAAACCGAGGCGATAAACGTAAGCGGAGGGTTCAAGAACTACGGTGTGGTAAGAAGCGACTACATAGTAGTAGACGGATCTGTTCCCGGACCAGCAAAGAGGGAGGTCAGGGTAAGGCATTCGTTGTCCTACGCCAAGGCGCAGCCCCAAGAACCTAAGATAACGTACATAGCGAAGTGATGATTTATGCAAGTAAACGTTCTAAGCATAGAAGGGAATGTAAAGGGGAGCGTAGACTCCCCGGAAGCGTTCTCCGAAAACGTGAGGCCAGACCTGATTAGGAGGGCGGTTCTCTCCGAGAGATCCGCGCTTCTGCAGCCCCAGGGCCACTCTGTAATGGCTGGAATACAGACAACCGCGGCGTACTACGGTTCGTACGAAGGTTACAGAAGTGGGAGGCACAAAGGAAGGGCCATCAGGCCCAGGGAGAAGCTCGCCGGGGGAGCGCAGGGTAAGGTAAAGAGGATACCGTCCGCCGTAAAGGGAAAGCGTGCCCATCCCCACATGATAGAAAAGATACTCGTAGAAAACATGAACAAAAAGGAGTACCAAAAGGCGATGAGAAGCGCGATAGCCGCCACTTCAAACGCCGATCTTATCAACTACAAGTTCGAGAAGCAGATTGCGCTGCCGGTGGTAGTATCAGACGAGATAGAGAGCATAGGAAAGACAAAAGATATGATTAAATTCGTAAAGAGCATAGGAGCCCTCAAGTACCTGGACTC
>JAKAOQ010000070.1 GCA_021812105.1 Microcaldota archaeon | reverse complement strand
TACGACCGCGACAACGAAGAACTCTACCTCGCCGCACTCTTGCACGATGTAGGCTACGCCCCTTTCTCGCACGCTTCTGACGATCTGCTAAAGAAATACCTCGGCAAGACTCACGAGATAGTTGGAGAAGAAAAAATCAGGAACGGAATAATAAAGGACAGGATCAATGATGCGGGGCTATCGTTTAGCAAGTTTATCAGGTATTTCAGGGGAAAAGGCATAGGGGAGATATTTTCCGGTACGTTCGGAGCTGACAGGATAGATTATCTGAGCAGAGACGCCTATTACGCAGGGGTCAACTACGGGGTCATAGACCAGCAGAGGCTTAAATACAAGCTCGGTTTTTACAAGGGCAGGCTATCCGTATACGACTATGATATAAGCGTAGCTGAGTCGATGCTGCTAGCCCGGTATCTTATGTTTTACAACGTGTACAAGCACCATACGGGGCTCATAATCAGTGCGATGTACAACAAGGCAGCAGAATCCGCGATAGACAACGGTGAAATAGACTTTGAGGAAGCCAAGGATTTTGACGACTCTACATTACTGGCGGCGCTTTTGAACACGAAAAGCGCGAAGGAGATAGTATCTAGGATCGTTGACAGGCGGCTTTACAAGAGAGCGTTGTACCTGGATTCCAATTCGGTTGACAAGCATGCTGAGAAGGAGATAAATGATGCTCTTGAGAAGGCAGGCGAAAAGGAATTCGTAGTGAGCGCGGTCAAGATAAAGAAAAGCGGGGATGACGTTAGCGTGCTTGACAAGAGGGGCAATTTTGTCGGGATGCTCTCTTCGCTGTCTCCTATAGTGAAGTCCCTGAACGCGGTGATAGGCAGCAAGACTATACTTCTGGTCGCGTGCAACGAGAAGAGAGTAGAAAGGGTTAAAAGGATTGCAGAGAAAAGCCTATAACAGCTTATTAGGAAGGTAGACGGGCCCATAGCTCAGTATGGTCAGAGCGGCTGGCTCTTAACCAGTAGGCCGAGGGTTCAAAGCTTTTTCGCGTCTCGCGCGAATCCGTGAAAATCCCCCTGGGCCCGCCTTTTAATTCAAGAACCGAAGAGGTCCCTCTTTATCTTGGAGTTTTCCGAGAATACGAGATAGGTTATTATTCCGAAGTCTATTATTATGGCGACGTGCATTATCGTGCAGTATATGCAAATAGCGTGCAGCACGAAAAACTCAAGGTACACCAGATAGGGAACTATCGCTATGCCGAGGAACCTCCATCCGAAGAGAACGTAGAAAATTTTCTTTGATATTCCGCGGTAGGAGAATATGACAAGGGTTATAAGCACCAGGTTTATTATGAACCAAACGGCTGCGAGCGCTTCGAGGGAGATGCCGTAGAACGTCGAATAACTGCTGTAGAGTACAGCGGCGCAGTTTACTGCAGAGCCCAAAAACATCGGATTGCCGTGAATCGTGCACAGCGGAGGCATTTTGCCGAGCACCCCCACCTCGTAGAGGACGGTTATAGAAGACGCAAGGCCTATCAGCGACATTATTATAAGAATGAAAAACTCGGTTTTGGTCGTTCTCACAAGTAGCACCACAAATTATTGCGATGGCTGTCTTTTCATAATGGCATGCGCAGATCCTAACGTATCAGTTCTTGGTTTCGTCGTACTTAACCCAGCTGCCGTACGTTGCCGCGTCCCTCGCCTTCAGCTTGTCCAGGATTTTCTGCCTTATCTCCTGTGTAGCTACCGCATCGCGGCCGCCGAACTCATTTTCCGTCTCCTGGGCTATCGCCCTGGCGAGATCAACCTTGCCGCCAGCCTTTATCACGGCGACAACTATTTTCTCCCTGACGAAGTCCTCCACTGCCCCGCTTTTCCTTTTGACTTTCATGGAGTCACCATCCGTATGCTCCTATAAGCTAACAAGTATTTTATGCCTATTGTTCTGTTGGAAGGGTACCGGTAGTTCAATTCGGCAAAAAATGCCCTGATTCGATAACTTTTTATATCATTTGCGCGGATATTAGGGCATGGAAGCCATAATATTGTGCGGAGGATTTGCGACTAGGCTGGAGCCTATTTCACTCTATATACCAAAACCTTTGTTGCCGGTGGGCGGTCGGCCCATAATAGACTACATAATGGATTCTTTAACTGACATAGGCATAAATCGTATCGTAGTGTCTACAAACAAGAAGTTTGGAGACCAGTTCGATTACTGGATAGAGAACAAGAAGGAGAAGCTCGGCTTGCCTATAGATCTTGTTGTAGAGCCAACACTCACCAATGCTGAGAAGTTTGGTGCCATAAAAGGCATAAGTTACGTGATAAAGAGCATGGGGATCGATGACGATGTGGTAATAGTAGCGGGGGACAACTACTACTCGTTTGACCTTAAGCAGATGTACGAAGAGTTCAAAAAACTCAAATCTCCGATAGTTGCACTGCAGGATATAGGCTCGATAGAGCAAGCGAAACGTTTCGGGGTAGCCGTTACCTACAATGGGAAGATAGTAGAATTCGAGGAGAAACCCGCAGAGCCTAAAACTACTACGGTAAGCACAGGTATATACATGCTTCCGAGGGACTCGCTCGGAAAAGTGGATGAATACCTGCGGGGCAGCAACAATCCCGATGCACCGGGTCATTTCCTAAAATGGCTTGTACGCAGCAGCACGGTATACGGCTTCAAGTGCGAGGGTGAATGGGCCGATATAGGCACCCTTGAAACCTACAAGCGCGTATTCGAATCTGCGAGAGATGCACACGGGCAGCACGTTACAAAATCGAGGAGCGGACATTCGCAGTAAGATTCCTGATTCTCAAGGAACGGAGTTGGCCGGATAAAAAGAGCGCGTGCACCCAAGGTAAATTGCGTGCGGTAATGAAGTAATTGGAAACCTCAAACCATAGGATATAAAATTCAACACGCTAATACCGCGCATCGCAAATAAAACGGTGGTGTATCACAGCCCCGCGCCATCCAGCTTTGCAGAAAAAGGAGTCAACGCGTTGACGATAGAATCGAGGTCCTGCACGTTGGAGCCGAACGTTAAGGAAAATGGCCTGTCTTCCTTGTATGCTTTCTTGATATCTTTATCCTCTCTTGGAAAATAAGCTGTAGAATCGATAATTATTTTCTCTCCTTTGAGCAGCGGCTTTTCCTTTTTAAC
>JAKAOQ010000069.1 GCA_021812105.1 Microcaldota archaeon | reverse complement strand
GGGCTGAACAGGGACCTGCCGGATGACTTCTCGCGCAGGGCCTACGAACTGACCGACTACCTTGAAGAGCAGATCCTGCAGTACAAGGACGTGACCGAGTCAAATGGTGTGTTCATGGAAAGGACAAGGGGAATAGGCAAGCTGAGCAAGGAGGATGCCATAGCTTATGGGACCACGGGGCCCGTGCTCAGGGGATCGGGAGTAGACGAGGACGTGAGGAAATCCAATCCGTACTACGTTTATGACAGGATAAAGTTCAGGGTGCAGGTTTTCGGATCCGGGGACGTTTACGCAAGATACATGGTGAGGTACTACGAAATGCTTGAAAGCATAAACATAATCAGGCAGGCGCTCGGAGACATGCCCGACGGAGACGTAAAGGGCGCTCCGATAAGGCTGATAGGCGCGCCGGCCAAAGCCAATGAGGTGATAGAGAGCAGGGAGCTGGCGAGAGGCGAGGGCCAGATATACATGATACCCGACAAGCAAAAGCCGTACAGGATATCGTTGCGTTCCCCCGCCTTTTCCAATCTGGCCGTGCTGCCAATGCTGGTCAAGGGAGAGAAATTCGCCGACCTCTTCCCCATACTGGGGAGCCTGGACGTGGTAATGGCAGAGATAGACAGATAATTTAATCTTGCTGATTGAATGATAACGTGATATTATGGAAGAGGACGCTGAAAAGCTTACAATGGAGTACCAGAAGGTGCAGAGCAGGATGCAGGCACTCGCCATTCAGAAGGCGCAACTGGCTGCTGAGAAAGAGGAATACAAGAAAGCGCTGGAGGAGGTGGAGAAGTCCACGGGGAAGGTATACACCAGCAGAGGGAACGCCATGATAGAGACCACGAAGGAGGAATCGATAAAGGCGATAAAGGAAGAGCAGGACTCTGTAGACCTTAAGATCAGCATAGTTGATAAGCAGTACAACGATACGTCCAAGAAGGAACAGGAGCTGCGCGAGAGGATAAACGCCATCATCAAGGAACAGGAAGGCCAGGCGCAATGAGATCATGCACCAGATAAAAAGAGTTGAGGAACTAGCCGAATTCTTGAAGCCGCGTATCTCTGACAGGGCGGTGCTTACATTCCACTCAATAGGGGATACCGACGCCGTATCTTCTGCTGTTTCGCTGTCTCACCATATGAAAAATTCTAGCGTTGCGACTCCAGACACAATAACCTCGAACGCTAACAGGATACTCGACAGGCTCGGATACGGGGATGCGGTTCCAAACAAATTTGATGATGGAGCGAAGATAGCGATACTGCTCGATGCGAACAGTTTTGAGGAGTTTGGCCAGTTCTCTGAGAAGCTTAAGAATTTTGGCGGCGAGATACTGATAATCGACCATCACTACCCCAATTTCATAGAAAAGGACAACGTTTACGTGTTCAATGATGAGAGTTACTGCGCCACGGCGAGTATAGTATACAAACTTTTGGGGCTGTTGGGAGAGAAGGTCGATGAAACCGAAGCAAAACTCCTGCTCACCGGGATAATATCAGACTCGGCAGAGCTTAGGAATTCTACCCCTGAGACTTTTGAGCAGATAGGAACGCTTCTTGAAACTGCAAAGACAGACTACTACAGCATAAGGAAGCTGATGTCCCACATACTATCTCCTGATGCCAGGGCCTCTGCGATCAAGGATCTTGAAGACGCTGCAATATCCATAGTGGATGGAGTATTGTTCGTATACGGGAAGGTGCACAGGCACGCCAACCTGAGCGCGGACAACGCGATAAGGCTCGGAGCCGACGTAGCGATATTCTACGCTGAAAACGCTGACGAGGTGTCGTTTTCGGCCAGGCTCAATACCGCGATAGACAAAGAGTACGGACTGCATCTGGGCAGAATAATGAGGTCCCTGGCGCACATAATTGGGGGGACAGGCGGCGGCCATCCGTCAGCAGCAGGGGCTTACGGCCCGCTTAAGAATGCACATCAGGAGTTCCTAGACGCGTTCATCAAAGAATGCACAAAAAAGATAGGCGAATATAGAACAAAGCAACGAACCGGCCGTTGATTTCGATTCGCTCTATTTCTCAGAGTAAACCTTCAACGCAGCAAGGGATTTAATTAAAGAAGCAGGAATATTATCGTGGAAAAGGAAGCAATACTCTGGAAGCCGATGCCAAACGGCAAGGTTGAATGCATCGCGTGCGGGAGGAGGTGCAAGATACCTGATGGCGGAAGGGGATTTTGTTTTGTAAGGATGAACAAGGGGGGCAAACTTTACCTGGAGAACTACGGCGTTTTGGAAGCGATGCAGATCGATCCGATAGAGAAGAAGCCCTTCAACCACTTCTATCCCGGAAGTTATGTGCTCGGTGTGGGAACTTCTTCGTGCAACTTCGGGTGCCTGTTCTGCCAGAATCACAACATATCGAAGGAGAGGGAGATAAGTGGTGCAGACGTGTCGCCCGAGGAGCTTATAGCCCTGGCGTTGAAGCATGGTGTGCAGGGCATAGCCTACACATACAACGAACCAACCATATTCATAGAATATGCGCTTGACGTGGCGAAGCTGGCACACAAGAAGGGATTGTTCAACGTGTTTGTGTCGAACGGGTATATGACTCCGGAAGCGGTAAAGGAGATGAAGGGGCTTATAGACGGTGTTGTTGTAGACTTTAAGGGCAACGGGGAGGAAAAGTTTGCGAACAAGTACGAAGCCGTGGTCTCAAACGATAACATAAAGAATTCGCTGCTCGCCATGAAAGAGGCTGGAATGCACATAGAGATTACGGACCTTGTAATACCGAGGGTGGGAGACTCGCTTGATGCGTGCAACGGCCTGACCAAATGGATCGCGGAGCATCTCGGACCGGATACCCCGGTGCAGTTCACGAGGTTCCATCCTGACTACAAGATGCTTGATTACCCGGAAACGCCGATCGAAACCCTGGTCTCCTATTATGATACGGCAAAAAGGAACGGGCTAAAGTATGTTTACATAGGGAACGTCTACGAAAGCAGATATGGAAATACGTATTGCCCATCTTGCGGAAAGGAGATAGTAAAGAGAGAAGGGTTCTACATTTCGAAATGGAAAATAAGCAAAGACCTAAGGTGCGAGTTCTGCGGAGAGAAGGTTTACATGGAAGGACGTATACCAAACAAGTTTGTTTACAGGCCTTTAGAAGTGCTGTTCTAAGTTCGAGAAATGCACTACGAATA
>JAKAOQ010000013.1 GCA_021812105.1 Microcaldota archaeon | reverse complement strand
AGCTCGTGGATTTGAAGAATGCATTGCTGAAGAACGAAGTCAAGGTGCTCATCACCGGAGCGCTCGCGAGCGATTACCAGAGGAGTAGGATAGAAAGCATGTGCAAGGATCTTGGGATAGAGCATATGGCGCCGCTGTGGCACATGGACCCGGAGGAAGAGCTAAGGGAGATATCCGAGGATTACAACGCCATAGTCACACAGGTATCCGCAGAAGGTCTCGATTACAGCTTCCTCGGCAGGAGGATAGACGATGCGATGATACAGAGGCTAAAGGAGATCAACAGAAGATACAGGATAAACGTGGCGTTTGAAGGAGGCGAGGCGGAGAGCTTCGTCCTCGATGGTCCGCTCTTTTCAAAACGCATCGAGATAGTTAGGTCACATACAGCCTGGGACGGGCGCACGGGGCAGTACGTTATAGACGATGCGGCCCTGAAGGACAAGCACAACGATTGAATTAAGTATTTTTCATCTTTAATAATTATATGGCGGTAAAATGTTCCTTTCCGATAGAAGCAAATACGCGCTTAATCCTATAGAGGAAGAAGACGCTCTTGCAGAGAAGCTCGCCGCGTCTGGCAAGAAGATAATAAAGCTGAATAGGGGCGATCCTCCGGTTTACTTCCCAACTCCTCCGTACATACTGAACGCTTACATCGAAGCGCTGAAGGAAGGCAAGACCACCTATACAAACGCCACCGGAGTGGGCAATCTCAAGGACGCGATAAGGACAAGATACAAGCGTATGTACAGGATGAGCCTGAAGGACGAAGACATAATAGTCACGCAGGGCGTGTCCGAGGCTCTGATGTTCCTGAACAGCTCACTCATCAACGAGGGAGACTCCGCGATACTCTTCAAACCATACTACCCGTTGTACCTGCCGCTGCTCAACCTCTACGGCGGGAAGGAGATACTGGAGAGGTACGACGAGGGAGACGCGTGGAACGTTCATATCGACGGGCTCGCCGGCACGCTAAAGACACTCAGAACGGAAAAAAAGCTTGATAGGGTAAAATATATACTTATAACGAACCCGAACAACCCAACCGGCACAGTGCTGAAGAGGGAAGTACTCGAGGAGCTCGTTTCATTGGCTAATGAGTATGGAATTTTCCTCGTGAGCGACGAGATATACGACGAAATAGTATACAACGGTGCAAAGTTTACAAGCGTAGGCGAGATCGCGAAGGGCGTCCCACATATGATACTCAACGGTGCGTCAAAAGACTATGACGCGACCGGCTTCAGGCTGGGATATGCACTCGTTCCCGGAGAAGATGAGAAGTCGATTTTGCTCAAAAGCAAGTTCGCCGACTTTGCGAGAGTCAGGCTCTCGGCAAATTTGCCGGCGCAGTACGCCTTCACTGAAGGTATGGTCAACACCGAGGGGCACGCGAACGCCATCTCTGCGATGGTAAGGGAGATAGAGAGTAGGGTGAACTACGCTACAGCGCTTCTGAAAGAAAACCCGTACCTTGAAGTCGTGAGGCCGAACGGGGCTTTCTACCTGTTTCCCAAAGTTGACATGAAAAGCTTAAGGTTCAAAACAGACAAGGAGCTTGTAGACAGGCTGCTTATGGAAGAGGGGGTGCAGCTTACCAGGGGCTCTGGCTTCGGAGCGCAATCGCACGTGAGAATCGTGTCGCTGCCTCCGCAGAACATACTGGAAGACGCGATAGGAAAACTCAACGCTTTCTGCAGGAAGAACGCCTCGAGACGCAGGCGATGATTCTACAAAAGCATTAAGAATTATAATGCAAAAAACGATTAGGGGTCCGTGGTCCAACGGTTACGATGCCAAGCGAAAGCGCATAAGCCTTACACGCTGGAGACAGGAGTTCAACTCTCCTCGGACCCACTGATGATACGATGGATGTAGAAGAGAAGATTTCGCTGCTCAAGAGCTTCGCCGCTGAGATAGTTACCGAAGAAGAGCTCAGGGAGGTGTTCGAGACAAAGGAGCATCCCAACGCCTACGACGGATTCGAGCCTTCCGGTATCGCCGGAATACACTTCGGACTTATGCGCTCTAAGAACATAAAGAAGATGTTGGGTGCGGGCGTTCACTTCAAACTGTACCTTGCTGATTATTTCGCATTCATAAACAACAAGCTCGGAGGAGACATGGAGCACATCAGGACCGCGGGGAGGTACTTTGTAGAAGTATGGAAGGCTGCAGGCGTTGATACGAGCAAGGTGGAGGTGATCTGGAACAGGGACCTGATGCAGGACTTTTCTTATTGGGAGAGATTCCTCAAGATAGGGAAGATAACTTCTCTGGACAGGGTAAGGCGCGCGATCACGATAATGGGCAGGAAGGAGGGTGAAGCGCTTTCCTCGGCGCAGATATTCTACCCTATAATGCAGGCTACCGATGTGTTCCAGATGGATATTGACATATGCCAGCTCGGCATAGACCAGAGGAAGGCGAACATACTGGCGAGGGAGGCCGCGCAGAGATATGGATGGAAGGTACCGGTCATCGTGAGTCATCCGCTGCTGCTAGGACTAAAAGGAGCACCGGACGACATAAAGGGAAAGAGCGAGGATGTGCTTATCGATTACAAGATGTCAAAGTCTGACCCGAGCAGCTCGATAACGGTGCACGACTCCTTTGAACAGATAAAGAAGAAGATAAACGGCGCGTACTGCCCGGAAAAAGTTTCAGAAGGAAATCCGATATTCGATTATCTGGACAAGATAATAATAGACGACAAGGATAGCACGATACGTATAGAAAGGCCCGAAAAGTTCGGCGGTACGTTTGAAGCTAAAAACTTTGATGAGCTGGTAAGATCGTACAGGGCGGGACAGATTCATCCGGCAGACATGAAGGCTTTCGTAGCCGAGGAACTGGAGAAGAGGGTCAGGCCAATAAGGGAACACTTTGAGAAGAACAGCGCTGCAAAAGCGCTTTACGAAGAGGTAAAAAGCTATACCATAACCAGATGACCCGTAATTGTATGGAACCGGTAAACAGCGTAAAGAGGAGACTCGAGAGATCAGGACTAACACGGTTTCAGGTTCGTGTCCTGCTTGAGGTTTACAGGATACCCAAGGGCAGCACCGCTAGCTATAAGGAGATTGCGAGGAGAGCTGGAAGGCCGAACGCGTACCGCGCAGTTGGAACCGCGGTCAGGAAGAACCCTTTTCCTATAGAAATACCGTGTCACAGGGTAATAAAAAGCGATGGCAGCCTCGGGAACTATTCTGGCGGAGGGAGCAGGATGAAAGCGAAACTGCTCAAAAACGAAAGAGCGATCGCATGACATCCTGCCCTCTACCGTCCCGAAAACCCCTCACTCCTGCCCAAGACCGTAAGCGTACCTCTGCCCCAGCATCCCCCCGCGTAGTAACTGGCTTTTCCGAGTGCGCTCTGCCTATCGGATGGGACGTTCCTGGCCACGGCCAGATTCTGCTCTGGGGAAGACCTCATCTTCATCAGTTCGCACAGACCCTTTCTCGTAAGCTTCATGGGCTTTCCTATCTCTTCCTTGCTGGCAAAGTCGAGCATCTCTTTTGACTTAAGCTTGTGGAGGTTGTACCACACCGTACTCTTCGCCATGGAGTAGGCATCGCTGAAGTAGTCCACAAAGATAGAAGCGCTGTATATCTCGTCGCGGCCTACTTCGAGCAGCAGCAAGCGCTCGCGCTCAGATAGTTTTGCGCTTTTTTCACTCTCTCTCAATACGACCATTTGAGCCACACAAACACCTAAAAACTTGAAGGATTTTATGCAGCCAAATGGTTGATATATGGCGTATTTATTGTATCAAGCTTGCATACGCTGCCTATGACAAAAGGAGACCAAACTCTTTGCAGCGCACTTACTTGCATCTATACCACATACCAGTAAATATCTTAGAAAGTGTAATGTCCATTACTATATTTAAATCTTTTGTGCAAACGACCTTGTTGAAAAAAGTTGGTTTTTGTTTATGGAGTAGAGTGGGGCCCGAACGGCAGTAAGGTACAATCGGGCTTTTTTGTTTTCACATATCGGCATATGGTGTCTTTATGGGCTCGGTATTCATTCCTAGCTTCGATTTTATGCTGCTAATATTTTCTTCGAAGTCTGACGAAGATTGGAGCCTCAATTCCATGAACTCGCCCAGATGTCTCTCCTTACCACCTTCTATCTTGCTGACGTTATCTATCGAAAAAATAGTTCCGTCAAAAGAATACAGCTCCCTAAATTTCTTTATGCGCATTGTCTCGTAGTATATCTCGCTTACGCGCTCTGCTGTTTCTTTATCTACCCGTATATCAAACTTGTACCTGACTCTTGCGCTCTGATTTTTCAGTATCGGCCCCTTATAGGTGAATATTATTTTATCATTATCATATCTCACCCTTACAAGCTCGTCCTCCCTTATTGCTCCACCGTATTTTGGCCTATAGTAAAAATCTGTCTGCACCACGCCGGAGGAGAGCATTTCGGCTCTTCTTATAATCCTGTTCTTGTCTGCTGCGTCCAACCTAAATTTTACTTGCATCTCTTTCTTATTCGCACGTGACGCTTCCTTGTACGGGTTGTAGTTATTGTCTATTATTATATCGGTATTTGCCTTTGTAGGCTCCACGTATTTCTTGTACATAGGCTCTACCGTGGCAAGATTGTAGTACAGCACGTCTCTCGGATCCCATCCAAGCCTATCGCCTATATCCCTGATCAATCTGCGTATCAGTCTACCGTGAGGCCCTATGTCCACGAATATTTTTACGTCGCCCAAGTCCTTCAGCTTATCAGTTAAGGTGAATAGCCCTTCGACTAATATTATTTTTGAAGCTGCTATCTTTTCTAGACCCGCTCTTTCCCCGGTTTTGAAACTGAATATAGGCTTGTCTATGTCTTTTCCGTCTTTCAATTTGTATACGTCATGCGACAATGCATTCAGGTCAACGTATTCAGGCATATCAAAGTTGATGACCCTTCCTTTAGCACGTTGTTCGTTGACAAAAGACGTACCCTTGGAATAATCATCCAGTGATACCATGGATATACTTGTACCTTCATTTTCGAACACCTCTTTAATCTTGCTCGCTATGACACTCGTCTTTCCTGAGGCCGAACCACCCGCCACCAAGACTACCACGTGTTCCATTGTAGCCAGCTTCTCACGTATGCGCCTTACAGACTCGGCTATACCCTTATCAGTCTTGAACACAGGTATGACACGCCCGTTTGATAATTCAAACTTGTCTAGGGTCGCCAGGCTTCTATTTTCATAGGTCCTGTCTTGAGTAACCTCCTTGCCGAACCACTCCGGAGGATTAAATTCCCCGCTCGATTTCTCGGAATTGAACTCGACCTCTGCAACAGCCAACCCCCTAAGACCGCCTTTGTAAATGTTCAGCTCTATAATCAAGTTACCGAAAGGTATCTCATAACGCGTCTTCTCTATAATGCAGCCTATTCTTCTCTTTTCCATCTGCCCGTACTCCTCCTTGCCTATATAGTGCTCGCTCTCTTCCCGTATCATACCACGGCCACGCTTCGTCGTTACCGTGTATTTGTCATCCTGCTTTCTCGCCCTCTCCTCGTACTCGTCTTCGAGTGTTGTATAAAACTGCGATACTTCATACTTTTTCACAGTGCTTAATTTGATAGGCACGGAGTTTGTATCTACTAGAAATTTCCGTTCTATCTCAATTTTAGACCTTCTGGTTGAATTAATCGACACTTTGACACACGCTTTTTCTTTTATGTTATTTAATAAATTTATCAAATATATATTTTCTTGGGCTGCATGAGGATATGACGATATGCGCGTATGACTAGGAATTTAAAGATTAACATCCAACTTATGCCGATATTGGCTTGGGTAATGGAGTACCTGACTTCCTGGGGTAATAATACAATATGTTTACGTAAACGCGATGTCCTTAAAACCGTGCAATTGTACGCCCGCCTCTCCCGAAGAGTTTATTATTATTATTCTTATTTTGTGTTCCTCCGCTTCCGAAAGAGTCTTCTGTACCTCAGGATCTCCAAGCACCGAATCATTAACGAGTACTCTGTCCGCCTCGTAGTTCTCTACTGCTTCGCGCACCCTGTCCAATCCGTATCCCGCCTTGCCAACGTTGAGAGCGCTTAGGAATTCCTCCATGGTCTTGAACTCGCCCCTCAGTCTGCCCTTGACCATCGCATTCTCTACGCTTTCGCTCCTTATCAGCTCGTACATCCCCGTCCTTTCGGTATCGCTTGCCCTTTCGTATATCAGCCTCTTGCCTATCTTTCCAGAAAACCCTTTTTCTTCTATGTATTTCTTGATGTCTTCCCTAGTAAAGCCCGGGCCTGCAACAATAACCGTATCTGTGTTGAAGTTACTTATAACCTCTATAACGTTCTTGAAGTACTTTTCCTTCTGTTCCTCAAAATCCTTCGGCTTCATCCTCTTGCTTAATTTGCTGTACACCTCGTTAAGGAATTCTACCCCGTAGCCGAGCACGTAAGCCGGTAGCGCCTTTTCGTCATCAAGCAGCACTACCGCGAGCCTCGGCTTCTTTGTGTCCTCAACCGCTTCCTTTATGACGTTCAGGATGTAGTTCGGCCAGCTCTTCTTGGTTATCTCCACGACGTCGTGTACGCCTATCCCCAGAGTATGGTAGGTGTTGAGCTTCACGTATTCGAGCGGTCTTCCGTCAACTATCTTTCCCGTAACCCTCAGCGCGAGCGCGTTCCTGTCGAGCTCCGTTTTTTCAACCCGTAGCGTTATCACTACTTCCTTCATTTCCCCCTCATCGCCCTCGCTGGGCCTAAACCTTCTCATGCTCTCTGATTTCACTACGTCGTCCTGAAATAGTATCCTCTGCAACGCCCAGAGGTCCTCGGCGTTGTCCACCCTTATCTTGAGAGAACCTTCGATCTTCCTAAACCTAATAACGTGCATTTAAGCGCCCAGATTGTTGTATCAGACCGTCAGAGCATATAAAGAGGCATAATTATTTATTAATGCATAATTAATGTGTATTCAGGGTGTGTAATCTGAGAACTTTTGCCCTTGCACTGGTCGCCGCGTTGCTTTTGGCGGCGCTCTACGTTCACGTTTCGTATGGCTCGTACACTGTTACAAATCTCAACACCACGGTAACGCTGAACACCAACACCAGTGCCGCGGTAACCGAGATACTTACTGTACAGATAAGCAACGAATCAATGAAGCAGTATTCTACGGACAGGGTTGCGCTGAATCTAACCATACAGGAGTGGAGGTCTCTCATAGGACCGATGTTGACGCAGCACATAATAAACACAAATAAGGGAGTATACGGATTCAGATTCCTGCCTGGACCGCTCATAACTGAATTCAGCGGTGGTAGGGCCGAGCTCCTTATGAGCTATTACGTACCAAACGTGACCTCAGTTAGCAGAATAGCGCCGAGGGAGTTCGCTTACACCTTCAATACCAGCACGTTCAACTTCGAGCACGGGAGCAGCGGTGCTGTTCTTCCGCTCAACACTACCCTGACCTTCGTTCTTCCGAGCGGCGCCAAGATAACTTCCGTATATCCGATACCCGACGCCCCGGCGAGCGGCCTAACCAACAACTACGCCAACACGAGCAGCATATCGTGGTTCTATGGGGAGCCGCTCTCGAAGTTCGAGCTCACTTTCGTGATCACCGAGGGACTTCAGGCGGAGGTATCTGCGTTCTTCACCGGCGTATACAATTACCTTGGAATTTTCTCTTTCATAATCATAGCTCTGTTGATCCTGCTGTTCATAATCTACACATACATAAGGGTAGGCAGGTGAACGGCGCAACGCTGGTGGCAAATTGCACGAATATCAACTCAAACTCCTGAATTTCATAAAAGACAGAAGAGAGTGCAACGTGGAGGAGATACTCGATGGAACCGGCTTGAGCACTGACCAAGTCATGTGGGCCATAGCTACGCTGCGTGATAGAAACGCTATAAATGCGTCTAAGGAAGAAACGCTAGTCGTGGAGCTTACCGGTGAAGGCAAGGAGTATCTTGACGGGTTTCCCGAGGAGAATCTCGTAAGGTCCCTGAGTAAAAGCGGGCAGGAGAGTGTTGCCAATATTAAAGACGAAATAGGTCTTATGTGGGCAAAGAAAAATGGATGGATAACTATAGAGGGAAACATGGTGAGGCTGAGCACGGAAGGGAGCAAAGCTGCTGCGAAAGATTTCGAGTACACGGCTAGGAAGGCTCTCAAGGAACTGGGCAAGGGTGGTGACGCGGCCGCAATCAGAACGAAGTACAAGAGTGAGATGGAAGCGCTCAAGAAGAGGAAGCTTATAATTATAACGAAGAGGAGCACAGTGGGTGGTATCTCTATAACTGACGAGGGCAGGAAGATGCTAGAGGCCGAGAAGGTTGAGGGGATAGGACAGCTCACGAAGGACATAATTACTTCGGGAGCTTGGAAGAAAAGCGCACTCAAAAGGTATGACATAAGCGCGCCGTCTGAAGAAACTTACTCTGCACGTTTGCATCCGGTAAGGGAGTTCGTGAACTATGTAAGGCGCGTATGGCTCGACATGGGTTTCGTGGAGGTTTCTGGACCCATAATAGAATCGGCGTTCTGGAACTTCGACGTGCTGTTCTCACCGCAGGACCATCCGACCAGGGAGATGCAGGATACGTTCTTTCTGTCAAATCCGAAGGAGATAGGAATAGAGGACGCCGCTCTGCTCGAGAGGGTCAAGAGAATGCATAAGAGCAGCTGGGAGAAGGTGTGGAGGGAGAAGCTCGCTGAGCAGGCCCTGCTAAGGACCCATTCTACAAGCGTATCGGCGCACTACATGTACAGGTTCGCCAACGATGTAAAAAGCGAGTACCCGCTCAAGCTGTTCTCGGTAGGGAAGGTGTTCAGAAATGAGAGCATAGACTACAAGCATCTCGCCGAGCTTATCCAGACAGACGGTATAATAATAGGGGACAATCTGAATCTGGCGCACCTTATATACACGCTCAAAAGCTTCTACCAGAACCTGGGTTTTGATGTAAACAACGCGAATGAGTTTATGTTTAAACCTTCTTACTTCCCGTTCGTGGAACCCGGACTGGAGGCACTATACTACGACAAGGAGAGGAAGGACTGGATAGAACTTGTTGGGGCCGGTATAATAAGGAAGGAGATAACCAAGGCGCTCGGCACTAAAAAGACAGTCCTCGCGTGGGGAGCCGGACTAGACAGGCTGCTCTTCAGGTCGCTCAAGATAGATGCGCTAACAACGCTGTACAAGAACGAGATAGGGTGGCTCAGAACGAGAAAGAGGCTGGAACTGTGATACGATGGCCATAGTCACGTTTAACATAAACGACTTCGGTTTCAAGGACAGAGAGGAACTGAAGGAGGTTATAAACAGGATAGGGTTGGAAGTCGAGGAGGTCAAGGGAGATGATATACTCATAGATGTTACGCCAAACAGGCCAGATCTCCTGGATTTCTACGGATTGAAGAGGGCAATCGACAACTTCTCCGGGAAAAAAGCGCTGGTTGAAGATTACTACTCGGTTAAGAATGGAGCGCAGATAGAGATTGAAGTAGGCAGCGGGGTGGGTAAAATAAGACCTTACATCGCCGCGTTCGTTGCCAAGGGCGTCAAGCTCAACGAGAGAAAGCTTAAGTATATGATAAACTTCACCGACAAACTCGCAGATACGTACGGGAGGAACAGGAAGAAGATGGCGATAGGGCTGCACAACTACAACGTAATCAACGGTAATCTGGTTTATGATGCATCTAGCGAGGGCAAGTTTCTGCCTATAGGCGCAGAGGTAGAGATGGACTTCGACGAAATAATTGAAAAGCACGCGAAGGGGATAAGGTACTCCAACACTATTGAAGGGAAGGGCAAAAGGGTGTACCCATTCCTGAAAGATTCAGAGAAGATACTCTCGATGATACCCATCATAAATTCAAAAGCGACGGCGATAAACGAGAAGACGTCAAACATACTCGTTGATGTGACTGGCACTTCGAAAAAAACAGTCAACGACACGGCCAACCTTCTGGCAGCTTCGCTTATGGACCAGGGTGGGGAGATATTCCCGATAATGATAAGCTATGGGAAAAAAAGCGAGACCACGCCGACCATGGGCTACAGGGAGATAAAGACCAGCCTGAATAAGATAGACGCTACGATAGGCGCGAAGCTGACCGAGAGCATGCTCGTTGGATACGCCAACAAGATGGGTTACCCGGCGTCTAAGTATGGCAATTATATACTTGTGAAGGTGCCCCCATACAGGCTTGACGTTCTGAACTACCAGGACGTGGTAGAGGATATAGCCATAAGCTTCGGCTATGATAGGGTAGTGCCAGTACCGGTACGGGGTGTGTCTGTAGGTCTTCCTGGAGACCTGTACGAATACGGCGATGAGGTTGCAAGGTACATGATAGGCCTTGGCTTCACGGAGGCGATAAACAACTATTTGACCAACGATGAGACGGAATTCTCTAACACGATGCGCGTAAAGAGCGACGACATAGTAACGATAGCGTACTCGAAGACGGAGAGCATAACTATGCTCAGGAGTACAGAGCTTCCAGGACTGCTCCAGGACCTCGGTAGGTCTGTGCACGAGAAAATGCCGCAGAGAATGTTCGAGGTCGGGAGCGTCTTCGATGTCAGAGATGGAAAAGTGCATGAGAGGGTCAACCTTGCATTTGTGAGCCAG
Organism: Microcaldota archaeon; assembly: GCA_021812105.1. Lineage (GTDB taxonomy): Archaea > Micrarchaeota > Micrarchaeia > Micrarchaeales > Micrarchaeaceae > JAKATY01. Next base: position 4,467 of record JAKAOQ010000013.1, on the reverse strand, counting down.
GATTCGAAAGTCAACTTTGCCGAAGTGAAAAGTGCAGTAGCGTCGATAATGGCTTACCTGGGCCTTAAGTACGAGATCGGGGACGACGATGATCCGGCGTTCATACCCGGCAGATGCGCGAAGATACTCATAGATGGAAAGAAGAGGGGTGTGTTTGGAGAGATAAACCCGGCGGTCCTTGAGAACTTCAAGCTTATGGAGCCCGTGGTTGCGTGCGAGATAAACCTCGTGGGAGAGGTATCATATTTTAGCGATTGAGGATTGGAGGTGCTTATATGAGCGAATCTTTAGAAGAACTTAGAAAGAAGATGATAGAAGGGGCGAAGGGAGCGATAAGCAGCGCTTACGAGAGCGAGGAGTACGCTCTGATGCAGGCGATAAACGCATACCTGCAGATAAACAAGTCATACAACCTCGTCTACGAGAGGCTTAGCGAATGGTTTGGACTCTACTTCCCGGAGCTGAACATATCAAATCCGAAGACGCTTTCCGACCTTGCAATATCTGCAGCGAAGGGTGAGCTGACAAGCGAAAGGGTAGAGGAGATAGTTGGAAAGGAGGGAAACCCTGCAGCGATGGCCAAGAAGATACGGGAAACGATCGGTAGGAAGGGAGACAAGGAGGAGAAAGACGCCCTGCTCGAATTTGCAAAACTGAGCAACAACTTATATGACACGCTGAACTCTCTGGAGAACTACATAAACGGTTCGGCGAACAGGCTGATGCCAAACATAACATATCTGACAGACGCTAAGATAGCCGCCGAGTTGCTGAGCAAGGCGGGATCCCTTGAGAAGCTTGCTCTTATGCCGGCTAGCACCGTGCAGCTCCTTGGAGCAGAGAAGGCGCTCTTCAAGCACATAAAGTTTGGGAGCAAACCACCCAAGTACGGCGTGCTTTTCAAGCTCCAGAAAGTGAGCAACGGAAGGAAGGATATAAGGGGGAGGATAGCGAGGCTGTACGCTACAAAGATAAGCATAGCCTCAAAAGCGGATTATTTCTCAAAGAGGTTCATAGCCGAGGGCCTGAAGAAGACCCTGGACGAAGGTATAAAGAAGATAGAGTCCGAGCCGGTAAAGATCAAGAAGAGGGAGCAGTTCTATAGGAAACCACACAGGAGGAGATTCCAGAGAAAGTGATTATCGTTGCATTTTGGGATAATGCCCAGCACTTCTAGACCTTCATTATATAGGCGCGGAAACTCTTCAGCGCGTCTTTCTTTGAGTCCTCAAGCTCTTTCATCTTTATAGCATCGTCTATGGGCTCCATGAAGTACCTTTTGTGCTCAGGAGATATGTGTATCATCTGCTTGTAGCCCTCCGGAAGCCTGGCGCACCAGTACCTCCTTGTCTTTATGACATGCACGTTGCTTCCTCCGTCTCCCGTGGTGTCAAACTCGTATTTTAAGTCAAACTTGAATCCCTTGTCAAAACTCAGTACCTTCAGGCCTGTCTCCTCATAAATCTCGCGCATCGCGGTGACCTCATCTGTCTCGCTTTTCTCCTTATGGCCTGAGGGACCTATGTCTATAACTACCTTTTTAGCCTCGCTGCCCGTCCTCTTGTAGTGCGCATTATCCTGCTCAAGAAGCAGTACGCTGATTTCGTTGCCGCTAGTCGTGTATAATATCGCACCGCACGAGACTTCTCTCTTCGTTTTGAGCTTCTCCATCGCGCATCGCTTTATAAATTATAAAATCTTATTATATGATTTTATCTAATAAAAGTTAAAATAATTGCCTTGATTGGAGATTTCAAAGAATGTAAGTACATGTTACATTTTGGATTGTTCTTTTCCTAACATCAGTGGCACTCCGTCAACTATCGTCGTGTCGACGTTAAGCCCGCTTACCGCGTAGACCATGTTGGAAACAATGCTGCTGCGAGAAAGCGGAATGGCGTTCGGATACGGATCTATGAGTATGAGATCGGCCAGCTTCCCCTCCTCTACGCTGCCCAGGCGATTACCATAGCCGAGTGCTTTGGCAGCGTTGATAGTTGCGAAGTCCAGAACCCGTTGCGCCGACAGCTCTGATGCGTCGCCCATCCTGTTCTTCTGCAGCAGCGATGCGAACTTCATAGTGGAGAACATGTCAAGATTGTTGTTGCTGGCTACGCTGTCGGTTCCGAGAGTAACGTTGACTCTGCTCTTTGACATTTCGTGTATCGGCGCTGCACCGTTACCGAGCTTCATGTTGCTGATAGGATTGTGCGACACCGCGGCCGTCTCCGCCAGAAGCTTGACTTCCTTTTCTGAAACGTGAACCGTATGGACCGCTACAAATCTCTTGTTCAAAACTCCGAGCTTGTCCAGGTGCTCTACAACACCGTGACCGTGCTCTTTTTTCACGTTGTCAACCTCGACATTAGTTTCCGAAACGTGCATCGGGATTACTGTATTGTAGCGTTCGGCGATATCGGCTGCTGCGCTTATAGTATCATCGTTGCATACGTATATGCCCTGGAGCCCGACGCCCGCGTTTATCAAGGCCGGCTTTCGGCTTCTGAACCTCTTGATGAAGTTTTCCGCGTTATCTTTAGGATTGCCCTTCTGCGTGGTTTTGTCCTTGTCCAGCACGACCCAGGAAAGGAAGGCCCTCAGCCCCATTCTCTTTGCCGCCTTCGCTATTATGTCTTCGCTGTAGTACAGGTCGAGAAATGAAGTGGTTCCCGTGCGCACCATCTCGCGCATGCCCATTATCGAACTCGAGTGTATATCTTGCTCTGTCCTTTTCGCGTCGATCGCGAACGTTTTCTCTAGGAACTTACCAAGGGGCACGTCGTCGGCTATGCCTCGCATGCTGCCCATGGCAACGTGCGTGTGCGTATTGATTAGTCCTGGAGCCAGAATCATCCCCTCCGCATCTATCCTGTATTCCGCCCGCACTCCTATGCTGTCTCCGATTTCGTCTATAGTGTTTCCGCTCACGAACACATCTTTCTTGATTATCCTCCTTGAAGCATCTTGCGTAACCACCCATGGCCGCTTTATAAGAATATCCACACAGGCACCTATCTCGAAGTTATTTAAAGAATCATGCTGCGGGCTTTTAAATGTTGTCATGTTATGTTTTCTGTGATACTTATGGCAACCAAGGGAGAAAGTCTGAAGGGAGATAGGGTCCTTACATATGTCGCTATATACTTTTTCGGAATATTCTCAGGAATAGTGGCCTATCTGCTTGCTGGGGAGATGAAAAACGCGAAGGAAGCCGAAAGGGTCAGGTTTCACGGCATACAGGCGATGGTGCTCGGAGCGGTAATGCTTGTTGTATCGTTCGTGCCTTTCGTGGGTATAATCTGGGTGCTGGTGTGGCTCTACGGAGTATACCTGGGCTATGTTGCTGGGCGAGGGGGAGAGGCAAACATACCTTACGTGTCCGGTCTTGCCAACATGTACAAATGAGCATCAGGTACTGCCAATCAGCAGCACCCCGACGAATATCACGGCTACGCCCGCCCATCGCAGGGTGGGCACGCTCTCTCCGAGCACTGTAGCGGCTAGAATAACCGCGAATATGTATGAGAGACCGCCTATGCTGTAGGCCCAGCTGAGGTGCACCCTGCTCAGCACGTAGAAGTACACTATCGTAGACGCAAAGTAGACTATTACGCCAAGAGAGAGGAACGCCGCGAAAGCGGACGAAGTGAACGAGTACTTGAACAGGAACTGACCCAGCGCCCCCAAGAACGTTGAGACAACAAGAAAAGATATGTTCCTGACTTTTTCGTTCGGCATCGGATCACGTTACATCATATAGTAAGGCTTATCATGAATATTCCCACAAATATCAAAGATACACCCACCAGCCGTGCACCGGTTATCTTTTCCTTGAGGAAGAGAGTAGCAAAGAGCACTATGAATATGAAGCTGCTCGCAAACGTAGGGTATATCACCGAAAGGGGCGCAGCCTTGAGAGCGAAAAGATATATTATCAGGCTGACCACGTACCCGAACAGCCCCAGCAGTATCTTCTTTTTCTTGAAGATCCGAATCACAGACTTAACTCCTGAAAATCTTTCTGTGATGGTGCTTTTGAACAGTATCTGCGAGAGTGAAGCGATTAACGCCGCAACAAGAGTTATAAATATAACTATGTAATTAATCACTATCTCACGGGCTGTTTCATGAAAGACGCATTCGGCATCGTGCTCTCTCTGATCGTAGTAGCGTTGATGGTATACGCTGTAATATTATTTATAACTTCAGGTGCCAGCGCGCTGTTTTACGCCGTAGTCATAATAGACCTTGTGATAAGTTTTGTAAACGCGTGGCTTATAAGCAGCGGCAGGTACGAAAGACCCATGGAAGCTAGAGAGACGGAGCGGATTGGCGCAACCGTGGCGGCGGGCAAGAAAAATGCTTCGGCGGGGAAGCGCAAAGGGAGGAAGAGCAGAAAGTAATCCCAGTTTATTGGTCTTTTTCGATGGATACGCTAATAATAGCAGAGAAACCGAGTGTCGCACT
>JAKAOQ010000068.1 GCA_021812105.1 Microcaldota archaeon | reverse complement strand
GATATACAGGGCGAAGATAGATCTCGGCGAGCTCGGAATCAGGAACATAGCCATGGGGCTGAAGAACCATTATACAAAGGAAGAGCTGCTCAACCGCCTCGTGGTCGTGGTAGCGAACCTCGACCCGAAGAAGATAGCTGATTTCTTTTCCGAGGGCATGCTGCTCGCGGCCGAGGAGAACGGCAAGATAGCCCTGCTCGGACCCGACAAGGAGATAGGTCCGGGCAGCAAAGTCGGCTAGCCCTGTTTCTGCTCCACTTTTTTGAACAGGTAGTCGCCCTTCTTTACGCGACCGTTGAAAACGCCGAACCTGCAATCCGCTATCGTACCTGCCGCTACGCCCAGCTGCTCGTTTATTCTCGCGGACGTTTCAGGAAGGAAAGGCGACAGAAGAATAGATATGATCCTGCACGACTCCAGCAGGTTGTACAGCGCGTTCGACAGCTCGCCGCCCTGCAGGGCCCAGACCTTCTTCTCGTTGACGTACCTGTTCGTCTCCCTGATGAAGTCCCATATTGCGTTCAGAGCCCCGAACGTGTCGAGCTCCGCCATCCTTTCTTTTATCGCCGTGATATTGAGCTTGCTCTCCAGCTCTGGATTTCCGCTCGGCTGGCTCCCGAACCTTTCCGCAAGCGTGAGGACCCTGTATACCAGGTTTCCGAGATCCGCCACCAGCTCCCCGTTTATCCTTGCTACTAGGGACTTCTCGGAGAAATCGCCGTCCGAGCCCAGGGGCATTTCCCTCACAAGGAAGTAGCGGAACGCGTCCACGGAATACTTGCCGAGTATCGTGAACGGATCAACGAAGTTGCCTTTCGACTTGCTCATCTTCTGTCCATCTGCCGTCCACCATCCGTGCGCGAACACCTTCTTTGGTAGCGGCAGCTTGGCCGAGAGCAAAAGCGCCGGCCAGATGACGGAGTGGAACCAGTTTATCTCCTTCCCGACCAGGTGGACGTCGGCGGGCCAGTACGTCTTGTACCCTTCGCCTTCCGGCCAGCCTATTGCGCTGATGTAGTTTATGAGCGCGTCAACCCAGACGTAGACCCAGTGATTTGCATCATCGGGGAACGGCACGGCCCACTTCACCGTTGTCCTGCTTATGCTCACGTCCTTCAGTCCCTCCCTTACCCTGTTCAGTATCTCGCTCGATCTCGAAGCAGGGGAGAGGAAGCTGGGGTTCGCCTTGTAGAACTCTAGCAGCTTGTCCTGATACGCGCTCAGCCTGAAAAAGTATGACTCTTCCCTCACTTTCTTTACTTCCCTGCCGCATTCCGGGCACTTGCCGTCTTTCAGCTGCAGATCCGTCCAGAAGCTCTCATCAGAAACGCAGTACCATCCCTCGTACTGCCCCTTGTAGACGTCGCCGTTCGCCTTTATTCTCCTTATGAACTCCTGCACCGTCCTCACGTGTTCCGGGCTGGTTGTCCTCACGAAACCGTCGTAACTTATGCCCAGCTTCTTCCACGCCTCTACGTACGTCCCGACTATAGAGTCTACAAACCGCTGCGGAGTCTGTCCTGCTTTCGCTGCCGCTGCCTCTACCTTCTCGCCGTGCTCATCCGTTCCGGTAAGGAAGAAAACGCTGTCCCCGCCGAGCCTGTGCCACCTCGCCATTATGTCGGCGAGTATCGTTGTGTAGGCGTGGCCTATGTGCGGTTTGTCGTTCACGTAGTATATCGGAGTCGTTATGTAGAATTTTCCCAGTTGATTCACCTATGTATTTTTGCTAGCGATAGTATTTTAGCCTTAATCGGACCCTTATAGGATCTGTAGCCGCATAAATTGGGCGGAAAAGCGCACGTTGCGTCTCAACGTGGTATGCCACTAATTTGCGCGCGGCATTCGTTTTTATATTTGCACGCACACATATATAGTCGCGCTGAGGAGGTCTGATGTTCCGCGATCCGTCCTCGCTGCGCGCACGTGGGGGTGCTTACATGGCCAATGTTATACCCGAAGTCGTAAAATCAAGGTTCGAGGACTTCCTGCAGAAGTACTACAAGGAAGATATAGACGGCATGATAGTCTCGTTCCCTGAAAAGCGGGGACTCGATGTAGACGTGAAGGACCTGGAGAAGTTCGACGCGGAGCTGGCTGAAGAGCTCATAGAGAGGCCCGATTCCATACTGGACGGAGCGAAGGAGGCGCTCAAGGGCATGATAGGGGAAGCGGTTACGGAAGACAACGACGTATACGTAAGGTTCTTCGGCCAGAACGTCAACAATCCGCTCGTCCTGGACATCGGATCGGCGTACATAAACAAGATGGTAAATCTCGACAGCCTCGTTGTGAAGAGGTCCGAGATAATACCCAAGGTGAAGATAGGAGTATACAAGTGCAGCTTCTGCGACGCGGTGTACAAGTTCAGGCCGGACAAGGACGAGATACCCGAGCTCTGCCCCGAGTGCAAGAGGAGGTCGCTAAAGCCCGTAGAAGAGGGCTCGAAGTTTGTGGACCTGCAGAAGATAGCCGTCCAGGACCCGCTGGAGAAGCTGAGGGGGAATACTCCGACATGGCAGCTCGAGGTGTGGCTCGTAGACGATCTCGTGAACAGGGTCATACCGGGAGACAGGGTAGAGATAACTGGAGTGCTCAGGATAAGGAAGAGGAGAAACATCAGGGGCAAGACGGAGAAGGACCTTTACACCATGTATCTTGATGCTCTCTCGCTAACGCAGAGGCAGAAGGAATTCGCCGAAATATCGATAAACGAGGAAGAGGAGAGGGGAATAATAGAGCTCTCGAAGGATCCGCAGATATTTGATAAGATATACAGGTCTGTAGCGCCTTCCATTTACGGCCACGACGAAGTGAAGCAGGCGATATCGCTCCAGCTGTTCGGAGGCACCCCAAACAAACTGCTCGTTGACGGGGGCCTGATAAGGAGCGACATACACATACTCCTGATAGGAGACCCGGGAAGCGCAAAGACGAGGATCCTGCAGTCCGTGACGAAGCTCGTGCCCAAGGGCATCTACGTAAGCGGGAAGTCTGTAACGGGCGGGGGAATGACCGCCGTAGCCGAGAGGGACGACTTTGCCGAGGGCGGCTGGGTGCTTAAGGCTGGAGCGCTCGTTCTGGGCAGCGGCGGAATCGTATGCATAGACGAGTTCGACAAGATAGAGGACACGGACAGGGCGGCGCTGCACGAGGCGCTCGAATCGCAGACCATAAGCGTGGCCAAGGCCGGCATAATAGCGAAGTTCAACGCAAAGGCGGC
>JAKAOQ010000012.1 GCA_021812105.1 Microcaldota archaeon | reverse complement strand
AGGTCAACAAGCTAATAACAGTCAAGAGCATGGCTCCAGAAGTCTCAAAGGACGACATAGTTGAGTTCACCGCGGGACCTTTCAAGGGCTATAAGGCCAAGGTCATAAAGATAGACGACCTGAAGGGTGATGTAACGGTTGAACTGATGGACGTTGTTGTGCCTATACCGATAACGACGAAGCTGAACACGGCTCGCGTTGTTGAGAAGGCGCACAAGGAAACGACAAGTTGATATAATGGCCGAAGTACAAGTATCAGGTTTGGTAGAAGGAGGAAAGGCAACAACGGGACCACCGTTTGGTCCTGCGCTCGGGCCCCTAGGGGTCAACATAAGCGCGATAGTCGCTGAGATAAACAAGAAGACCGAGGCGTTCTCCGGCATAAAAGTCCCCGTGAAGGTTTTCGTTGATTCTGCGACAAAGCAGTACAGGGTAGAGGTCGGATCGCCTACAACCAGCGCGCTGATACTGAAGGAGATAGGCATACAGGCCGGGGCCAAGACCAAGGACGAGACCGTCGGCAACATAACCCTCGAGCAGATAAAGAAGATCGTGTCTTCGAAAGAGTCCAGCATGTACGGCGGGAGCCTCAGCGACAGAATAAAGCAGGTGCTCGGAACGTGCAAGAGCATGGGCGTGACCTGTGAGGGCGAGAATCCGAAGGAGATCATAAAAAAGATAAATTCCGGAGAGATAAAAGTGTGAGCATCTACAGTACAACGGCATGATTACTTGGCGACTGAAAAAGGCTTCTTGAAGGGCCTGATATTCAGGCTTGTAAAGAAGCACATAGCAGGAAGCACCGCTGATTCAGCGATAAGGATGGCGCTCAAGCTGAACGCCGGTAAGGTGCATACTTCAATAACTTTCCTGAACGAGAGCCCCAGAGATTCGGCGCAGGTAAGGTACAACGTGAACGCGTACATGCAGCTTATGAGGCAGATCTCCAGGCTGCACGCAAAGTCGGACGTGTCCCTAAGGCCCTCGCAGTTCGGCTACCACCTCGGCAACGGGATTTTCGCCAAGGGCCTTGAGGAAATAGCCGAGAAGGCTGACGAGGCGCAGATAGACGTGTGGGTAGAAAGCGAGAGCGCTCGTTCGGCCCACGACATACTGGACACGTTTGAAACGTGCGGGTCAAAACGCCTTGGTATAGAAATCCCAAAGTCTGAGATCTACGACAAGTCCGTGTGTGACAGGTGCAGGCGCTCTGGCGTAAAGATAAAGATATCGGATTACGCCGATGCGGCAGCAAACGAATCTGGTAAAAGCGGCGGCGCGAAGAAAAGCAAGAAGCGCGACCGTGCTCGGGAGCCGCTGCTCGAGGACGTCCTCAAGCTATTCAAGGGCCGCAGCGCGGTCATATCGTCTTCTGACGAAAGGAGCGTCTACAGGGCGATAAAAAGCGGGAACGCCAGCAAAAAGAGCATAGTATTTGAGACCCTTTACGGCATAAGCCCTAAGAGAATAAGAAGGCTTATAAAAGATAATATAAATGTTAGCATTTATATTCCATACGGGAAAGATTGGGTGCCTTTCGCTATAAAGCGTCTCACAGAAGGCCATATAAGGGATATCGCTGTAGCGATCCTTGACGGGGAGGCGAAGAGGACGGTAGATAGGGATGGCGAAGGAGATTGACAGGCCTGTAGATCTGGTTACTGGAGCGACCAGCAAACTCGGGGCGCTGATTGTAAAAAGGCTGGTTGACAATGGCCACGAAGTGCGGGCGATTATAAGGGGCGAGCCCGCGGTAGACCCGGGATGGAAGCAGCTTCCTCCGGGAGTCAAACCCTACATAGCAGACATAACACTTAAGAACGAGCGTGACGCGGGCGAACTGCAGAAGGCCTGCGAAGGAGTAGACAACATATTTCACGTCGCCAGCGCGGTTTACAACTACAAGCACACCTACGACGAGTTCATAGATATAAACGTGGTCGGAACCGAGAACGTCATAAACGCGGCGCTGAACGCGAACAAGGGCAAACCCGTTCGCTTCATGTGCGTAGGCAGCGTGACGGTATACGGTTACAGGAGACCCGGCGAGGTGCTCACCGAAGAGTCAAACACGCATCCTGAGAGCAACTATTCGAAGAGCAAGCTGATGCAGGAAGAGGTCGTGAAGGCTTACGCGGACTCAAATCCCGGACTGAAGTACACTATACTCAGGTACAGCACGCTGTACGGCCCAGGATACGAGAATTCTTTCTTCAAAGTTTTTCAGCTCCTCAAGGAGGGCAAGCTGATGTACATAGGCGACGGCACGAATCATCTCTCGCTGATTCACGTGCAGGACGCCGCAGACGCAATTGTTGAGGCTGCGGAGAACACGAAGAGCATAAACGAGACCTACAACGTTACCGACAACGAGTATCATACGATAAAAAGTCTTTTCGAGCTCGCAGCGCGCCTGCTCGGGGTGCCAGCGCCTACGAAGAGCCGCTCTACAACCGTAGCTCGGTTGAGCAGAAGGTTCGTAAACCTGAAGTACGACGAGTTCGAATTTCTGACGAGCGACAGGATGATAAGTTCCGACAAGATATTCAAGGACATAGGGTTCAAGCCAAAGATAAAGATAGATAGGGGGTCGAATGAGCTCGTACAGGACTTCCTGAAGAGCGCCAGCGCAAGAGCCTGATCCCTTCTTCTGGTGTTTTTATGCTCGACGCCAATTCCTCAAACATCCTGCGCTCCCTGATAAGGGGATACTACTCCAACGCGAGAGACATCGCGCCGAAAAGCGTGGAGAAGCGCGAGTTCGGATTCGGGGATTTCGAGAACAAGATCGCGTTCAGGCACGCGTCGTTCAAAGACCCACCATCACTCCAAAAATATCTTGTATCAAACGCTCCGGCGTACGTTTCATATTCCTCGGCCCACTACGAGCTCCCTGAAGCGAGGCCCATGGAGAACAAGAAAATGATCGGAGCAGAGCTGGTCTTCGACCTTGACGCGTCAGATCTGCACCTCGCGTGCCAGAAGGAGCACGGCACAGATTGGGTGTGCGAAAACTGCCTGGACTCCGTAAAGAGGGAAACGATAAGGCTGATAGAAGACTTTCTTATTCCAGACTTCGGTTTCTCAAAGGGCGAGCTCGAGGTTAACTTCAGCGGCAACAGGGGTTACCACGTGCACGTATACAACGACGGCGTCTTTCATGCGGGTAGCGTGGAGAGGAAAGAGATAAGCTCGTACATATCAGCTACCGATCTCGAACCCAGATCCATATTTCCCACGCTGGGAATACGCGGCCTGCAGCTGAAGGGGCCCAAGCCTACCGACATGGGCTGGGGCGGCAAGTTCGCGAGGGCGTTCATAAGCCGGCTCAACACTGGGATAGGCTCGCTCACGGAACTCGGCATAGACCGGCCCCTGGCGTCAAAGCTCGTTAGGAGGAGGACGGAGATAATACTCGGCATAAGCACCGGCAACTGGGACAAGGTCGAAATACCAAAGAAGGCAGAGTTCTGGTCGAAAGTGATAAGCGGCGTAGTAATCAAGCAGAGCGACTCGATAGACAGGAACGTAACGAACGATCCCAACCATCTCATAAGGCTGCAGAACTCTATACACGGCTCTACCGGACTCATCGCGAAGAAGTTCTCGCTTTCAGAAATCGACAGGTTCGACCCAATGAACGACGCGATAGCTTTCGGTAATGAGCCGATGAAGGTAAACGTCACAGCCCCCAAATTCCACATGGGCGGCGAAGAGTTTGGGCCTTTTGACAACAGCACGGCAGAGCTGCCCACATACGCGGCGGCCTATCTCCTCCTGAAAGGTAAGGGTACGATGAAGTAGCGCTGCCACCGCTCTATGAGCTTTTTTATTGTTTCTTGACATAGCCTTATCCCCGCCCTCTCCATATACAATTTGTTGATAGGACCATGCCTCTATTCTGAAAATAGCAAGGTTTTTATGCTGTTTGAGTGCTATCTCTCTGTAAAAGGGGTGCGTACTACAATGGCTGAGAGGCTGCTCGTGCTGGCCGTCGACATAGACAACGACCTGTACCAAAAAGCTAAGATATCTGGCCCCGTTGTCGGGAGAGCGAACATCCTAGCCGCGGCAGACAAATTCATACTTGCTGATCCTCAGGATACGGACGCCAACGTCCTGTTCGAGAGCATAAAGAAGTACGACGAGCTCAAGGCGGCGGGCTATCCCGTCGCCGTGGCCGCCGTTACCGGAGCGGAGAAGGAGGGTTACGTCGCCGATTCCGAGCTCGCGAGGCAGATAGACATGCTGCTCGACAGGTTCAAGGTTGACGCTTGCATACTCGTCACCGACGGTGCTAGCGACAACCGCGTACTGCCAATACTGAAAAGCAGGATAAAGGTGAACAGCGTAGACCTCGTCAGGATGAAGCAGGCAGAGAAGCTTGAGAATACCTATTTCGTAGTATTTGAAAAGCTGAAGGAGCCCCACTTCGCCAGGATCATATTTGGGATACCCGCAGTGCTTCTTCTGCTATTTGCGATAAGCGCCTACCTGCACTACGGCTGGCAGTTGCCGGTAAGCCTTATAGGCCTTTATCTACTCATCAAGGGCTTTGGCCTCGAGGACGCCGTAGTGAACTCGTTCAGGGGCTTCGGATTCAGCGTCGACAGGCTGAGCTTCATATTCTACACAAGCACAATAATATTCTTCATCATAAACCTGATACTCGGGGCAAGCAGCTACACGGCCTCGCTCAAGAGCACCGGGAACGTACTGGTATCCGTGGCGTACGGGCTCGAGAGCTTCATACTACTGCTGCCCGTGACGCTTGGTCTCTATCTGATAGGCCGCGTGATGGACCTGGAGGGGAAGAGACTGAGGTACCGCGCGATAACGCAGGGCAGCAACATAGGCTACACCATAGTCGTGCTCTCGATAATCTACCTGACAGCCGCGTGGATCGCCGACCAGCTCTATTTCTGGGAGTTCCTGTTCCTTGGGGGGATAGCGATGCTGTTCGGATACGGAATATCCGAGCTCAGCATGCTGCTCAGGCGCAAGGCGGTCTCCAAGACCAAGCTCAAGGAGAAGAGCGTTGTCAACGACATAGGCGCCTACATCGGCAAGGTAATCAGCACCGACGCAAAGAAGGGCGTGCTTCTGGTCAAGACCAGCTACGGGACCGTAATACGGTACGATGTAGACAGGATAAGCACGGTTTCTGACAAAGTGGTTATAAGGTAGCCCGGCGCACCACCCCACCCTAACGACGTCAAACCGTTATATACCGAATACGAAAGGTTTATATTTGTGCTCAATTATAATAATAAAACTATCGTCCTGCACGAACTTTCCGGACTCAACGTGCAAGTGCTAAAAAGCCTCGACAAAAACCAGAAAGGCGTACGGGGCAGAGTGCTCAAGGAGACAAAAAATACCCTTGTAGTGGAAACATCGGAAGGAGTGAAGCAGGTCGTGAAAAAGACATCAACATTTAAATTCTTTGTAGGTAAAAAGAGTTTCACCGTTGAAGGTATTGAAATAAACTTCAGGCCCTTTGAACGTACGGAAAAAGCGGTTAAATTCTACAAGAGAAGAAAGCCCTGAAGCAAGAAAAAAAGGAGTGCTAGTATGGAATGCAATGATCCAAGATGCCCGATCCACGGGAGCGTAAAGACGCGCGGCGCAGACATAGAAGCCGTGGTAGTGAGCGACAAGGCGGACAAGACCGTGGTCGTAGAAAGGCCCTACACCGTATTCCTCAAGAAGTACGGCAGGTCGGTCAGAAAGCATTCGAGGATCAGCGCGCACAATCCGCCGTGCCTGAGCGCGAAGGTAGGAGACAAAGTGATAATATCTGAGACGCGGAGGCTCAGCAAGACGAAATCCTTCGCGGTAACTAAGGTAATAAGCAGGGGATCAGAATGAAGAGTATAGCGACCAACATATCAAAGACTCTCATTCCGGGTAGCGTGCTGACGTGCGCTGACAACAGCGGCGCCAAGATGATAATGATAATAAACAAGGTCGGAAAAGGCGGAGGAGGCAAGAAGGGGAAGCTCGCCGCCAGCGGTATAGGTGACATATTTACAGGAAGCGTAAAGGCTGGTTCACCCGAATACATAAAGAAGAAGGTGCAGGCCGTCATAATAAGGCAGAAGCAGCCGATAAGAAGGCCCAACGGCATGCGCGTTAAGTTCGAGGACAACGCGTGCATACTCGTAAAGGAGGGCGGACTTCCAGTAGGAACAGAGGTGAAAGGCCCGATGGCGAGGGAAGTAGTAGAGATATACATAAAGATGGCCGGAGTGGCGTCTAGAGTAGTATGATGATCCGATGATTAAGAGTTCGCAATCAAGGAAGCAAAGGAAGTTCAGGTTCAACGCACCGCTGCACGCCAGACAGCACTTCATGCACGCGCACGTTGACAAGTCCCTCAGGGAAAAGCTTGGGATAAAACACTCAAACATAGGGCTCGCGAAGGGCGACACGGTAAAGATAATGGCCGGAGCGAGTTCGGGAAAGAGCGGGAAGGTCACGCTGGTTAACATGAAGAGCGGGAAGATATACCTGGACGGATTGACGAGGAAGAACGCCAGGGGCAAGGAATTCAATATACCGATAAGTCCCAGCAACGTCTACATAGTGGACCTCGATACTACTGGCCACAAGGGCAGGCTGGAGAAGCTGCAGGGCGCAGCACCAAGGGTATCGGGCGTGGTGCAGGCGGCGGCGAAAGCTGAGAAGAAGTAAGAGTGAGCAAATGGCAACGATGGGCAATAGCAGGCACATAAAGAACCTGAACGCACCACGCTATCTCGCGGTGCCGAGAAAGGAGCACAAATACGTCGTGAAGGCGGACGCGGGCAGGCACAGCCTCGGCAAAAGCCTGGCTCTGATTCTCGCTCTTAAGAAGACCGGTCTGTCTGAAAGGAACGCAGACCTCAACAAGATAATAAAAGGTGGAGAGGTAAAAGTTAACGGAGTACAAGTCAGGGAAGTCAGGTATCCCGTAGGAATCAACGACGTGATAGAGATACCGAGCGTCAAGGCAACGTACACCCTATTCATCAATGCGAGGGGTCGAGTAGAGATAATCGACAAGCTCACGGACACATCCAACGTCTACAAGGTTATCGGAAAATACAAGACGCAAGGCGGCAAGATAATGATAAGGTTCCACGACGGAAGGATTATGGAGGGCAGCAAGGACATAGCGGTAAGCGACTCCGTAAAGTTCCAGACGGGCAAGTCAGAAAAGCATATACCGATGAAGGTCGGCGCGAAGTGCGTGGTGCTCGAAGGCGAGCACGTGGGAACCAGCGGCACGATAAAGGAAATAAAAAAGGGAACGAAGAGCATAAAACCGTCCCTAATCATAGAGAGCAAGGGTCCACAGGGAGACGAATCCTTTGAAACCCTTATAAGCAATGTAATGGTAGTATGACCGGAGTCGAGAAGAAAGAAGCAGTTGCAAAGGCGAGCACGACAGCCAAGCGCGTGCGTTCAGACAATCCTATGCGCGCGATAAGGATAAACAAGCTTGTAATCAGCATAGGAACCGGAGCCGATGAGCAGAAGCACGAGAGCGCTCGCACTCTTCTCGAGAGCATGACCGGAAAGACGCCAGCGGATTCGATATCGAGGCACAGGCTGCCCGAGTTCAAGATCGCGGAGGGCACGAAGATAGGCACGTTCGTTACTCTCAGAGGAGCGTCCGCGTCCGAGATGCTCAAGAGGCTGTTTGCCGCCGTGGACAACAGGTTGACGAGGAAGCAGGTGGTCGACAACGCCATAAATTTCGGTATAAAGGAGTACATAGACATAAACGGAGTGAAGTACAATCCCAAGATAGGAATCCTTGGCATGAACGTAAACGTATCGCTTCAGAGACGCGGAACCAGGGTCGAGGCAAGAAAGAAGGCCAGGAGCTTTGAGAGCCGTGAGCACAGGAAGATAAGCAGAGACGAGGTAATAGATTACATCAAAAACAACTTCAAAGTAAGCGTGGAATGAAAGGACGATAGAATGATTGCATGAAAGTCAGAAACGAGGAAAAGTTCAAGGGAAAGGGCACGAGACGGTGCAAGATATGCGGAACCTCGCGCGGCCTCATAAGGTCGCACAACATATATGTGTGCAGGAGATGCTTCAGGGAAATCGCAAAGGACATCGGATTCAAGAAGTATGGTTGATGATATGGCAGACACACTCGCTGAAGCGCTCAACAAGATAAAGACGCTCGAGAGGATTGGCAGGAGCGAATGCACCATGCCGTCCACGAAGCTCACCAGGGCCGTGCTCTCAATAATGCAGCGTGAAGGTTACCTGGGTTCAGTAGAGGAAGTCCAGGCTGAAGGCAGGAAGGTCCTCAGTGTGAAGCTTGCCAACAAGATAAATGACATAGGCGTGGTAAAGCCCAGGTACCCAGTCCAGAAGGGCGAAGTTCTCAAGTACGAGGCGATGTACATACCGAGCAAGAGCTTCGGTATGCTGATATTTTCGACCTCAGAGGGCCTGCTCACGAACAGAGAGATAAAGGAGAAGGGCATAGGCGGCAGACTTATCGCCTACGTGTACTGATGAATGATATTCATGGCTAAGAAAGCTGAGAAAAAAGGAGTGAACGCCGAGATAGTGTCCGGAGAGGTAGCGATACCGGAAGGAACGAACGTCGAAGTAGATGGAGAGGTCGTCAGGGTCAAGGGCCCGCTCGGAGAGAACACCCGAAAATTCGACGGGTCGCTGCTCAGCGTCGCCAAGGAGGGCAACAAGATAACTGTCAGTGCGACGCAGAACAAGGTGCTAAGAAAGAAGGCAGAGGTATCGGTAAATTCTATGGTCAAGGAGATAAGCAACGATGTCAACGGCGTGAACAAATACTTCGAGGAGCAGATGGAAACGGTGTTCCTACATTTTCCGATAATAATGGAGGCAAAGGGCGATACTTTCACGATAAAGAACATATTTGGGGAGAGGAAGCCCAGGACGGCAAGGATAGTTGGATCAACGAAGATCGAGGTCAAGGACAAGAACGTCAGGATATACGGCACTAGCCGTGACGATGTATCGCAGACAGCCGCGAACATAAGGATGGCGTGCAAAGTCACAAACAAGGACGTGCGGGTATTCCAGGACGGTGTTTATCATTCCCTTGAGTGATTTTTATGGCGAGTAAAAAAATGCACCCGAAATTTAATGTTCCAAACTTCGGCACCAAGAGCAGGAAGAGGGTGCTAGAGAGGTGGAGGAAGCAGCGCGGGCAGGACAGCAAGAAAAGGATAAAGAAGGCTTTCGCTGGAGCAGAGCCTATGATAGGCTACAAGAATCCGGCGTCGGTGTCTGGAGTCAGGCAGAGCGGCAGGAGACTCGTGCTAGTCCGCAACGCCCAGGAGCTTGGCTCTGCGATGTTGAACAACAAGCCCGACAGCATCGATGTAGCTTTCGCCAAGTCTCTCGGAAAGAGGAAGAGGTCAGAGCTGGCTGTAGCGGCATCGGCGAAGGGGTTCAGGATTGTAAACGCTTGAGAGTTGATTGAATGGGTATTAAATTTGTTAAAAGGGCTGCCTCCAAGATCACGGGTAGGGGCGAGAGTGCGATCCGCATAAAGCCCAGCGCACTGGCCGAGGCAAGAAAGGCGCTGACCAAGGATGACGTGCGCGAACTTGTAAAAAACGGCTCTATATACACGATAAAGGAGAAGAAAAACCTGAGCATATACGGCAGGGAGCTCGAGATAAAGAGGAACGAGGGCAGATCGAGAGGGCCGGGTAGCAGGCGAGGGGGGGCCGGAGCGAGGCCAGCCGTATCATACATGAAAAGAATACGAGGGCAGAGAAGAGTGCTAAAGTCGCTGAAGGAGAGCAAGGTCATAGACAACGCAAGCTTCAAGCGCCTATACGCGCTCGTAAAGGGAGGGACGTTCGCCAGCAAGATATCGCTGCTCCACCACGTCCAGAGCACCGGCGTGCAGCTGAGCGAAGAGCAGGTGGAGAAGCTCAGGCACATATGAAACCGATGAAGTGATAGAATGTTTAGAAAGATAAAAAAACGAAGGGCAAGCGCGCTGACGAACTACAGGAAAAGGATAAGGATGCTTAACAGCGGCATAGACAGGCTCGTAGTCAGGAGGAGCAACCGAGGCGTAATAGCGCAGCTTGTCGGGTTCGACCAGAAGGGAGACAGGATACTGGCGAGCGCGTACTCCAAGGAGCTAAAGGCGTTTGGCTGGGAGCCCAGGTCGAACATACCTACTGCCTATCTCACCGGATTTTTGCTGGCGCAGAAGGCGGGCAAGCTGGGGGTCAAGAAGTGCATACTGGATATAGGGCTGTACAAGCCGATCAAATCATCCGTGATTTTTTCAGCCGCGAAGGGCGCGGCAGACAACGGCATGCCTATGCAAGGCGCCGTAGAAGTAGACGAGAAGAGGATTTCCGGAACCCACATACGGGAATACGCAAAGTCCTCTGGTGCCGGCAAGTTCACGTCGTACAAAGAGGCAGGATTTGACGTTTCAAACATAGACGCGGTTTTCGAGGAGGCGAAGAAAAAGATAAAGGCGAAGTGATATTTTGAATGGAAGGAACAACAGGAGGAGAGGTGCGGAGCAGGGGCCCGTGTTCAACGCAGAGACGTGGGCGCCGCTGACCGAGATCGGCAGGAAAGTGAAGGCCCACGAGATAACATCCGTAGAGCAGATATTCGCGCAGGGAAAGAAAATAGAAGAGACGGAGATAGTGGACGCGCTGCTTCCAAACATAAAGAACGAGATAATAGAGATAGAGAGCGTCCAGAGAATGACAAAGAACAACAGGAAACAGAAGTTCAGGGTAACGGCCATAGTCGGAGACGGCAACGGCCATGTTGGAGTCGGAATGGGAAAGGACGCGGAAGTGAAGGCCGCGATAGACAGCGCGATAAAGGACGCCAAGAGGAATATAATGCCTATACTGCTCGGATGCGGTTCCTGGCAGTGCAACTGCGGAACAGAGCACAGCATACCATTCACGGTCCGCGGAAGATGCGGAGGAGTTGACGTAGAGCTTAAACCTGCGCCGAGGGGTACCGGAGTAGTCGCGAGCGCCCCGATAAAGAAGATGCTGGAGCTGGCCGGAGTAAAGGACGTGTGGACGTCGTCGCGCGGGCACACGAAGGCGAGATACAACACCCTCGTTGCGGCGAGCAGGGCGATACTCAACATGCTCAGCATGAAAAACCTTGAGGAGAAGGAGTGAGAGCAGTAAAAGCAGAAGCAATGGTAAGGGTCGTAGCGTCAATGTATAAATAGTTTTTGAATGTTTAATATCCGAAAACAAGTGCTATCATGGAAGTTTACGTAGACAAACCGAAATGCACCGGCTGTTCGCACTGCCACGATGTGTGCCCGGTGGCCGTTTTTGAAATGGTACCGCTGGATTCACCTATGGAGAAGCTCAACGCAGACAAGGCGCCGGCAGAGGCGCAGTGGAAGGGCCAGAACGACCCGGCCGTATTCGCGAAGTGGAACGGAGTTAACGACGGGCACAACCACTACAAGGAGAAATCTGTAGCGGTAAACGGGGAAGCCTGCATACTCTGCCAGGCGTGCCTCATAGAGTGCGAGGGGGAATGCATAACGATAACTGATGATTCAGGCACAAAGTACCAGTCCATATACAAATGATTCTGCGCTGGAGCAGGCGACGCCAGTCCTTGCTACAAAAAGGCCGCACGATGAGCAAGCAATCAAAAGCTTTTTTGGTCATCGGCCTAGTTATCATAGCGGTCGTATCCTCGCTTGCTGCATATCTGCATACTCCTACTACCAGAATCATAACACTAAACGTTACTACTGTAAGCATCGGCAATTCTACCTATTCGGTCTTCCTGGCGAGTACAGGGCAGCAGCAGACAAGGGGCTTGATGAACTACACGTTCTCCAGCACCAACTCGATTGTAGGGGAGCTGTTCATCAACCTTCCCAGCTATCCGTGCTTCTGGATGAAAAATACCCCCGAGCCGTTGATTCAGGCGTGGATAGAAAACGGCAGCGTGGTGTACCTCTATAACGCTACTCCGGAAAGCGACTACGTGGTGTGTCACAACGGCAGCGAGGTGCTCGAACTCAAGAAAGGCATCACGATCGCAATAGGAGATAGGATTGCAACGAGCTGACTCGATCGATGTAAGCGTGTAGCAGCGTGCGTGGTAAACGCTAATAAGCCTTTCGCGGTTTATTATACCTATTCTATTTTTTCAAGCGGTAAAAATGATAGAACATCTTGACAAGCCATTCAGCGATTCGGAGAGCCTGGGCGTGCTCAACGACTACGTGAAGGGGTGGTTTCAGAAAAACTTTGGCGAGCTCACTCCACCACAAAGATTCTCATTCAAGCTGATAAGCGACAGAAAAAACGTGCTAATCACCGCTCCAACGGGCAGCGGAAAGACGCTCAGCGCGTTCCTATCTATAATAAACGACCTGTTCAACAAGTCCCTGGATGGAAAGCTTGAGGACAAGGTATACTGCATATACATCTCGCCCCTCAGGGCGCTCAACAACGACGTATACAGGAATCTGTCGAGGCCGCTTGACGAGATATACGATATGATAAAAGCCGACAAAAAGTACGATGTAATAAAGGAGAACATACGCAAGGTGTCTATAGCGGTAAGGACCGGCGATACGCCGCAGAACGAGAGGCACAAGATGCTGGTGAAGCCGCCCAACATACTGATCACGACACCCGAGAGCATATCCATAATACTGAACTCCGAAAAGTTCATGGAGAACCTGAAAGACCTGAAATACCTGATAGTTGACGAGATTCATGAGCTCGCCAACAACAAGCGCGGCGTGCACCTTTCGCTTTCTATGGAGAGACTCGCCGACGCTGTCGGTCACGACTTTCAAAGGGTCGGCATGGGGGCAACGCTATATCCGATAGAGGAGGCGGCCAAGTTCCTTGTGGGATACAAGAGCGAAAACGAGCCCAGAGATTGTACTGTGGTCGATGCATCGTGGAGCAAGAAAATCGAAGCCCAGGTAATAAGCCCAGTAAAAGACATGATCTACACTGACGATGTGAAGGTAGAAGACGCGATATACGGAGAGATGAACGACATAATAAAGAGGAGCAAGACGACGCTTATTTTCACCAATACAAGGAGCGGTACCGAGCGCGTGATATTCAACCTCAAAAAAAGGTTCGGCTACGCCGACGAGGACATAGCGGCGCACCACAGCTCCCTCTCTAGGGAGCACAGGCTCGAAGTCGAAGAGCTCCTGAAGCTCGGTTCGCTCAAGTGTGCCGTCACATCAACGAGTCTTGAGCTCGGAGTCGACATAGGCTCTATAGACAACGTTATACAGCTGGGTTCTCCCAAGAGTATAACTAAGGCTATCCAGAGAATAGGGAGGGCTGGACACTCCTTCAAGTCAACGGCGAAGGGAGAGATGATAGTGACCAACAGGGACGACCTCATAGAGTGCGCGATAATGCTCGATTCTCTGTTCAAGAAGAAGCTCGACGCGTTCGTGGTCCCGAAGATGCCGCTTGACGTGCTCGCCCAGCACGTAGTCGGAATGTCGCTGAGCAAGAAGTGGTCTGTCGATGGAGCGATATCCGTAGTGCGTAGAGCGTACGCGTATCACGAGCTGCCAAGGCAGCAATTCCTGTCCCTTTTGGATTATCTAGCAGGCCACTACGTAGGCCTGGAAAGCCGAAGGGTATACGGGAAGATATGGTACGACGAGGCCGAAGGCATGTTTGGGAGAAGGGGCAAGTACGCTAAGATAATATACATGCTGAACGTCGGGACAATACCGGACGAGGTTGCGATAGGGGTTTTCACTGCTGGCAAGAAATGGGTGGGCAACATAGAGGAGGAATTCATGATGCGGCTGAAACCCGGAGACGTATTCGCCCTCGGTGGAAAGCTCTACAAGTTCGAGTACTCCAACAAGATGAGGTGTTATGTATCGGATGCAAAATCTAATGTGCCAACGATACCTCCGTGGTATTCGGAAAGGCTGCCGCTCAGCTTCGAACTGGCGCAGGATATAAGCACGTTCAGAAGAACGATGTACGATTCAATAAAGAATGCCGAAACAGAGAAAGGTACTGGAAAGTTCACCGCGAGGGCGAAAATTCCAGAAGAAACCGAAAAGATACTCGCAGCGCTTCCCACAAACTCCAACGCGAAGGAAGCAATATACCGCTACTTCATGGAGCAGTATCTGTATACCGGCACAATTCCCAACGACAAAAACTTCGTGATAGAGGAAACGATAGATCCCTATACCGGCAGGAGGTACATAGTGTTTCACTCGCTCTATGGCAGGAGAGTAAACGATGCGCTTTCCAGGCTTTTTGCGATATACACTAGCGACGCTCTGGATGAGGAGATAGGAATAACCATCTCGGACAACGGATTCGTGCTTTCGGTAGAGGAGGATTCGCACGTGGACTACGCCGTAATAGAAAAAGCCATGAAACAGATTATTTCCAAGGACATCGTCCCTGTGCTCAAGGACAACATAAGGAGGACCGAAGTCATGAGAAGGAAGTTCAGGCAGGTTGCCTCGAGGAGCTTCATGGTGCTGAGGAACTACAAGGGTTGGAAGATATCGGTCAGCAGGCAGCAGTTTAACTCCCAGCTCCTGCTCAAGGCAGCGGAGGAGATAGATCCCAACTTCCCAGTAGTAAGTGAGACGTACAGGGAGATACTCTACGATATGATGGACATAGACAGGACAAAGGAAGTAATAAGCAGATTGAGAAGCGGGGAGATTGAGCATCAGGTAATACAAACAAACGTTCCGTCGCCGTTCGCTCACGTACTGCTTACTTTTGGAGAAGCGGACGTTCTCTCGCTGAAGGGCAAGCAGAAATACCTCCAGTACCTGCACAAGACCGTAATGAAGAAAATAAACGGAGGCAGTGGCAGGAGCAGCTCAGCAAAAGGCCGCATCAGAAAGAGCGAAGGAAAGAGTAAAAGTAGGAGCGTAATCAAAAAGAAAAAGGCGCGTAGATGAGAATAGACAGCGACATGAACGCGGTTGACGGGCTTCCGATACTGTACATACGCAGCCTCAACATGCTTGTAGCTGCGGACCTTCATCTCGGATACGAAGGCATAATGTCGGATAACGGTGTGTTCCTGCCAAAGGCAAACCTGAAAAGCATACTCAGCTCAATAGACAAGGCAATAATGGCTACCGGCGCGAAG
>JAKAOQ010000067.1 GCA_021812105.1 Microcaldota archaeon | reverse complement strand
AGGACTTCAAAAAGGAACTGGCGATAGTGCCCGTCAGCGCAAAGACCGGCGAGGGGATAGCCGAGCTACTTATGCTCGTGGCCGGGCTCTCGCAGAGATTCCTTGAGGCGAGGCTGAACATAGAGGTCAGGGGACCGGCCAGGGGCAGCATACTCGAGAGGAAGGAGGTCAGGGGATTCGGTGACGTGATAGATGTGATACTCTACGACGGCACGCTCAGGGTCAACGACACTATAGCTTTTGCCACGCCCAACGGCGTTGCCACCACGAAGGTCAAGGCGATACTGAAGCCCAATCCGCTCTCGGACATAAGGGATGCAAAGAGCAGGTTCACGAGCATAAGCGAGGTTGCGGCCGCTTCTGGAATAAGGGTAAACGCCACCGGACTAGAGGACGCTATGCCAGGGTCGCCGCTGATACAGGTCGTAGACGAGAGCTACAAGGACGAGATAAAGACCGATATAGGCAATGTTTTCGAAGTTGACAAGAAGGGCGTGCTCCTAAAGGCGGATTCTATAGGCAGCCTCGAGGCGATAACGAAACTGTTCCACAGCGAGGGCCTCGAGATAAGCAGGAAGGGGCTTGGAAACGTCACAAAGAACGACGTATCAAACGCGTTCGCCATAAACACCGTGGACCCGCTCAACGCCGTAATAGTTGCCTTCAACGTCAAGATAGACGAAGATGCTGCTGAAGCGGCCAGGGACAGCAACGTCAGGATAATAAGCGGCAACATAATCTACAAGCTGATAGACGACTACAAGCTTTTCCTTGAACAGAGGAAAAAGGCGTCGATCAAGAGCCTTGAGGAGATGGTCACCTTCCCCGGCAAGATAGAGGTGCTGCCGAACTCGTGCTTCAGGGCCTCGCATCCCGCAATCTTCGGCATCAGGGTAATCGCCGGTAGCATAAAGCCGGGGTGCACGCTGATCGGCGCTACCGGGGAGAGGATAGGAAAGATAAAGGGCGTGCAGAACGAAAAGACCCCGCTTAAGGAGGCGAAGAGGGGAGAGATGGTTGCGATATCCATCGAGGGGCCGACATTCGGCCGCCAGGTAAACGAGAACCAGATACTCTACACGAGGATAAGCGAGTCTGACTACAAGATACTTAAGAAGGAGCTTGCGGAACTCATGAGCGATGAAGACGCGAAGCTGCTCGAAGAGATAATCGGACTGGAGAGGAATGATGGGGAAGTTTGAATAGCAACACGCCAGCGTTAGACAGAAAACGAAAAAGCACAATTTTTATCGTTGTAAATGGGCGCGCTTATCCTACTTTTATACCTTGCACTTGAAGTGTGCTATCAACGAAGGTGGTGAAATGCCAAACATAATAATAAGCAGCGAGGACCAGAAGCCGGTAAGCGAGCAGGATGTTGAATACGTGGAGAGGAAGGGCATAGGGCACCCCGACACGCTGATAGACGGGATTGTTGAAAGCGCCGCCGTGGAGCTTTCTAAAGCGTACATGGAAAAGGCCGGGATGGTGCTGCACCACAACATAGACAAGGGCCTAATAGTGGGCGGCTCGTCCGAAGTGAAGTTCGGAAGCGGTGTGATAACGAAGCCCATAGAGGTTATAGTCGCTGGCAGGGCCACCAGGGAGTTCAAGAATATAAAATTCCCCGTGGATGAGATAATAACGGATGCGGCGGAGAGGTACCTCAAGGAACACACGAGGTTCCTTGACGTGGACAACGAGGTCAAGATATACTCGAAGGTCCTGAAGGGATCGGCAGACCTCAACGGGATATTCGGCAGGAGCACGGACGTGCCGCTAGCAAACGACACCTCTTTCGGTGTCGGGTTCGCGCCGCTGACAGAGACCGAGAGGCTTACGCTTGAGACAGAAAGGCTCCTGAACAGCAAGGGATACAAGACGAACGGACCGGCGGTAGGAGAGGATATCAAGGTAATGGGAGTCAGGGAGAGGGACAAGATAACGCTGACCGTGGCGATAGCGTTCGTGGCCCAGTTCGTCAACAGCATAGACGATTATGTGTCGTACAAGGAGAAGATAGCGAACGACATACTGGAGAACGCGAAGAAGTACACGGACAAGGACGTGGCCGTATTCATAAACCACGGGGACTCTCACGAAAACGGAGACGTGTATCTTACCAAGTCGGGACTCAGCTGCGAAAGCGGAGACGACGGGCAGGTGGGCAGGGGCAACAGGGTGAACGGGCTGATAACGCCATTCAGGACGATGAGCCTCGAAGCTGCCGCAGGAAAGAACCCGCTCAACCACGTAGGGAAGATTTACAACGTGCTGGCGGGGGAGATAGCGAGGGATGTGGTGAAACTTTACCCGCAGGTCAGGGAGTGCTCCGTATCCATGGTGTCGCAGATAGGAAGGCCGATAGACGACCCTAAGAACCTGCACATAGGGCTTGTGCTCGACAAAGGGGAATCGCTCAATGGCATAGGAAAGAAGATAAGCGATGTTGCAAGTGAATACCTGGAGAACATCGGATACATAACCAAGGAGATAATAGAGGGCAAGCACCAGATCTTCTAGTCCGTGCCCCCAGTTACGTTATCCATGAATTCCCTCAGCAGGACCGTGGCGTAAGATCCGTGCGGCAGCGAAAACTCAATCACAGAATCTGCGTCTTCTGATTCCGATATGCTGAAGCCCAGGTACGGGGCGAAAAATGGCCTGAACGCACCCTTGCTGCTCAGTTCTGGGAATCCCTTCAGCTTGAACATGCTTTGGGATACGCCGATCTCATCCATTATCCCCTTCTCGCTTTCTGTGAGCCTTTCTGTGCCGTAGCCTACTATGTTGCCCGTAGCGAAGCCCCCGCGCTGCGTACTTCCAAATACTTCCACCCTGTCGGTGTCGGGAAAACCGTAAGGGTTTTTGCCGCACACGTAGTCTCCGTTTGATGGAGACAGCTCTCCGCTCGCGACTCTATCGGCCAGCTCCCTGTTGAATATGTGGCTTTCCACCGAATGCACAAACATGAGGGAGAGGTGGCGCGGTATACGCCTGAATGCCTTTAGGTACTCGCCGGGGAAGCGCGACAGGTATTCTATCACAGACCGCTCGTACTTCAGGTAATGCGGGAAATAGCTCAACGCTTCCTGGAAATCCAGCTCATCCGCCAGCCTCTTTCTCGCGTTAATGCCTTCCTCGAGCTTCTCGTTTGCAGATTCGGTAAGGTACTTCAGCACTGCGCTCCTGTAGTCGCCCTTCAGCAGCGCGAGCCCTATATCCACGTTGTTGTCCCTGTATCCAAACCTCTGGTTACCGTAGTAGTTCGGGAATAGTCCGTCCAGCT
>JAKAOQ010000011.1 GCA_021812105.1 Microcaldota archaeon | reverse complement strand
ATGTGAGTACGGTAATAATACTGCCAAGAAATTGGTACCCAGAAACGTGCCTGTGCATCGCACAGGCACAAATTTGAACTTTATCTCTTGCAACTATGTGCTGATTACTCTTTCTGGAGTATGGGAGGGTAGAATGATTTTGCCGCCCTGTAAACGGCATCTACCTCCTGCCTAGTAAGGTCTACGTCGTCAGAGTTGTTTTCGCGTATAAATTCTTTTATTGTTTTGTTACTGTTAAATGGGGATTCTCCGAGTATCTCCAGCAGTTCTTTCATGGCACCATCAGGCAGTACATAAACAGGGAGCGCATCTCTTTCATCCCAATATTGCTTACCTGTCGCGTATATTACATCGAATAGTCCTGAAAGATCCCTGAACAGTGAGGTAGTTTTGCCCATCTCGGAGCCGAGACTATCTGTTTTCGATGCTTGCGTTATCAATTTTTGCATAAATCAACACCTGTTAAGTGTTATTTCGGTTATAATATTTATAAATTACTTATTTTGCAAAATGCATAATAAATTTGGTTATTTTATAATAAAAGGGTTTAAATGCTTTTTCTGCAGACCAACCCCTCTTTGACAGGCGCAGTGCGTGGTAATGATTTTGGGTATGCGAGTATCAATCTGTGACCGAAATATCACACGGAATAAAGCATTATTTTTTA
The DNA here is from genome assembly GCA_021812105.1 of Microcaldota archaeon. GTDB lineage: Archaea > Micrarchaeota > Micrarchaeia > Micrarchaeales > Micrarchaeaceae > JAKATY01. The sequence continues at coordinate 15,064 of JAKAOQ010000011.1, read as the reverse complement.
AATGCTCTGCACAAATTAATATAGTTTCATAAGAATGCAGATTTGGTTTGTTGTTTTTATGAGATGATAATGTGGTGGAGGAGGCTGGCAGGGCGAGGACTGATTCTAGCGAGGCCGCAGCAGGTATGCACGCGCAAAATGGAAACGGGAATGGGAACGGGCATAAGAATGGGAACGGCAGGGCACCGGTAGAGATATACGATTTGGAGAAGGGCCTACACAGAGTATGGGCATTTGGAGAACTGAAAGGGGGTAGGAGGTATTTTGGCAGACGCGAAGCGATAGGCGCATTCAACATGCTGAAGGAAGCTGCCAGTATGGGGGCAGAACCAGATTACATAGAGACTACTTGCGCATTGCCAGAGGTTTCAAAATTTGTTACGAGAGGGTACAGGCAGAAGCATCTGACAAATGAAAAGGAGGTGATGGACCTCGACATGGCGGTGATAATGGTAAAGCCTTACCTAAGCAGAATAGCACAGTTCATACTGGACAAAAAACTGAAAACAGTGATAAACTACACCTGGAGCGTGGAGGATGAAAACAACAAGAAGATGGAATACGATTACATAGTTGATATGTTCAATGACGATCATCTTGCCGGCATACAGAGCATGAAGGAAGTGTATGAAAAGAAGGCGGGGACAAACGAGGAGATAATAAACGTATGCGTAAGGAGGAAGGAGAGCATAAACAAACTCATATCTGGCCTTAATTCTTCTGCAGAAAAAAGCGCCGAAGAGAAGAAGAGGCTATCAAAATACACGTATTCCCTGAGAAAACTGGATGAGAAGATAGGGCAAAACAGCGAAGAAGCCGAGGACTACAAGGAACTGGCGGCTCTTTATGAGGGTCTGCTGCAGTACTGGATGACTGTGAATTATGAGGCCATACCTGAAAAGATAGACAGTATGCTGAAGAAGGAGAAGATAGACAGTGCTACCCTGGACTTCTTTATCAAAAATATGAAGGGTGCGAGCAAGAAGGCGGTCATAGAAGGGATAGAGAAAAGGTATAGAGCCGTGCAGAATGCCCTGGAGAAGGTAGACGAGGAGAAGGACCAGAGGAGGACCGAGAAGCTAGAGAACGAAGCGAAGGAACTTGCCAATCTGCTGAAAAAAACTACATACGAAAACATTGAGACCGAAAAGAAAAAGATAAGCGACGAGCTCGAATCACGAGTAAAATTGGCGCACATATATACAAACCAAAGGCCGGGAGATAGGAACCTTGTCAGAATCGCCGAAGATATCTCCAGGAAGAAGATAGAGACTCACATCAAAAATGCATTTGGAAGGAGGTTGCAGATAAAAATATATAGAAAGTCCCACGATCTGGAAGTCGATGGAGTAGGAGTGAGGGTAGTCGGCAACATCTTCGCTGCAGCGCCTTCGTACAGAAAGAATTATTCAAAAATTATTGAAGGAGAAACGAATAATATGATCGGGGAGGGCAGGAATCTCAAAATCCTTATAGGTCTTGCTGATGCACGCATTACTTACGCTGCGTATCCAAAAAAAGAACGCGGAGACCTTGTATACGTTATCACTACATCTCCTTTTGTAGATAAAAACAGGATTGTAGAATTGTGGAAGGAGGGCATAGGAGACCCTCTGGTAAACATGATGAAGTCTGGCGGTTTACAGACCTCTTCCTTCGTTGAAGCGATTTTCAACAAGAACAACTTCTTCACCGAGGTGCACATGGACGATGTATTAATGGCTTACAGCAGAGAAATGCGGGAGCAAAGGACCGTGTTCATGGAAAAACTGAACGGGTTTACGCCGCAGCATAGGATAAGGAAGGGTAGTGTAGATGTGAAGGACGTTGTTTCATTCAACAACAAGCTTCCCTCTGAATACAACAACGACCTTATTACGAAACTGCTTCTGTACCACGATATAGATCCTTACAAGAAAGATGAAGTTTCTAAAGTAATTAAAGTGTTGGATACCGGGGTATCTGATCAGGATGGTGGCCCAGCGCGTCTGCTTGGTTGGTTCAACAATATGTTCGAAAAAGAGCAGGCGAAGGCTGTTAGGGAGCTCAATTTCGTAGGAGTCAGTGATACACACTTTGGGCGAATGGATGAGGGGAAGATACCAACCGATGTGCTGATGGAGGCGAATCGCAAGCACATACTCAAGCTGGTCGAAGCGCTTAATATGGTAATCACAGTGCTAAACACTGGAGATCTTGTAGAGGGAGACTACCTTAACCTGATGTTTAATCTAAACAACGACATGTCGAGTGGGTACGAGTTCCGTGATATGCTCAGGAAGAAGAGCAAGCTTGATGAGGGGAGCGCAGAGTACAATGATGCTATCGTAAATTACGAGGCGGATAAGGGAGTGAAGAAACCGGACTGGGAACTTGGAGGGCAGCTGGACACGCTGTTTGGCGAGGTCGGACCGCTTTACGGGCATCCGAATACCAGAGCCATAATTACGACATCTGGGCACCATGTAAACGGAACACCTGTAAAGAAGATGTTCCCGCAGATTCTTGATGAGGGAAGGATAATGCATACATTATTGAGGAGAATATACGGAGAGGATAAAGAGATAAGATCGTTCTACGGCGGGCCGGAGAACAGCAGGGTGTTTTCGCTGAATGAGCTCAACATGTACGTGGTGCACGAGTTTCCAGATAAAAGCCTGAACACATACAGGCCAGATGCAAAAGTCATAGTTAGGGGCCACGAACACATAGAGGGTTACACTGTCGTAAACGACACCCTGATCTATAAGCTTGCCTCGTTAAAAGGATCGGATGATTTTCCAAGGCACTTCGGCAGCAGGACCAGTGAAGAGACAAGGGCCACATCTATGTTTACGATCAGGTATACCGCTGAGGAAGAAGACGGGAGTGTAAACAACAAACTTGTAAACTTTACCTCGTCCTACATAAGGCCAAACCTTCTAAGAACTGAAGGGCTCATACCGCAGAGGAACAAGTACGTAGAGCTTTTCGAGGAATCGAAGAACAGAATTGACATACCTGAGCGTATGGAACCGCAGAAGAACAAGCTTAGAAGCTAAAGCGTAAAATGCCAAACAGCAATATGCTTTCCCGGCCGAAGGCCAGTATGAACATATCGTGAGCGGGCTTAGCTTCCGAGTTCGGAATGGGTTCGGGCGTTTCCCCGCTCCTATTACCGTTTGGCAGTAGTATAAATGCAGAAACATTAATATTTCTTTGTTTTGCCAAACGGTGACGTTAAATTAGCATCAAGAGGCCGGCGTGGTATAATTGCTTAGGCTTACAAACGCGTTTCCGCATTTGCCGTTGCCTTTGCCGTCTATAAATTCTATCAAATATTGACCTGTGGTAAGATTATACGTACCTGTGTACGTGCTGCATGTTTTGTTAGAATATAGCGCTACCATTGATACCCCTGTACGCGTATTCGTTATGCTGAGGTTTATGGACCCGCTGTTGCCGCTACCGTAATACACTGATAGCGGTCCGCCTTTCCAATAGCACGTACCTTTTGTTATGGTATTGAAATCGGATTGCGATACAACAAAATCGTTGCATGATGTACCGTTGGGATTGCTAGTTGAAGGATTGAGTGTGGTATTACTGGGATAGTATATAGAGGTAGTGGGTGAGGTAGTGGTGGTAGGAGGTGCCCCGTTACCTGCCGAATTTGCTATTGCGTACACCGCTACTATAGCTATCAGTACGGCCACTACAGTTATGATCACTTTACGCGTTGTGGAGGCGCCCGAAGAAACAGATATTGCATTGTTTTGCGTTGTTGATGGAGCGGGTGGTGAATTTGTTCCCGGTTGCTGGCCCGCCTGCCCCGTTGTCTGTGCGTTTACAATATAATTTACGTACTGGTAATTCGTCACCATTATACCACCCTTTATTACCTAAATTATTAACAGTTTAAATACGTTTCGCTATTGTTTGCATATAAGCACAAGCCCTGCTTGTGCGGTATAGATTATGTATGTTGTTATGGCGTTTCTCCTCTATTTTTGTACCGCTGCCGCCCAGGCGGAGGTATGCTTTAGGAATAGGCTGGCGAATCTGCCGGCTAGTTTTCTGCTTCTGATGTTCCTGATTGAACCTATCGATTCTGCATCGGCATCGCTGATCGTGAAGCCCATCGAACCGATGTTTTCCAGGACGTGAGACTTGTTCGCGGCTTTTGGTATCACTACAACTGGTTTGTGGCGTATCAGGTAGTTGAGGGCGACTTGCGTTGCAGTCTTTCCGTGTTTTCTGCCTACGTATTCGAGGTGCTGCCTCATGGTTTCGTATCTGCCACTAAACAACTCTCCTCTTGCTAAAGGGCTGTACGCCGTGAGCGTTATGCCTTCCTTTTCGCAGAACTGCACCATCTCATCTTCAACATCACGCACCAAGACACTGTATTCCACCTAGTTGGATACTATCTCCTCGCGCTTCATTGCTTCTTGAGCCTCGATCATTTCGCTGACGGAGAAATTGCTCACCCCTATATACCTTATCAGACCGCGTCCTACAAGCTCTTCCATGGCGCGTATAGTTTCCTTTATGGGAACACGCTTGTTTGGCCAGTGCAGTTGATACAGGTCTATCTGCTTCACATTCAAACGTGAAATGCTGACTCTGCACGCTCGTATCAGATCATCGTGGCGAAAATGGTTTGGGGATACTTTGGTTGCTATGAAAACATCGTAATTTGATACGGCTTTGCCTACCAGTTCCTCGTTGGCGTACATTTCAGCGGTATCTACGTGGTTTATACCGTGTTCTAAGCCGGTCCTTATGGCCGCCATGCCCTTTTTGGAGTCGTTTGGTATTTTCCATGTGCCGAGGCCTAGGGACGTAAGTTTTTCGCCTGTTCTGCCAAGCTCTTTGTAAGTTAGACCGCGCATCGTATATTACAGTGCGTGCAAACATAAAAAAGAGAGGCATGGAACTTGGTGTTTGTTGTAAATGGACTGGGACAGATAAACTATCTTACAAAACACTACCGGGCCCGCATTTTGCCACCTGTTTAGATAAAGCGTAATTTGTAGGTGATATTTAGGGGTTTTGGATAGTATCCAGGCCATCATGAGGATATTTCTCTGGCTTTGTTCAGCAATTCCTTCGCTTTTTCAAATCCCCAAGCCCAATCCTCGCCAGTACCATTATAGGCCGCTTCTTTCTTGTCGTTAAGGATGTTCTGCCTTTCGAGCCATACCTCTTCAGGTTCTTCAAATTTTCTATCTTCCTCCCTCTTGTTTGCCTTTATGAATGATTCTTGTCTTAGACCATTTTGGATTTTCATCCTGACTTCAACCTCTTTTTCCGTGTATAAAGCAAATATACTACAAATAGGGTAACCATTCATACCTATCACTAGCTTTCCGGGACCCTCAAACACTTCGATTCTTTTAGCGTGGCCGTGTTTGTCTTTAGCGATCACACGTATAGGCATGTCGGCGGGGTGGTCATCTGGCGTTGCCCATACGTTTATCATAGCGACCCTGGCATGTGCGATTTCATCATCCATTTGTTTTTTCGAAGAATTTTTAAAAAACTCTTTTATCGTGGTTTCGCTTTCGCGTATGATTCCGGTTTTTACATCAATTGTAAACTTTTTGACGGGGGTATCGGGATTGACAGGTGCCATATTTTTCCCCATAGCGTATACTCCCCCGAAATCAATATCGCTAGTTTGGGCTATCGTTTCCGCCGTTTCCCATACCTCTAGTGTTACATGGTCTATAAGGCGGCCGTAGGTTTTCGCTTTCTTCTCTTCAAGATCCTCTATAAAACCAATACCAGGCAGGATCCCTTTTTCTGCATCTTCAGCAAACTTTTTCGCTTTCGCCGCTGAATAGGTGTGCCCTTCTTTGTCCAATTTTTCAGATATCATGAGCTGAATTTTGGCAAATTTTTTACTATCATCTAAGAATTTCCCCACATCTCCTATTTTCTCTCTTAGGCTACACGCGGCAGCGAACAGGGGTTCTGCTGCATAAAACGCCATATTATTTTGTAACGCAATGTCTCCCAGCGTCTCCATCGTGTTTGAGGTTCTTCGTAGCACTTCTTTGGATGTACTTAAAGGTAGATCTTCATAATCTTCCATATCATAAAGTTCACGCCAACTGTTTCCTAAGTGGTAAATTAGCACTTTTTGCAAAGAGGACAGGATACTATTGAGGCTTATACTGTCTGCTTTTGCTGCTTCAACGGCTTTAACGTATTCTGAGTCAATGGTGTTTAACATATGAAGAGTTGATTCAGATAGTGTCTTTTCTCCTGCTTGATTATATGTATCTGTATCAGCTAGTATACGCACCTGTTTACCTATACTATCAGATTCGCTCTCCAAATATTCATCAGGATACCTGGTGTCTTTCTTCTTGTCCAAAAATATCACTAGCAACATCAAACAAGTATCAAAAGCTTGACGCGATTAGATATTTATAGTTTAGGGAGGCGGACTTTGTCCAATAATCCCATTAATTCGTATGTTTTAGCCTCTGGAGTCTACACGCGTGCGGTATCGCCAGATTATTTACGAATTTCTTCCGGCTTCGAATCTTATCCTATTTTCTGGCCTCGGTCTCTAACACAAATTTTGAATCTAGCTTCGGATTATCTCCGTAATGAATAGTGTTTTTACACTTACTGCATTCAAATCTTTCGGAGCCTGTCATATACGTTTGGGAAAGACCATACGCAGCATTGTAGAGATGCCTGTGTGGTGTTTCGGCTTTGCAATATTCGCAGTATATCAGATCTTCCATATCTTCTCTTTTTGCCTTGTCTTTCTGCGCCATTGTATCACCGTACAAACGCTTATTCTAAACTAATATTTAAACTTTCCTTTTTGCTTTCTTGATTAAGCCCTCTACGATTTTACTATCGACAACAAGGATTATTTTTTGATCGTTTTCAAATTTCCAGATCCAGACTTGGTTAGAGGTAGCTTCGACCAAATTAGAGAGGGGTTCGCATGTTCAGAGCCTGCCTTCAGATGTTTCTCAGATATATAACCCGGAAACTGGATGGGGCTGCCGAGATTTGAACTCGGATAGCCAGCGCCCGAGGCTGGCAGTCTACCAGGTTAGCGTACAGCCCCAAGTACACGCCTGCGGATAGATTATCAGGGAAGGAATAATAAAGTATTTGGAGGCTATCAAGGCTAAATCAGCGTCTTGGGCTAGCCTTGGTAAGTGACCTGAAAGCTCTCCCTCTTCTGTTTATCACACCTACGTAATCCTTCCTTGCGAGGACGGAGGGGCTGCTCCTGTCCAGCAGCATCACTTCGTAGAACGCTGTAGCACCCGTATCGCCCACGAAGTAGGAGTTGAGCACCTCACAGTTGATGAAACGCCTTGCCGCTCTTTCCTCGGCTATCGCTTGCAGTGATTTGCCCCTTGAGTAGAACCTTCCTGATTTTGACGGTTTTCTTCCTCCGCCAACGCTCGGCCTCTTCCTTTTGCCCTTGACTACCCTTACCCGCGCCACTACTACGCCAATTATGTCCTTGTAGCCGAGCTCCCTTGCCCTCTGGAGGTTGGTGGGCTTGTCTATTCTGACCACAGAGGGTTCGGACGCCCACTTAACGGTTTTGTCCTTGTAAATGTCGGTTCTTTTCTTGTACTCCTCTCTTATCGTTTTTCCCATTTCTTTGTACATGCTCAATGAAGACACCTTCCCCTACGTATCATAATCACAATTCATGGTGATATTTTGCTTTAATGTAGTAAGGTATAAATATTAGAAAAGCGATAGTTATATATCATTTGATGTTGGCGGGTGCCGGAGCGACTTTTATGTCAAAAAAGCGTATGATTAAAAAGACTAGAAAAGGTATGAGGATGACCAGGATAAATACTTACAACAGAGCAAAGAAAGGACCTGCAAAGAAAGGTGCGGGAAACACAGGGAGGAAGCTGGCACACGCGGCGCACAAGCCCAGAGTTGCGATAAACAAAGTGCATGCAAAACACTCCACATCTAAGAGCATTCCAAGGGTTTCCAGTGTGGAGGCCAAGCAGATAAGGAAGAAAGAGGAGGCTGATCTTTATAAGATGGATGCCAAGAAGGTTATTGAGGAGATAGTAGCCAACGGGGCGGCGATGGAATACCTGCATAAAAATGTCAGTAAGAGGGCTGGTGAGGTAATAACTTCATTGGTAATCCCGAAGACCGACGAAAAAATTGCCGAGGAGCTGGATATAAAAATAAACACCGTGAGGCGCATACTGAACATTATGTACGGCTACGGCATAACCAACTATAACGTGATCAAAAACTCAAAAGGTTGGCTTTCGTTCCTTTGGTCTATGAACTTGAAGAAGGTAAACGAATTTTATAACTATATAGGTAAGACCGACAATAACTCCGCGATTATAAATGAAAACAGCAACGACTATTTCGTATGTAATGACTGCTACAATAACAACAAACTTGTGTTTGATTTTGATTCGGCGTTTGAGGCTAGCTTTAAGTGTGTGCTGTGCGGTAACAAACTACAGCGTCTTGACAAGGAAGGGGCTAAAAGGCTTATCGATTCGAAAGACGATGAAGAGATTGCGAGGGCCACGGTCTGATTTTTATAGTTTGTGTCTGTAGTATAGTAGTATAGCTTGGTTCTTTTGTTGCGTAGCGAGGTAGGGTAGTCTGGAGTGCCCGCCGGGCTCATAACCCGGAGATCGATGGTTCAAATCCATTCCTCGCTATTCTTTTTTCTCCTACTACCCCGCAATTCCGCTATTTGTATACGTTGCTAAACAACCTTTTATTTAATTATTTTAACTTAAATTGATAGTATATATATAGAATAGGAGCAAGATTAGTGGAAGTGTGGGGTGTGTGTCATGGAAGATATTTCTTACGAAAGCCTATGGCAAGTCGTTTATAAAGAGAAGAAGTCCAACGAGCTTCAGGCCGTTCCGAAAACGTTCTATGATGATATATTAAAATACATAGAAAGACAGGAAAATCAGCAGAACGGCGAAGCGAACGAAACAAAACAGAACGCCGAGCGCCTTCTCAACGATCTGTTCGAAAGGCGAAAGCAAAAGATACTAATATATATCGCACATAATAAGTCTCTACCACAACCAACGATACCAGCAGAGCAGAAGTTCTACGAACTTGTTCTCGACGATTACAAAAAAACAACACTGGACGGATACAAAAAAGAGGACAGGCCAGGCAAGACAAACTTGTATATAAACAAAGACATACCCGAGATACTCCTGCCTTCAGGTTCAAAAATCGGGCCGCACAAGGCTGGGGACAAGATCGAGGTATCTGACGATGAAGATGTAGAATTCTTAAAGTCTACGCAAACGTGTATCAGCAAAACAGAGTGATGGTATGAAGATGGTAAACGAAGTGATGGCCTACTGCCCCAAGTGCGACAAACACACACTGCACAGCGTGAAGCTTTACGCCAAAAAACCCGAGACTACGTTCAACATAGGCAAGAGGAGAGCAGAAAGAAAGAGACTCGGATACGTGGGTAAGGTAAAAGGAGCCGCCACCGCCATAAAGGCGGGCAAAAGGCAGAAGGCGATCCTGAAGTGCAAGGAATGCGGCTACAGTATAGAAAGGGTGTACGGCGGCAGGACAAAAAAGAAGCTTGAGATAAAGGCAAGGTAAGGCGCGTCGTGATAACAAATGGCAATAACTGGCAAACTACCGCAGTTGCATGAGATTGTCCTTGGGCAGATAACCAAGGTAATGCAGTTCGGGGCTTATTGCAAACTACCGGAGTACAATCTCGAGGTATTCATCCCGATCCGGGAGGTATCCTACGGCTGGATAAAAAACATCAGGGAGCACCTGCACGTAGGTCAGAATGTAGTCTGTAAGATAATATATTTTGACAGGGAGCGCGGCACAATAGACGCCTCAATAAAACAGGTTACACCGAAAGAGGAAAAGGACAAGATAGGCGGCTTCAAGCTGGAGAAGAGGCTGAGCACACTGTTCATGCAGATTGCAAAGCAGGCGAAGGCAGACAAGCCGGAGGAGCTATCGCAGCGCATAACCTCTAACTTTGGATCGTTTACAGAATTCACAAAGAACGCGGTAAACGGCACGCAAGAGTTTGAGAAGCTGGACATACCTAAGAAGCTCAAGGACGCAATGCTAGAAACGCTCAACAAAGCCAAGAGCAACAGAACGTTCCGGGTGTCGTACATAATGACACTGCTCAATACCGACACCAAGACCGGAGCTACGGAGACAAGAAAACTGCTATCAGATATGGAGAAGACCGGTATAAAGATAATATACATAAGCGCTCCGAAGTACAGGATAACCTCAGAAGGGGTAAACTACCCGGAAGCCGAAAGCAAAGTAACCAAAGCAACCGCGCTTGTTCAGAAGAGCAAGCACAAGTTTGTGTTCTCTATAGAAAAGGAGAAGCTCAAGAAGGAAAAGGAAGGCATACTCGAGTCGTACATGTCGTAAGGCGGTGGTGGGAGAATGAAGGGGACAATCATAGTAAGGCACAAAACCGTGAAGCCCTACAAACCTATACTCGTAGCAGGCCTGCCAGGTATAGGGTACGTTGGCAGGCTCGTCGCCCTGCACCTTATAAAAGAATACAAAGCCGAAAAGTTTGCGACACTCTACTCGGACAGCTTTCCGTACGAGGTAATAATGACAAAAAAGGGTACGGTAAGGATAGCGAATAACAGGTTCTACCTTATAAAAAGGAAGAAGCCCGAGCGCGACATAGTGATCCTAACAGGAGACGTGCAGGCGATTACATCGGAGGGCCAGTATGAGGTGAACACAAAAATCATCGACCTGCTCCAGTCTCTCGGGGGTACGTTCGTGTACACCATCGGCGGGTACAACTCCGGCGTGCAAGTCCAAACTCCACGCGTTTACGGAAGCGCTACCAGCACGCGCGTAATAGAAACGCTAAAAGACAGCGGCGTAATCTTCGGCCAGTCCAGGGGGTCAATAATCGGCTCCGCTGGGCTCCTCGTAGCGTTTGCCAAGGCCGAGAAGCTGGACGGCGTGTGCCTTATGGGCGAATCTTCAATGCTCAATGTAGACGCGGCCGCGGCCAAGGCCGTTATCAAAACACTGTCAAAGATTCTGAACCTGAAAGTGGATACGACGCACCTCGACAAGCTGATAGACAGAACCGCGAAGGCGATGAAAGCGTTCGAGGAGAAGATGAAGGGCAGCGGTTTTGAGGGCCAGGTCTCCGGCAGCCCGTCGTATATACGATGAGGAGTCGGCGCTGCCAGGGCAGATAAACTTTATTACAATTTACTTATAAATTGTACCGAGCGGGTGTAGTCTAACCTGGTCAGGACATGGCCTTCCCAAGGCTATAATCCGGGTTCAAATCCCGGTGCCCGCATTCATATCATCCATACTTTACGAGGAATATGTGTACAATTCACCTTCCTTCCAAAACTGCAGGATTCAAATATTCGAAGCTGGCGTGGGTGTTCGTGCTTGGGAAAGCGGGTAACGTGCTACCTTATGCAAATTCTTAAATTTTCGTGTTAACCATATACATGGTGAGAAAATGTCCACTAATGAAAATAAGTCAGGTAAGCAATCCAACAATGAAGAGAACGACACGGTAACGATTCCACTATTGTTAAGGGGAAGATCCGAGTCACAAGTACCAGAAGCCCAGCACACAGTAAATCTATTCGGCACAAAGGTAAGCAATGAAGAGTTCAAAAAGATAATTCATACATCAATAGAAATGGATAAGTACTATCTCAAGCAGTTCCGCGAAAGGAATCGATTCTAAAACTACTGAAAAATACCAAGTCATATACGAATTCCGATAGTAGCTTGATCTAACAGATCAATTTTGGGAATCTCTTATTGCGAAAAGCGGGTATGGCCTAGCTTGATAGGACATGGCCTTCCCAAGGCTATAATCCGGGTTCAAATCCCTGTGCCCGCATTCATCTATCCTCTCCCATCCCAAAATACTTCAATTGAAGCCTGTCAATCAACTCCTCAACTTTCTTAGACCTATACGCAGCGTCCTCGTCATCTTCATCGTTCCTGATCATGTTGTCCAGATCCAATATTCTCTTGAGCACGCCCTTGCTATTTAGTTGACCGAGTGCATCAGCGAGCGCCGTCGAGTCATCAGCGCTCATCTCCTTTGTACGTCCGGTAGACACGCTCGTGATTGATCCCCTCGTTGTCACCACGCCATTCCTCAGAATCCTCTCTAAATACACCTTTATGTCCTCTTTGCTTATGGAAGCACGGAAAGCCGCTTTCTCGCCTTTATACGCATCCATCAATCTGGTCCCTCTGTACTCTTCCATCAATTCGGCTATTTCTTCGGATTCCATTACGGTAGGAGCCCTCGGACCGTCTATTCCTCCCTTTCTTCTAACCGTTATGTCTTTCAGCGTCCTCCCCTCCTCATCAATTACGAAAGTAACGTCTACCTTCCCCGTGTCCTTGCCGAACACCTTCAGCAGACGGATCGCCACCTCGTTGCTTATGGGTTCCATAGAGTCGAGCGCCGGGTTATCGCCTTTTATAAGCACGAGCACCCCATAATCTATGTTGATACTTAGCATTTCTGTCCTGCTTCTGTCTATCGTGGCCATTATAACGCTTTTATCTTATTTTTTAAATACAAAAACGTTTCTATAAGCGCCTTTTATACGTGTATCCACGTTCGGTCTATACGAACAATACGTATAGAATTATCGCAATAATACCCCCAATCAAGCCGCACGCGAAATTGGTGGTGTACTTGTTCCCCAATCCCTTTTCCTCGTAATACCCCAAGAACGAGTCCACCACAGAACCCGCAAGCCCCGCGATTATGACTATTATCCCCGAGGCGGCGAGATTCAGCCCCAGCGCCGGGTCCATGAGCGGTATGGGAATCAATGCAAGCGAGATAATCATAGCTCCAGCGAGCCCGGCGGCCGTTCCCAGCAGCGTAACTCCTCCTGACACGCCTTTCTTTACCGGTTTCAGGCTGATAATAGATTTAGGCACTCCATCAAGAACTCCGAGTTCGCTGCTGAACTTGTCAGCGGTTACCGCGGCCACGCTCGCGACGAATCCCAAGACCGCCAGCCTTTCAAAAGCCAAGCCGTGCGGCGCAAGCACGAAGAACAAAACCGCGAATATGAGACCTGGGAGCCCATTGGCGATCACGTTCCTAATGCCCCTGCTCTTCTGGTAGAGATGGAAATCGACCTTCGTTTCCTTACCTATGTAGGTCACTATCGCTGACGCTACAAGGAAGTACAGCAGGGTAAGCACAAAGAAAACACCGAAGTTACTGCCCCCGAGGATGAGGAGCGCAAGCGCTATGCCCAGACCCAGCAAAGCACCCTTCCAATCAAGCGTAAGAATGTTCATACTCTTCCATTTTTGTGAAATACTTCCGATAATAACAAAGTTTTTTAAGGTTTACCAAGGTTAAGTAAAATACGAATTCTCTAAGTAGGAGGGTCGTAAAGAACTGGTCGCCTTGCCAGCGTGATTCTCACGCTGGCACTTATTCTTAATCGATTATTTTTGCTCCCGCTTGTCCCTTCAATTTCTACATGATTATTTAAATACTTATTCTACCCAACTATTAATAAAGTTTGTTTAACGTCACTACGTGTTCTGATGGCGAAGGAGAAGGTAGTTAGAGAGCTGGAGGACCTGCCGGGAATAGGCGAGACAACGGCGGCCAAGCTGAAGGCCGCGGGGATAGACACTTTGGACAAGGTGGCAGCCACGGCTCCGTTCGCCCTGTCAGAGAAAGCCGGAATAAGCCCAGACGCGGCAAAGAAAGCCATACAGGCCGCGCAGGAGGCCGTCACGCTCAACTTCTCTACAGGAGATGAGATATCAGAAAAGAGGAAGGCGATCGGTAGGATAACTACAGCCTCGGGCGATTTCAACGAGCTGATAGGCGGGGGTGTAGAAACCAACGGAATAACCGAGACCTACGGCAGGTTTGCGAGCGGAAAGACGCAGATAGGCTTCCAGCTCGCAGTCGATGTCCAGCTGCCAAGGGAAAAAGGCGGCCTTGACGGCACTGCCCTGTTCATAGACACGGAGAGCACGTTCAGGCCAGAGAGGATAGAGGAGATAGCGAAGAGGATGGGTATAGATCCGAAGAAGGCGCTGTCAAACATATTCGTTATATCAGCGCATACCACGGACGAGCAGACGCTGTCGCTGGAAAGGGCCGAAAAGCTAATACAGGAGAAGAACGTCAAGCTCATAATCGTTGACTCACTTACCGCGCTCTTCAGGTCCGAATACGTAGGCAGGGGCGCGCTCGGGGAGAGACAGCAGAAGCTCAACATGCATCTGCACAGGCTGCAGCGCCTCGCGGACAAGTACGACCTCGCGGTTTACGTTACGAACCAGGTGATGGACAACCCCGCTATACTTTTCGGGGATCCGACAACCCCGATAGGCGGAAACATACTGGCACACGCCGCGACTACGATGCTGTACCTCAGGAAGAGCAAGGAGGAGAAGAGGATAGTCAGGTTGGTCGACTCGCCTAGCATGCCCGAGGGGGAATGCGTAATAAAGATAACCCCGCAGGGAATAAGCGAATAGTTGTGTGATGCATTGCTCTATCTCATAGGGCTTGGGCTGTCAAGGGGCGACCTGCCCCAGAGGGCGCTGGGCATAATAAAGAGATGCACGACTTACGTTGAGGAGTACACGAGCTTCGTGGAAGAGGGGTACCTGAAAGAGATAGAGAAGGATTCGGGCAAGGACATAGGCAGGCTGTCAAGGGTTGACCTCGAAGAGGGCGCTGGCCAGTTGGTAAAAGAGGCTGAAGAGCACGATGTGGCCGTGCTGGTAGGTGGCGATCCGCTCATGGCCACAACGCACAAGATTCTATACATAGAGGCGAAGAGGCGCGGAGTGCAAGTAGAGGTGCTGCACGCCGGCTCTATAATCGCAGCAGCGATGGGGGAGAGCGGCCTTGACTTTTACAGGTTTGGACGTGTCACCACCATACCCGAATGGAGCGAGAGGTACAAACCGGTCTCTTTCTACGAGACTATAGAGAGGAACCTGGCCAACGGCATGCACTCCCTGGTCCTGCTCGACTATTCCGAGTCGAAGA
>JAKAOQ010000066.1 GCA_021812105.1 Microcaldota archaeon | reverse complement strand
TCTTTTCTCCTTTCGCGAACCTGAGCAGCCTTTCATGCAGCTTCCTGTCGCTCGAGTCTATTACTACTATCTCGTCTACCACCCTCTTCATGTCCTTTATCAGCGAAACTGCGTTGTCAATGTCGTTCCTGGAAAATACAAGAAGCGAAATCCCCATAAAAATCATTATGCTTTACACGTTTTCATACTTTCACAAATTTAACATTTATAAGGTCTCTCCCTCCGCCGTTGTCTGGCCTGACGGCCCTTTTCCGAGGATTCAAATCTAAAAAATACAATATCCCCAATTTATTTACAGAATCATTCAGTAAGCGGATATATGAAATTTGTGGATATGGAATATACGCTCGCATCCCAGGGCAAAATCCCGGAACATACGAGCACGTGCTCGAAGTGATAGTAGCATATTGCAATGGCTACACCGAAGACCACGAGCGCGAATGGGCACCGTCCAGTCCACTGCCATAGAAAAAGCGCTTAGACCATGAAATTAAGCATGAAACTTTATGCCGGAAATCCGACAGGAAGAACAAGGCCCGATCTACTGCATCGCGGTCCCAAAGAGTAGAAATAAAAAGTTTCTCAAATAAATCTACCTGGGTATAATGCCTAATCTTTTTCCTGTGGATGCTGGGATAACCCAGATGCGAGGGGCGCTCAAAATCGTCAAGGACAACGGGGGCTCGATGGGGCTTGCCGAGCTCGCGGACGAGGCTGAGGAGAAGATAGACGACCTGTTCCCGGTGCTAGACGCGTGCAAGCTGTTGAAGTTTGCCGAGGTAAAGGACGGGAAGGTGCAGCTGACAAAGGAAGGCATGGGGCTGAACCTTAGCAACATGCAGAAAGTTATAAAGGAAAAGCTCGCGGAGATAGAGCCGTTCAAGACCGTTGTTGTGGCGCTTAGGGTAGAGAACAACGTAAGCACAAAGAAACTGCTCGAGGTGCTGGGCGGCAGCGGCATACTGTTCTTCAGCGACCAGCGCAAATCCGAGGAGGCGCTGAGGAAGATATTATTGAAGTGGGGTGTAAGGGTCAAGCTGCTGTACTACGACCAGGAAACGGACAGCTGGAAGTTAGCATGAACGCATACTAGCGGCTAGTGGTCAGCCATTCGTAGACGTTTTCAACAGTGTCTTCGAACCATTTACTGTGCCTGCTCCTGGGATAGCCGGCCTTTATGTCGACTACCTTCTTCACCCTGGAAGGCTTGTCAGACAGGACTACTATCTTCTCTGACATCTCAACGGCTTCCTCGACGTTGTGCGTGACCATTATAACCAGGTCTACAGATATATTTTTGTTCTTTAGCATGTAAATGACGTCCCCCCTCAGCGTGTTCGCCGTCAGCTCGTCGAGAGCGCTGAAGGGTTCATCCATGAGAAGCACTTTCGGTTCAGATATGAGCGCCCTCGCTATCCCGATGCGCTGCTTCATGCCTCCGCTCAGCGCGTTGGGGTAGTAGTTTGCGAAGCTGTCCAACCCGACGTTGGCGATCTCCTTTGCGGCTAGCTTCGTCTTCTCGTCATCGTCCAGATCCGAATATGACAGGCCCAGCTTCACGTTTTCAAGGTTAGTAAGCCAGGGCAGCAGCGCGAAATCCTGGAAGACGAACGATATGTCCTTTATCGGCTGCACTATCCTCCTGCCGTTGTAGAGAACCTCTCCGCCGCTAGCGCGTATCAGGCCCGCGATCACACGGAGCAGGGTGCTTTTGCCGCATCCCGACGGCCCTATTATTGAGACGAACTCCCCCTTCTTCGCTCCGAACGATACGCTGTCTATCACCGGAAGCGGCTCCTTCTCCCCGAAGTGGAACGATACGTCCCTCGCCTCTATCATGAACTTCGACACGCGATCGCCATGCTATCTGTATACGCTTGAAACCTTTCTGTAGAGCCTTTTCCACACGAAAGTATTTATGAGTATTATCATCACCGTCAGGTTGAAGAGCGCGACGAGCATTAGCACGAGGTTGCCCGAACCGAGCGAGATGTCGAGCAGCTTTCCGATTCCTAGGCCGACCGAGCTGACTACGCTGCTGCCGCTTATTCCGGTTGTAGTGAAGTACTCGGCGACTATGCTCGCGTTCCACTCGGCGGCTATGGCGGTTATGCTGCCCGTTATCAGGCCCGGCAGGAGCGCGCCGACGTAAATGCTCTTCCACGCCTTGATCCCCCTGACCTTCCATAGCCTCTTTACCTCCTCGACCTCGTTCGGTATGTTGGAGGAACCGGCGATAACACCGAATATTATGTACCATATTCCGCTCAGGAAGAATATAGAGAACGCGACGAGCTCGCCGTGGTACGGATAGCGGCTGAGCGCCAGGACTATGATGGGGAGCAGTATTGTAGCAGGTATAGAAGCGATTATCTGGAAGAGCGTAAGGTAGCTCTCCCTGTGCTTCGAGATGAAGACAAGGTAGACACATATCGGGAACGCGACGACAAGTATCAATAGGAAGGTGATCCACACCCTCAGGAACGACGCGACCAGAGCGGTCACGGCGCTGTATTCGTAGCTCAGCAGGACCGGGTACTTGAACACTATATAGGAGAGCAGCAACGCAGCCGCTACTATCAGGACCATCGCGATCCACCTGCCAACAGCCCTGCTCCTGAGCCTCGGCGTCGATTCTGCTACAACGCGCCTGGGCTTCGCGTGCACGGCAGCGCCGAATTTTGCGTGCGAGATGTGCGGCACGTAGTGCAACACCCTCGCCATCTCGTATCTCAGAATGGATAGCGCACCGCTCCTTCCGTTCGGCTCCGAGGACTTGCTGTACCTTGTAAAATGCTTCTCAAGAGGCCTGAAGAAGAGGAAGCGCGTAGCAACTACGAATATTATAAACACTGCGAGGCCGATCAGGTAGCCGGTGTAATTGCCTGAGAACGCGAGCTTCGAAAGCGCAACGCCTATCCCGTACTTAACCGTGTAGTTGCTGTTGCCTATCGAGAATATCTCGCTCGTAACGAGGTAGAAGAGACCTATAGACCACGAGAGCACGGACTGGCTTACTACCCTGGGCATCGCAGCCGGTATGAAAATCTTCTTCAGTCTGTCTACGAAGCCGAGGCCGTAGAGGCTCGAGAGTTCGGTGAATTCCGTTGGCAGGGTCTTGATAGACTCGTATACCCCGAATATTATATTCCATATCATGCTCGTAATGATCAGGAAGATGACCGCTGCGTTTATGCCGATATAGCCGGGAAGGAGAAACACGAACACGTATATGACGAACGGGAAGAAGGCGAGTATGGGCAGCGTCTGGAAGATGTCTACAACGGGCAGCACGACAGATTCGGCCCTCTTTGAGATAGCAGCGTATATCCCCACGAACAGACTTATGAGTATAGATAGAAACAGGGCAGCAAACATCCTGA
>JAKAOQ010000065.1 GCA_021812105.1 Microcaldota archaeon | reverse complement strand
TAAGTTTTGTAAACGCGTGGCTTATAAGCAGCGGCAGGTACGAAAGACCCATGGAAGCTAGAGAGACGGAGCGGATTGGCGCAACCGTGGCGGCGGGCAAGAAAAATGCTTCGGCGGGGAAGCGCAGAGGGAGGAAGAGCAGAAAGTAATCCCAGTTTATTGGTCTTTTTCGATGGATACGCTAATAATAGCAGAGAAACCGAGTGTCGCACTCAGGCTCGCGATAGCCTTAGGCAACGGAAAGGTAGAGAGGAAGAGGGGGCAGGGGAGGACTAGCTACTTCGAGATACACGAAGGCGAAGGCACGGTCTACATTGCCCCAGCCGTGGGCCACATATTCACGATAAGGCAAGCAGATTCGGCAAAGGGTTATCCGGTCCTCAACATAGAGTGGGCACCATCTTATCTCGTTAACAAGAAGGCGGAGTTCACCAAGGACTACCTTGATACGCTTACGCAGCTCGGCAAGAAGTGCGGCATGTTCATAAACGCGTGCGACTTCGACCTTGAGGGTACGGTAATCGGGACCAATATAATAAGACACCTGAACAAAGGCGCTATTGAGAGCAATGCAAGAAGAATGAAATTTTCTACCACGACTTCGAGAGATTTGCTCACTTCGTACAACAGCCTTACCGGGCTTGATATGAATAACTTCTACGCGGGTGAAACGAGGCACATGCTCGACTGGCTCTGGGGTATAAATTTGAGCCGTGCACTGATGAGGGCGATAAACGAGGGATCGGTGCAGAATAGGGAGGTGCTGAGCATAGGGAGGGTCCAGGGGCCTACTCTTGCCATACTCGCCAAGAGGGAAGAAGAGATAGGCGCTTTTGTATCAAAACCGTTCTGGAGGGTATTTGTAATATTAAAGGGGGTGGATTTCGCCAACGTGAAGGGGGATATTTTCAAGAAGGAGGAGGCCGAAACCATAAACAGGGAGACCACTGCAAATCTTGGTAGCGGAATGGTCGAGACCGCGGAGGAGAAAAACGATGAGCTGTATCCGTATCCGCCGTTCGATCTTACATCGCTGCAGCTCGAGGCGAGCAGGGCGCTGCACTTCGACCCTTCGGCCACGCTCGCCCTGGCGCAGGCGCTGTACGAGAGGTCTTACATATCTTACCCGAGAACATCATCGCAGAAACTACCCGCTATACTTGGTCTGCCCGGCATAATCGCCGAATTGGCGAAGAATCCCGCCTACAGCGAGATAGCAAAGCGCCTGATCGCAGAAAAAAGATTCAGGCCGAGGGAAGGTTCAAAGTTCGACGAGGCGCACCCCGCAATATTTCCTACAGGA
The DNA here is from genome assembly GCA_021812105.1 of Microcaldota archaeon. Taxonomy (GTDB): domain Archaea; phylum Micrarchaeota; class Micrarchaeia; order Micrarchaeales; family Micrarchaeaceae; genus JAKATY01. The sequence goes on along the minus strand of JAKAOQ010000065.1, from coordinate 2,121 downwards.
GTGATTCCCAAGAATCTGTCTAGATCAGAGGAGATGCTCTACGACCTTATAGCGCGCAGGTTCCTGTCATGTTTCGAGAAGCCCGCTGTGATTTCCACAGGCAAGATTGTGGTACGTTTTGGTGATGAGAAGTACGCGGCTTCTGGCAAAAGGGTGATAGAACGCAATTGGCTCGACTCCTACAGGTACGCAAGAGTGGAGGAAGCGACTCTTCCAGTCTTGAAGAGTGGGGAGCGGGTGCGCGGAGATAAGGCAGAACTTAGGGAGCTTAAGACCCTGCCGCCTAAAAGGTACACGAAGGCCAGTATAATAGCAGAGCTAGAGAAGAAGGACCTCGGTACGAAGGCCACAAGGGCGCAGATAATCGACACGCTCTACAGAAGAAACTATGTTGATGGAAGCACCATAATGGTTACACGGCTTGGAATGACCGTGTACAAGGCGCTCAGCGAGAACTGCCCCATGATAGTTGACGCTAATACTACGGCGCTTCTCGAAGAAGATATGGAGAAGATAGCGAAGGGGGATAAGAAAGAGGAAGAGGTCGTAGACGAAGGTAAACGCATGCTGCTGGACGCGCTGAAACTGTTCGACAGCAACAGGAAGAAGATTGCCGAGGAGATGAAGAGCGCGCTCGGGGTGATGAACGCCGCCAACGTGCTGGGCAAGTGCCCGGTTGACGGAGGAGACCTGGTTGTAAGGAGGTCCAGGATAGGCAAGCAGTTCGTAGGCTGCACAAACTACCCCAAGTGCACCAACACGTATCCGCTGCCGCAGCACGCCCTGGTTATACCTACCGGGAAGGTCTGCAAATACTGCGGCGCACCCATAGTAAAGCTTGTGCTGGGAAAGGGAAGGGCTTTCGAAACAGACCTAAACATAAAGTGCAGGGAAGGAAAGGGAGAAGCAGAGAAAAAAGAAGAGCAGCCAAAAGTGATAAAAAGCGGCGGTGCGCTGAGAGGTAAAAGGTCAAAACAGAGCCCCAAGGCAAGAAAATCGCCTACCGTTAGATCCAAGAAGGCAAAGGTGTAATCGATGTTTATACCGGAACACTACAGACGTCTTAAAAGAGGCCCGCAGGTGATGCTGCCGAAGGACATAGGGCTGGTCATAACGTACTCTGGAGTCGGGAAGAACAGCGTGTGCGTTGACGCTGGAGCTGGAAGCGGATGGTTGGCGATATCCCTGGCTAGGATATGCAAGGATGTAACGAGCTATGAGACGCGAGAGGATTTCATAAAGATAGCTGAAGGCAACGCGAGGCGCGAAGGCCTGGATAATCTGCACATAGTAAATAGGGACATAAAGAGAGGCATAAAGGAGAAGGATGTAGACCTGGTAACCCTCGATATGCCGGAATCGGACAAGGTTGTCGGAAAGGCGCACAGGGCGCTCAGGCCCGGTGGCCATATATTTGGCTATCTGCCGCACATGGAGCAGGTGAAGGCTTTCGTAGCCGCGCTGAACAGGTACGGTTTCTCAGACATCGTGGTGCTGGAAAGCATACTCAGGGACATGCTCGTACGTGAGGAGGGCATGAGGCCGAGCACCAAGGGAGTATGGCATACAGGCTATCTAGTTTTCGCGCAGAAGGGATAGGTAGGGGATAGACGATCTAGACAGGTATAGGCCTCACACGCTGCGTAAAGGCAATGGTGCTCCCGAGAAAGAAACGAGGTCAGAATAGAAAATATAACGTACCGGCGAAGCCTGCATCGGATCACATATAGTAGAGAATAGTAAGGTCCACACGGCGGGCACAGAAGACAACAGTCTTGCGGCAGCTCCCTCCAAAACAGCATAGTCATGCACGCCGTAATTCGCAGTATTCGTTAGGACGGGGAGCGTAGCGACTTAGCAAAATAGCCAATCAGGTTTGTTATTTTGGCAAAAAAAGTGATTATATATATTTAGAAAACGTAATATGATACAGGAGGTGCATGCACAAGGAAAGCCAGACTATAGAGACGCGGTTTTTTGATGCTGTTAAGATAGGAGATACAAAGGCAGCCGCGGCATTAGTATTTGATTTAGTACGTTTGAGGAACCCCGAAACGCAGAACAAGGTTATTGACTTATTTGGAGAAAAGATGGCGGAGATAAAAAACAGTTACGGCCTGA
>JAKAOQ010000064.1 GCA_021812105.1 Microcaldota archaeon | reverse complement strand
AACATTCCGGCGTTACCGAAGCCCTGTACGGCTACCTTGGCCTGCTTGAGGTCTATGCCAAGGCTCTTCGCCGCCTCGCGCATCACGAACATGCCGCCCATGGCCGTGGAGTCTCCCCTCCCTTCTGAGCCCCACACCTCAAGCGGCTTTCCGGTTATGGTCCCGAACGCGTCGTACCTTACTATGTTGCTGTATTCGTCCATCATCCACGCCATTATCTGCGGAGTGGTATAAACGTCGGGCGCCGGTATGTCTACCTGCGGCCCTATAAACTTGCCGATTGCCCTTATGTAGCCCCTGGAAAGCGCCTCGAGCTCCCTCACGCTCATGCTCTTCGTGTCGCATATAACCCCTCCCTTTGCTCCGCCGTACGGTATGTTGGCGAGGCTGGTCTTCCAGGTCATCCACGCAGCTAGCGCTTTTACGGTGTCTATGCTCTCCTGCGGGTGGAACCTTATGCCTCCTTTCACGGGACCGCGCGCGTCGTTGTACTGCACCCTGAATCCTGTGAATACCTTTGTTTCGCCGCTGTCCATCCTTACCGGTATATTCACTACCAGGGTTCGCATTGGTTCCCTAAGTATCGCGTGAGCCTGCTTGTCCAGATTCATTACCTGTGCAGCTTCGTCCAGCTGCTCCTGCGCTATCTTGAATGGGTTCAACTCTTCCGTCATTTTCACACCAATAGGAATTGACAACACTTTATTGCACGTATTGCCTGATCTGAAATCGCAAACAGAGTAAGTTCAGACACTCATTTGTGCCAGCAAAATATTAATAAGGCTACGATGCGCGCCGATGAAGTTTCTTACAATAAAACGCGGCAAGATGCCCCCTTAAGCCAGGAGCAATGAAAGAGGATAGCAGATTTATAAATCTTTACTCACAAATGCCTTCTAGTGATGTAATGTTTGCAAGAAAGTCCAGAGCGCAAAGCGCCATGGAATACCTAATGACCTACGGATGGGCGATCCTTATCATAGCGGTAGTCTTGGGAGCACTGTTCAGCCTCGGGGTGTTCAGCAGTTCTTCCCTTTTAGGAACGAGCTGTGTTGCCATATCTGGATACTATTGTTCTACACCCGTTCTAAACCATGCAAATGGCAATCTTTTAGTTACTATAGGCCAGGCAACGGGTACAACATATTCATCAGTAACTGCATATGCGGTAAGGAGCGGAACAGCGTTCTCTACGTCTGACCCCTCCAACGTCGTGGGTTCTTTGACATCTGGGCAGACCACGCCAGTGACTTTTGCACTGAACGGAGGGAGTGCCAACTATACGATCGGCACATCATTCACCGGGTACGTATACATTGTATACAGCCTGCCGTCATCTTCTGGCCTGACTTCGCAGATTGCAACAGTATCAGTCAAGGCTTCCTGAAGGGAGAATCTTCTCCTTTTTATTATTCTTTTTCTATTCTTCTTTAGTCTATTTTTTTTATCCGGCTTAAGGTTATCACGCATTAAGACACGCGGTCACGCGTTTGGTTTATAAATCTTTACTCACAAATGCCTTCTAGTGATGTAATGTTTGCAAGAAAGTCCAGAGCGCAAAGCGCCATGGAATACCTGATGACCTATGGATGGGCGATCCTCATCATAGCGGTAGTCTTGGGAGCACTGTTCAGCCTCGGGGTGTTCAGCAGTTCTTCCCTTCTAGGAACGAGCTGCATCGCATCTTCAGGATACTACTGTGCGAATCCTGTCTTAAGCCATTCTACACAGGACCTCTCAGCTACGTTGGGGCAGTCCACGGGAGCAACCTATGGAAATGTGATCTTCTACCTGGTCACGAGTGGTTCGACATACAATCCCGGTTCTGATCCAAGCTACAACCTGAACGGCAATTTGCAATCAGGGCAGACGACCTCAGTAACGTTCTCCACGCTCGGTTCCACATATAGCACGATAGGCACAGCATTTACAGGATACCTCTACGTAAACTACAGCACCTCCGGATCTTCATCTTCGCCCAGGAACGCGGTAGCGCAGATAGCCACAGTATCTGTGAAATCGAGCTGAAGGATAAGCAATCCCTTTTATTTTATTTTATTTTTACTTATTTTTTGCTTTTTTTACCTATCTTTATTTTTATCTATTTAATCTATCGTCCAATTCGTTAATATAACATAAGAGCTTTTTACCTACCTCCTCATATTTTTATCCTCTCACCCTCCCTTTTCATTTCGAGTACCTCCATCGCTTCATTCGGGCTGAGCAGCGGCTTTCTCATGTTGCCACCATCTTCAGTCGCGATTCTGGGGCACGCGGTGTTAACAAACGCATCGAACTCGAGCATGTTGTTTATGGATTCAAAATTGAACGTATTTGATACAAGTACTGCCGCTCTAAGCCCCTGCCTCTCAATCTTATCCCTCAGAATCCTGGCGAGGTTCATGTTGTACTGGCCATTCTTTGTGCTGACCAGTATCCCAAAATTCTCTGCGTTAAGCGAAGCCAGGATCCTGCCCCTGCTTTTCTTTTTGTAGGTCTCCCTGTACTCATCGAGCCTCTTCACCGCACCCGCAAATGGATCTACCGATAAGAATGGCTTTGTGGTCTGGAGCAGCGCACCTACGGGATGGAATAGCCCCCCACCAAAATACACCAGAGCATCAACTTCCTTATCAACGCTAGCGGCGCTGCCTATATCGCATCCGAGTATCTGTCCTGGCTTTTTGGCGAAACCGTACGGCCTTCCTATCACTACGCTCTTTCCGTGCGCCTCGTAGAACCTCTTTATTTCGTCAAGCTGGTGCACGTGCTGTATCGTAGTAACCAGTCCTATCCTTTTGAAACCGTCTAGCTCCGCAATGCTGCTCTCCAAAATGCCCAGCGGCGCGTCTATTCTGTACTCTACGTACTCAACGTTGAAGTCAACGTGATGGAACTCGGCGTGTCCGAAGTGTACGAGCTTTTCAGCCCCTATCGCCTTGGCTTCGTCGATAGCGAGGTCGCAGGCTCCGAAAGAAGGGGACGAAGAGATAAAGACCTCGTTGCCCTCGCCCTCTAGCTTCTTCGCGTGCTGAAGCGCGAATTGCTTAAGGCCTTCCGGGAACTGCAGCAGAATCTTCATGTTATGCGCGTTAGTTTGAGCTGTTAATCATAATAAAAAATGATGCAAAGCAGAGATGTAGAAGAAGAAAAGGTCACATGGCCTTTATCCTGTAGGTTCCGGAAAGCTTGCGGGATGCCCTCCTCATCGCCTCGAGTATGTGGACCCTGTTGCCCTTGGTGGTCTTCATCAGGAAGATCGGCTGGCCCTTCTTTATCCTCGCCGCTACGGAGATGGGAGTCCCGAACGACAGAGACATTCCCTGCGAAACTCGGTCTGCTCCCGCACCAGAAGCCATCTTGTGCTCCCTTATGACGTTGTGCGGGAAGACGAGTATCCTGAAGTAGTACGCCCCGGGTATCGCCGCCTCGAGGTACTTGTTCGTG
>JAKAOQ010000063.1 GCA_021812105.1 Microcaldota archaeon | reverse complement strand
CATGAATTCCGAAACGTCGTTTACTATGATCGCGGGCTCGGAGAAGTCTATCGCGGCAAGGAAGTTACCCTGCGTGAGCTGCTTGAATATCGAGGATATGCTCGGCCACGAGGTGCTGCCAAACCCAGTAGTGCCAGTTGTCAGAAGGAAGGTAGATACCGGAGCTGTTGGGTGCGAGTATGTGGACTCCAGGAATGTGTATGAAGGATTCTGCGGACTGAACATCCAGTGCATTATGTAAGCGTCAAAACCCACGACCAGCGGGTATATCAGGTAGAGGGCTATCGCGATAGCGAGTATCGAATTGGCGGCGCCGCGCAGGCCGGTTCCGCCAGCTCCAGCAAAAGCTATGGAACGCATTCCTATGGCTATCGGCAGCGCTATCGTGAACATCGTGTACTGTATAATCGGAAGCAAAAGGTACTGCAGGAAGAGCATGCCCAGCGAAATTATGACAAGGGGGGCGAACACGGCCAGCAGAACCGTGCTCAGTATGCCGAGGCTTATCCCAGCGTCGTAGCCGAACGTTATCTTGAGGTTGAAATTGCCGTAAGCGAGCTCTGTCTTTGGAATGAACGAAGAAATGCTCGACGAGGTCATCGTGAGTAGGTTGGCGTATATGTAGTACGTTATTGACAGTGTGTAGATGTTTGATAGCAGGCCGATGCCTTTGTTGTACACGAGGCTACCTATGTATGAATCTGCAAGGGTGAACGGTCCGTACGGGTTCCCGTTGACGGCCGTGCTTATCGAGGTGGCGATGTTGCATACTGTTGTGGCCGACGCGATGAGTACCGCTATGAGAAGCGCGCTTATCATCAGCTGCGTTATCTCTATCTTCGTTATACCGGTCAGCTTCGCGCTCGTGTTCTGCGGCGTGATCTTTGACAGCATGTAGATCGCTGCGACTATCGAGAAGCCAACGATTATAACGAGATAGTTTATGCCTATCCAGTTGTTGGCGTTAGTGAAAGAACCATAAAGCGCGCAGGTATTTACCATTCACAACACTCATGCAATCTTGAATTTACCGATCCCGGTGGGCAGCCTGCCCCCGAGCAGCTTGGCAATGTCACCAGTTATCACCAGTCCCAGCACCAGGTCGAATATCAGCAGCAGGAACTGTGTCAGTACGTCTATCAGCGTGTAGGAAACATAGTTGAGCGGACCGAACACGCTTTGCAGCGATGAAAGCCCCCATCCGAAACCAGTCAGGAAAGATCCCGCGGGTATGTAGACGTATTTGAATACGAATGTGAATATACCCAGGACCCCGGGCAGCGACGGCGCAGCCGGGGAAGCTTGCAGAGAGAAGATGCTGTCCACGAAGTTCGTGACCGGGGTGTTTAAGGCGACGAGCAGAGCAGGGTATACCAGCGCGAGCCCTATACCTATTGCTATGAACGTCCCGCCCAGAGGACGTAGTATCGGTACGGCGCGCAGTATTATACCGAGCGGCAGGAAGAGCGACAGTCCTATGAAGATTATCGTGCTGAAGTACTGGTACTGCATTGAGAATATGATGAGCAGCGGAAGGAGTATGAACGAGATGTAATCGCCTATGAACGAGCTCGTCCCTTTGGCTGTCGTGTCCATTACGCTGCTCGTGTAGAGGTTGGCGTTGGACCCGAACATGAATCCAAAGAATACATCTGGTATGGGTATCGGCAGCGGTATGGGGACGTATAGGCTGAAGGAGAATGATTTCAGGAGGTCGACCCCGTATGTGAGGCCGAAGAGCCCGTCGAACGCGGTGCCGGCCCAGTCGTTCTCGTTCTGTATGTAGGTGCCGGCCGTGTTGCTGAGCCCAAGGAAGTTCGTCGTTATCTGGTTGCTGGCAGTTACGGCGTTGCCAGACAGCGTAAAGCTGGCCGGCTGGCCGGCGAGCGCATCCGCTATGCCGCTCGCTATAACGAGTATGGCGAACACAGATATTACTATTATAGCAGACTTGGCGGTCTCCCAGAGTTCGCCCCTGTACCACTTCTTTAGGCTCTCGATCCTAAGCACTTCACCGAGCATGTAGGCCAGAGCGACGAGAGTAAGAGAGAACAGTATCGCGAGAGACGCGAGGCTAAGAGACTCGAGAAGGCTGACTCCTGGCGAAGGCGAAGCTGCGCCTGCCGTTGGAATAAGGAGTGCGAGAAGCAGAGGAAATGCGAGCAACGCCTTGTGTCGCATGGTATATCGTATAACTTTTAGAAATAGACTTTATAAGTGTTTCTTATTTTCTATTCATCTCTTCAGCATCGCGAACCTTTTGAGGTACATCTGGCTCTGGAGCAGCACGAGGAACGGCAGCACAAGGACCGCGTTGAATATCAGCATGGCGAAGGAAGAGACCACGGTAGGGCTTGCGAGAGTGAACAGGCCGTCGAATATCGCGAGAGACGCCGCGGCTATGAACACCCAGAGCAGGAAGTAATCGAAGCGTTTTATGAAAAACTTGAGGCTCATGCCCATGGCGCGTCTGACCCTGAAATCGTCTATTACTATCGAAGAGGGCGCGTAGAAGAAGAAGGGGGTGAGCAGGAGCACGGCTACGTAGTAAACAAACGCGGGGGCGTTGAGCGCGTAGAACGCTATGTCGAGCAGCGAAATCAGGACGGTAAAAAGGAGGAGCACGACGAATACCCTGGTCGTGTATTTCTCCAGGCCGTCGAAGACCTCCTTCTTTATGCGGATGTGCACGCGCTCGTGCTTGGTTATTATGTTTATCGCTACTATCGCGAAGCTCAGGAATATGAGGGAGAAGAATACAGAGGCGACTATGACCGAGAAATTCAGGACGTTTAGGTTAGCCATCTCGCTAGCCGTCCTCACGAATATGCCCCCCATGTCGTTGTAGGTCGGGAAGGCGGCGAAGACGGGTATGAGTATCGCTATGACAAAGGAAAGGGAGAACAGAAGGAGTATTCTCAGATTCGAAACGTAAGCGTCGACTGTGTATCTGATAACGTTGGCCACTGCAACACTCAGATATAATTAAATGGAAAACAATAAATAGATGCGCGGTATGTCACCAGAATCTACGCTTTCCGCTGATGGTCGAAGAAATCAAAAGAAAAAGGAAAAGAAAAAAAGGCTTTCAGGTTGTCGATGGGCAGAGGCTGCTGGCAGTGATGGCTGAGTTTCCTGAAATTACCCCTATTATGTAGCCGGCCGAAAGCGCTATTATTACTCCGGCGATTCCGCCTACTATCATGCCCATGCCGTAGCCCTGCAGCGATCCCTTGAGATTGCCTGGCAGCACGTGAGCCGCAGCGTACATTACGCCTCCCAGCACCACCAGCACAAGTCCGATTATGAATACTACAGTGTTGATTATATGATATACGCCACAAAGCGCGGTTGATATGGCGGTAGTTGGCGTAGAAGACTGAGAAAAAGCCATGTTTGCTCCGAAGAACCCGAAAACGGTCAATATTAGCATCAGTCTGCTGAGCACGTT
>JAKAOQ010000062.1 GCA_021812105.1 Microcaldota archaeon | reverse complement strand
CAGAACTACCAGATAGAGAACTATTGGTACGAATGGCAGATGTATCCGCAGAGCATGGTAATGCAGGCGGCCAACTACCTGAGGGGCGCAGCACAGAATTCGACTATTTACATGGAGATCCTGGCCCCAAACGGGGCGTTGATAGGTCCCATGACCGCTTTCTGGGTGTACTACGGCAACTATAACGTTAACAACAGGATCAGTTTTGTAGGCAACAGCATAAACTGCACCGATATCCTGAACGACAGCTACGTTGTGTGGTCCGGCGCTCCCGCGTGCAGCAACTGGATCGATGTTTATAACGTAACCGTTCCGAGCAGCATACCGCAATATATTGTTACGCAGGAGACTCCGAACATAGTCAGGAAGATAACCAACGTATACTACGTGGAATAGTGCCTCAGTGCTTTGAGTATACTACCTCGCAATAATTGCTTGCGCATTGGCAGGATAGGCTTCCCTGGATCATAAAATAGGGGCACACCGTTCTAGTTTTGCTTATATTCTCCTTGTGGGCCGCGTATGATGAGTACGCGTTGATGTTTATGCACGCTGACTGGTAGGGGAGATTGTTGTTGCAAGGCGCGGTATGGACGAGTATGCAATCGTTCTGCGAGCCGCAGTAGAAGCTGCTATCGTTGAACTTGTAGCCCAGCGCTTTGGTGTTTTCTAGTTGTGCGGTATAATTCGTGATCTGCGGCGGTGCGTAGATGCTGGTCGTGTTTGTTACTCCTGAAGAGTTCTGGGTTATTGTTAATTGATAGGAAATATTTCTGGATGTAGAGTAAACGAACAGGGACAGTACTAGGAATACCACGATAGCGTACAACGCGTATGCTAGCGGTTTTTTGCTTCCTTCATTTACCATGCAATCATAATTTATACCCGAACTTCCTTACGGTATTCCTCCTCTCATTCTTGTCAGAGTCGCTCTCGACACCTTTGGCTGGGCTCCCATCCACCACTCCCAGCACGGCTCTTCCGGAATCAGATACCCCGACGATCACTTCTACAGGGTTGGCGGTCGCACAGAATACCTCTGACACCTCCTGAACAGTCTTTATAGCGTTGATCAGGTTTATTGGAAACGCGTTCTTGAATAATATTACGAAGGTGTGCCCTGCAGCTATTGACATGGCGTTGTTCTCCGCCTGCTTCCTCAAGGACTCGTCATTTCCCTCGCCCCTCACCAGGCATTGGCCGCTTGCTTCGGCGAACGCAAGGCCGAACTTTATCCCTGGAACCGAAGCGATCATGGCTTCGTAGAGATCTTCCGCGGTTTTTATGAAGCCAGCGTGCCCTATTATGAGTTGTGTGCCTTCGTCCTTTTCTATTTTGACAGAGACCAGGCTTACAGCCATAGTAACACAATATTTTTAGGGAAAGAAAAAGTTATCTGTCTTTCTTAACGGTCCTCTTGGTCAGGGGGCGGTTTTTGCCAGGGTTTCTTTGAGCGCCCCTGTCATTCTTCCGAGGAACTCCGATATTTGGCTTAGTGCAGTGGCGGCTGTTTCTGCCGGTCCATGCTCGCTGGTGTCGTACTTCTCCCTCATCTTCCTCGACTTGAAGATCAGGAGGTCATCTTGGTCCAGCCTGCTTTTTGACTCGGTCTTCGTCTTCGGGGTGGTAACCCTCAGCGTAGCTTCGGTCAGGTATGTCTGATTGGTGTATGGCCGTGGGGTGGTGTAGACTATTGCCGAGTAGCCGCCGCCCACTTCGGTCTCCGCTTCCTCTAGTTCCTCGTGTTCCGTTCTCAGGAATTTTATTGTTGTCAGGTTTTTTCTGGGCATCATGATATTGCGCCGTATCTAATATTTATATATTTACTAATTTTACAAAATCTAAGTGGTTTATTGTTATTTTGAATTGCCGCATAAATTTCTTCCTTACCATACTTCAGAAAGGTATAAATACTTTTCATCCTTTGTTGCGATAGCCGTTCTTTAACCGCCTGGTCGGGCCTTCAGCAACAAAACCACAAGGTCCTCGAAAAAGTAGTGCTCCTTGGCTATTACGACTGCCCCGGATTCCTTCACGTCTCGTTCGTACAGGTTGAATCCGCTTTCAACCAGGAGCACGATGCCGTCTTCCTCCAAGAACGTACTGTATGCCTTAAGAAAGGCATTTATCATCTCACGACCGCCAACGCCTCCGTCGAGCGCGTAGTTCCTGCTTTTATGCTGCGATAGGTTTTTTGAATCGAGGTAAGGCGGGTTGAATATTATTGTATCGAAACTGTCCTTTATGTTTGAGAACAAATCTGTTTTGGTAAATTCGCCGGAAACGCCGTTGGTTTTGGCGTTAGCCGAAGCACATTTTAACGCGTTTGCGTCTATATCTGCGAATGTGACCTTACAGCCCTTCTTTGCCGCGATAATCCCCTGTAGGCCTGTGCCCGTTCCAAGATCCAAGACCTTTCCTGACGCATACTTTTCAACGGTTTTGGCGAGAAGCAGGGAGTCTTCACGAGGCGAGTAAACCCCTTCGCATTCTTCGATACTGATTTTCTTGTATTGCATTGCAGCACTTTAAAACACTGTAAGAGGCTATCGCCTTAGGAGTATAATTATCCGATTGTATATTTGAAGAACTACCTCCGCCTTAGGTTTCGATGTATCGATCGTAAGCACATTGGGGTACGACTCTAGGAGCAGGCTCTTCATATAGGCAGATCTCTCTGCAGTATAGCCGTGCGCACCGGCGCTGCCGTATTGCGGCACTTCGGCACGCTTCATGTTTCCAGTTGGTGGATCCAAATAGACCACCAGTGAAGGATTTATCGCGTGGCGTAGTAGTTTTGCTGCTGTTTCAAGAGGCTTTTGATATTTAGGCGAAAGGGTTAGAAGGTCCTCGGGTAGGTCTGGCACTATAATTGCGCTGTGCCTCCCTCGCTCTTTTCTGATATAATAGGCTTCGCGCACGAGAAACAGCGCGGTTGCGGGCACACCTTCTTGCCCGTTTAAATATAGGTGCTTGGGCCATGCATTAAGGTCTACCGTGTCAATCCCGCTTCTGTTAAGTTTGGAACATAGAGGAAAGGAGTAAAAACTTTTATCTGGTACCTGCCCCTCTATGGCGATTACGAATACCTCCCTTTTCTTATCTCCTTTTTTAGGTATTTTGCTGTAGAAGTGGCGTTCAAACTGTTGTGCGTTTGCTACGGACATTGGATACACGTATACCGCGCAACTGGTATAGATTACATTATTTGCCTGTTTTATGTAATAAAAACCTTTCTACACATGCGAGCGCAGTGTAGAATTGATAGGTGGAATACAGCAAAAAAATAAAAGAAAAACAAAAAAACTGTCTGCTACTTGTCTGAAGGCAGCAACCTTTCGAGAGAGGTTGTAAATTCCTCGCTCCCTACAGCGCCCGAGATCCTGTACTTTACATCGAAGAGCGATTCCTGCATCATCTCGCTCACTTTCCTCGCCTCTACCATATCCTTTATGTGCTTTATGAGATGCCTCCTGAATTCCATGTTCTTCATCTCGAGTAGAGTGAGTT
>JAKAOQ010000061.1 GCA_021812105.1 Microcaldota archaeon | reverse complement strand
GCGATTGGGCTGTCAGTGCTCTCTTTGCTGCAGCAGTACTCCTATCTGATCAGCCTGGCATTCCTGATCGCCATGGCTGTAGCACTGGACTCTTCGGCTACGAACCTCAAATCAAAGTACAGGGGCACCATGTCCAGCATGATCGGAATACTGTACCCGATATCTTATCTGGTGATCGTGGCGTTTAGTGGTGCGTCAGCCGAAGCACCCAACTACATACTGCCTTTCGTAAGCTTCATAATAGCTCCGGCAGCGCTGTACGTACTGGAATCCTACAATGTGAAGGTAGTGCGCACCCTTGACGTGAGGAAGGAGGACCTGAGGATGAAGTTCGGAGAAGCTTTCGAGGATCTGGAAGCGGGGAATGTGACCGAAACGTTCGACAGCATAGGCAACTACGAAGCCACGAAGGAAGAGCTGAAGAACGCGGTCCTGGCACCGATAGAGCAGAAGGCTATATCCAGGGCTTACAACATAAAGCCCGCCAAGGGAATATTGTTCTTCGGCCCGCCCGGAACAGGAAAGACGATGATGATGCGCGCCCTGGCAAACGAGATAAGGGCGGGGTTCTACTACGTCAAGGCGTCGAACCTGATCTCGGCGTATCCAGGCGAGACCGAAAAGATGCTCGCCAACATATTCAACATAGCCAGGAAGCACGCACCGTGCGTGCTATTCTTCGACGAAATAGATTCGATAGCTGTGAGCAGGGACTCGTCGGATATAGACGAGACGCACAGGCACGCGCTCTCGCAGATGCTCGTAGAGATGGACGGCTTTCAGAAGATCAGCAACGTTATAATGGTAGGCGCTACTAACGTACCGCAGGTCATGGACAAGGCGATACTCAGGCCCGGGAGGTTCGACAAGATAATATACCTTCCTCTACCGGACTTCAACGGCAGGAAGAAGATACTAGAGATGTACCTGCACAAGCTGCCGGTATCAGATGATGTGGATATAGACGCTCTCGCTGAAAAGACCGAAAGGTATTCCGGGGCTGACATAAAGGTGTTGACCGAAAACGTTGCCCAGATAGTGGCGCAGCGCGCTGCAAGCAAGCACACCATACTGGCGATTACGATGGAAGACCTTCTGGACGCGATAGACGCGCAGAAGCCTTCGACCTCTCTAGCGCAGATAGACGAATACAACAGGTTCAAGATCGATTTCGAGAGACAGTCGTTCGAGGAGTCGAGCGTGGAGATGGCGAAGAAGACCACAATAAATGACGTAGTAGGGATGGAAGACGCCAAGAAGGCTATGGAGGAGGCGATATCCATACCGCTGCTCCATCCCGAACTCGTGAAGCAGTACGACGTGCCAGCTATAAACGGCGTACTGCTCTTCGGGCCCCCCGGAACTGGTAAGACCATGCTGATGCGCGCCGTATCCAACGACTATAAGGGCCTTACGATGCTTACGCTTAACGGCGCCGACATAGCGAGGGAAGGCATAGAGAAGGCGAACTCCACGATAAGGGACGTCTTCAACAGAGCTCGCGACAACGCCCCATCGATAATCTTCATAGACGAGATAGACGGGCTGGTGCCCAAGCGCGAGGGTGCCAGCGAGTTTACCTCCCAGATGACTACTTCGCTGCTGCAGGAGATGGACGGCATAAAGAGCTACTCCAACGTTGTGATAGTAGCAGCGACTAACAGGCCCGACATGCTAGACCCCGCGCTTCTGAGGCCCGGCAGGTTTGACAAGCTAATATTCATAAAGCCGCCAAACGAAGGCGACAGGGCGAAGTTGTTCTACGAATACCTGAAGAACGTTCCGGTTGGTGACGACATAGTGTACGCGGACCTGGCCAAGGCGACAGACGGATATACCGGCGCAGACATCTCAAACGTCTGCAGGGAGGCCAAGACCAAGGCGCTCGAGAAGAGGGTCAGGACCGGCGAGGACGTAGTCATCGGCATGGCCGATCTCCTAGGCATAATAAAGAAGACCAAGCCCTCGGCTCCGGAAATAGTAGTAGGGACTTACCTAACGTTCCTGGCTCGCTACGGCCAGAGATGATCATAACTTGAGCCGGCCCTCGAGGCTGGCGTTCGTGAATACCCTCGATGTTTCCGTAGCGTAGACCTCCTTTGTACCGTTCCTCTCCCTTACGCTGCAGAACTCTATCTTCATGAACTCGTTGGCGTTCATGTTCGCTGTCGCGAGCGCGCTCGAACCCCACAGGACTACGTTCATGCTGTCCTTGAGGTCGCTGATCACGCAGTCTACCACGCCTATCTGGCCGCCGCCGTCGAGCCTGTTTACATATCTGATAGGGTTGATTTCGACGATCTTCCCAACAACGTCTATATTCTTCTCACCGCCTTTCAGGAGAGAATAGTCCCCAATGCCCTCTTGCGATGGTGACATCCTTAGCACTACGGTCCTGCTCACGCCCTTCAGAACCCCGCTCCTCACGTCAAGCGCTGCGTTTCTCACAAGGACCGTGTCACCGCGCTCAAGCGGTGTTGTGTCCGCAAGCCTTGAAAGATTATCAAAAAGCGTAAGTCTTATTGTCTTCCCTTCCCGACCGAGGACTACGTCCCTTTTCACCCCCTTCCTTCCTCCATAATTGTATTCTATCTGGTTGAATACCCTGTAAACCCTGTCCTTGATGTTTACGGTGTAATCGGCGCCGGCCTGTTGCCCAGCGTTAAGCTGTTTCGCGGCACCGCTATTAGCCGTGATGAATTCGAGAAGCCCCACTACGTCGATTATGTCGTTGTTATTTTCGTGTGCGCGCACCGGGGCGGATGCTGAAGAACTCGCTATGAGCTCTGCGTCTTTCCTGGAAATCAGTCCGGAGAATTCCTCAAGCACGTCTTCTGCGCTCACCATACCTTTCACTTCGCAGTACTAATTCTCAGGAAAGATAAAAAAAGGTTTCATGTGCATTGTTCAGCAGTGTTGACATGGTGCAAAATCAGGGTGGAAAGAGGGTATGGCTGGACGGCAGGATTGTAGACTACGAAAGCGCGAAGGTGCCTATACTAACCCACTCCATGCAGTACGGCAGCGGCATCTTTGAAGGTATAAGGTCGTACGAGGTAAAGGGCGGAGCCCTTATATTCAGGCTGAGGGACCACGTGGAGAGATTCTTCAACACCGCAAAGATATATTCGATGAAGCTCGGCTACACACCATCGGAGCTCGAAAAGGCGATCGGCGACGTAGTGAGGGAGAACGGTGCGTCTACCTTCTACATAAGGCCCTTTGCGTTCTACAACGATGACAGGATAGGAGTAAGCGTTTCTGGCAAGAGGGTAAGCGTGTTCATAGCCGCGGTTCCGTTCGGAGAGTATTTCAATAAAGCGAAGGGTATAACGTGCAAGGTTTCGAGCTGGCACAGGATAAATTCGAGCATTCTGCCTATAGAGGCAAAGGCGAGCGGAAACTACATCAATTCAATAATAGCGGGCAACGAGGCCAAGGTGTCCGGATTCGACGAAGCCATAATGCTCTCGAACGATGGTTACGTGGCTGAGGGATCGGCCGAGAACATCTTCGTAGTTAAGGACAAAAAGC
>JAKAOQ010000010.1 GCA_021812105.1 Microcaldota archaeon | reverse complement strand
GTCCAGGTCAACAACGACCCTGAGCACTCCGTGTGTGCTCGGATGTATCGGCCCTACATTTATCCTGGTTATGCTCATGCTATCAGTTCACTTGATTTTCCTATAATCCTTGCCCCATTCAAAGCTCTTCAGGAGCGGAGGATCAACTCCGTTCCACTTCTCCAGGAGCAGTCTGCCTACCTTCCTGCCCAAAATCTTTATGCCGAACATTTCGAAGAGTTCGCGTTCGTGCCAGTCGGCGGCAGGATATACTCCAACAACGCTTTCTATGTTCGGGTTTTCGTGCGGCAGCTTGACCTTAACGAGCTCCTGCTCCTTGCTAACCGTGCTGTAGAGAACATACACAACTTCCAACCCATCGGGATAATCGACAGCGGTTATGTTCTTTAGGTAGTCATACCTCTTCTTCATGTTTTCTAATGTTTGCACCAAGGCTTCTTTCTGTATCTCCTGCAACCTTACCACCTACCTTCTCCTGAAGCTTTATGAACGCCGCAAAAAGGTTCTCCGGCCTCGGCGGGCATCCCGCTACATAAACATCTACCGGCACGATCTGGTCTATGCCCTGTATTATGTTGTAGCTCTCCCACCATGGACCTCCTGAAGTAGCGCACTCTCCGAACGCGATCACGTATTTGGGGCTTGACATCTGCTCGTACAGCCTCTTTACCCTGGGCGCCATGGATTTTGTTACCCAGCCGGCAACCACCATCACGTCGTTCTGCCTCGGCGTTCCCCTGAATATCAGGTAGCCCTTCCTGTCGGCGTCTATCCTTGAAGCGGCAAAATCCATCAGCTCCATCGCGCAGCACGCCAGCCCGGACTGCGAAGGCCACAACGAGTTCGACCTCGCCCACTTTATCATACCCTTGGAAGCCGCCTGCGCCACTTTTGAAAGATTTGCGAACAATACGCTTTTTTGGTTCTTACTGGTCTTGTAAGAGTTGACCAGCATCTTGTTCATCTCCGCTTCCGCGTTTTCGAACTCCTCCTTCGTGTATGGTACACCCTGATCGGTGTTCATGTTAATCCTATCAAGGTCAACCGCCACGCCTACCACTTATCAGCTTGTATCCAGCGAGCGAGAACGCAGCAGCTATCACGAGCAATCCCAGCAAAGCAATCCCCATACTATAGCTAAAAGAATAGAGGGACGGCATGACCAGGAGCAGGAACACAGCAAGTATTTCAAACGGCAGGAAGATCATAAGGAAGGGAAAGTATTCGGTGTCTATGTCCTGCATCCTGCCTATGGTTTCCTCTCCGCTTTCGTAGGGCGCGTTCTTTGTAGGATTACCCACAGACTCTTTTCTAAGGAGCCTCGAAGCAAACAGCATCAGAGCTGGAACGCCTATAGCAACGACGGAGAAAAACAGCAGCGCTATATAGTTGTAGTACATGCTCTCCAATTATTTTACCACCAGCAAGTTTTTAATTGTTCTATGACTTTTTTTAATCAAAACTGGTCCTTATGGACAACATACTTGTAGTATATTCCATGATGGACAACACATCGGTAGCGCTAGCCGGAATCTTGCGCAGCATGGTGGAGTTTGAGGAAGCGGGGGAAGTGGACGGGCTAAAGCGGTTCGTATACGAAAACGCAACACTGCTCGAAATAAAGACCCGCCACGTAAACGCCTACTACCTCAACGATTACAAGGCAGATCTTATAGTCTTCCTAAGCCAGCACTCGAGCTCGGAAGGGATTCCTGCATTCACTACGCACGCCACCGGTAACTGGTCTGACAAAGCGGAGCTTGGTGGGTTACCGCATGAGCTCAGCTATGCGGCACCGCTTGAAATGCTGCAGCTCCTGAAGAGCATGAAGAAACTGAGCGCTTCGGCGTCCGGACCAAGTGTAACATACGAAGCCACTCATCACGGGCCGTTGCTCACCATCCCGTCCCTATTCATAGAACTGGGCGGAAACGAAGAAGTAATGGAAGTGAAGAGCTATCAGGAAGTAGTATCGAAGAGCGTGTCAAGGCTCATAAACGGAGATGTAGATACAGATTTTTCAAAAATAGTAGTCGGAATAGGTTCGAACCACTATCCAGGCAAGTTTTCGTCGATCGCTTTCGGAAGGGGTTACGCATTTGCGCACATAATGCCCAGATACTACACCTCCGAGTATACGATGCTCGAGCAGGCGTTTACAAGATCCAAGCAAAAACCAGAACTAGCCGTAATGGACTGGAAAAGCATTAGATCGGAAGAGAGAGATAAAATAATAAATAAGCTGAATGAAATTGGTATAGACTATGAGAAGGTATAACGTTCTTGCTCTGTCACTTGCGATAGTCATTGCGGTAACACTAATTTCTGGAGTACCAAGCGCTCAGTACTGGTTCCAGTCTGGGGTAAGGGGAAGCGACAGCTCGGGGCAGAACAACGGCGCGTCAGTTTCGATCCAGACCATCTACCAAAATATAACTCATGGGTCGCTCGGATACTGGGTGGGGGAGGACCTGTCTAACGGTGCGTTCGTTCAAATCGGCTACGAAATAGTCAATTCCAGCGGCAACTATCCTCAGACGTGTTCTCAGTCTGGATGCGGAAACTATACCCAAATAACCCAAGGCATTCCTACGTGGTTTTGGGAATACTTTCCGGCCGGATACAGCGGCAGTAATTTTTACGGCGGCCTGGGTGCAAACGGCTCTGCCGGTCAGAACGGCACCTTCCATACCTATTCGTTTAGTTCAAGCGGCAATACATGGAATTTCTATTTCGACGGCTCGCTCGTGGGCAGCGTTGACCTTGGGACCGGCACATCCGGGCCAAACCCCCCGGTAGCCTTCGCCGAGCAGGCCGCCACGTACAGCGTTACCAGAATGCAGCACGTAGGATTCAAGAACCTCATGTATCTGTCCAACGGTATATTCCGGTTGGTGCCCGAAGGTTATTCCTACGTGGGATACGGGAAAGGGAGCGACTCCTCTATATCAAATCCGTACGGGGTGCAAGAAGTAAACAACTATGTAGACAATTTTGTCGTAGGCACGGGAATACCTATACCAGCGTCAATGAGTATTCTTTGGAGCCTTGGCTATACGCTTACGGTAAGCTCCCAGTTTGGAAATATCTCAAAGGTCGAGAACTACACCGCGTATTCGTCTGCAGTGTTGAACGCCCCTGCGTTTATAAACATATCCGGAAATGAAAGGATGAAATTCGAGGGATGGCAGGGGAGCGGTTCTGGATCTTATACGGGCACGTCTAACTACACTACGATAGCCATGGACGGCAACATAACAGAGAAGGCGATATGGCAAACACAGTATCATCTTAACCTATCGTCCCAGTATGGCGATGCATACGGAAGCGGTTGGTACGATGCGGGCAGCACTGCGCACATATACGTAGCGCCCGGGCTGGTACCGGTAGCCGCAGGAGAAAGGGCCGTATTCTCTGGCTGGTCTGGAGTAGGAAGCTCTACAAACGAAAGCGTAGTGATGGACGGTGCCAAGAGCATAAGCGCTAATTGGAAAATTCAGTACATGGTAAATGCAACAAGCATGGAAGGCAAAACGCACGGAAGCGGTTGGTACGACGCGAACTCAACAGCAGAAGTGGGCCTTAACATAACCGCGATACCCCTCGGCAACGGAGAGAGGCTGGCCTTCGAAAAATGGAGCAACGGCTACAACGATTCTAACGTATCCATACGTGTAGGGTCCCCCGTATTCATGAGCGCGGTTTTCGTGCCGGAGTACTTCATCAAGTTCGCACCTCAAGATTCCTACAGCAATCCTATAAACTACAGCTATATCTCAATAGACGGCCTGCGCATAACCAACGGCAGCTATCTCAACGCCAACGAGACTTACAGGATAGGTTACGTGGAGTACAAGAATACGCAGGTTCTGAGCAACTACCTTTTCACAGTCCAATCTTCAGGGACGGTGGCGTTCAAACTACCGATATACAACGTTATATACGCGGCAACGAGTGTTTTCGGAACACCGCTCAACGCAAGCGCTAGCATCGAGTTCAAGAACGGTTCCTCAGCATCTTTCTACCTTGGAGGAAACGGAAGTACTACCTTGAACGATGTCCCATACGGGTATTCATACGGCAGGCTAACATACATAGGCATATCGCAAAGCGTGAGCACGGACAACGGTTCGAGTGTAAGTATTATCATGCTGACCCCCTCGCTAATCGGGGTAATCCTATTCGGCGTAGTGGCCATAACAGTTACGGCAAAACTGGCCGCCATAAAAGTCGCCAAGAGAGAAAGTTCCGGAAGTAAAGGTACCTGATATACGTTCAAGCCAGCCAGTTTTGTATGCTGCTCTCCAATCGTTCACGATTTTTCTACTCTACTTTCTAGCACCTTGTCCCCTTCTCCGAACAGAAACGCCGCATTTATCTTTTTGCCATCTAGCAGATCCCTGAGCCAGTACCTGTCGTCAGCCCACATCTCATTCATCGGGAGATCATTTTTAGCGAACCACTTGGGCTTCATCTCCTCGCTCTCCTTCGGTGTTCCCTCCCACGAGGTCACCACAAATACGTGCACCTCCTGATTCCAGTCCTCGTGACCTCCATCAAAGTAGAACCTTATCACACCTCTCTCTTCAAAAACGGTCGGAGTTACTCCTATCTCTTCCTCCGTTTCCCGTATCATTGCATCTCTTACGCTTTCGCCTTCCTTCAGCTTGCCTCCTACCCCGTTCCATCTGCCTACACCAAACCCTCTTTTCTTCATCGCTATAAGCACGTTGCCGTTATCCCTGTCGATAAGGTATCCGAGCGTTACAGCACGAAGGTTCTTGTACATGCCTTCAAAACGCGCCAAGACGTTGTCCATAATCCCCCGTATAATGCCAAATCCACGTATTTAAATCTTGGCGGTCAAATAATCGTATAACTAATTATGAGGGTGTCAGCATACCTGACGTATACAAGGCTTTCCTCAGCAGATACAAAGAACTCTACGACATACAGAAGCACGCAATCAGGGAGATAAGTTCGGGCAACAATTGCGTGATATCGGCACCGACAGGTAGCGGCAAGACCGAGGCGGCACTACTACCTATCCTGGACGTTCTGTCAAAAAACGCCTCGCATGAAGGTATAAAGGCCCTGTACATAACACCACTGCGTGCTTTGAACCGCGACCTCATAAAAAGGCTTGAACTTCTGGCGAAGGAAGTCGGAGTCGGAATAGCGGTGCGCCATGGGGACACCCAGCAGTCGGAGAGAGGCAGGCAGAGCAGGCGCGCCCCGGAGATACTGATAACAACTCCGGAGACACTGCAGAGCATACTGCCTACCAAGCATCTCGGAGAGGCTCTCGCTAATCTGAAATACGTAGTCATAGACGAGATCCACGAGCTTTACTCCAACAAGAGAGGCGCACAGTTATCCATCGCTCTAGAAAGGCTCGAAGAAAAGTCAAAAGGATTCCAAAGGATAGGCATAAGCGCGACAATAGCCGACATAGAATCTGTGAAGAAGTTCCTGTGCGGATCCAGGAGCTGCAGCAGCGTATTGTCCGATCGCGCCAGAAAGGCGGTACTGTCTGTAGAATTACCGGATTCGTCTTCGGTGCCGTCGGAGTTCAGGGAGAGGTTCGGTCTCGATGCCGGTGCGGCTGCGCGGCTTTATTCTGTAGCCGAGCACATCAAGAACTCCGATTCCACTATAGTCTTTGCAAACACGAGGCAGGCGGTCGAGGCCGTAGGGAGCAAACTCGTTTACCTTAACAGAATCATGCCGTTCGGCGGGATAGGCGTGCATCACAGCTCCATAGATAAGAAGGAGAGGATAGAGCTTGAAGACAGGTTCAAGAACCACAATCTAAAGGCCATAATAGCTACCAGTTCATTGGAACTCGGGATAGACATAGGGTACGTGGACGAGGTCGTGCAGTACGGTTCGCCGAGGCAGGTACTGCGGCTGGTTCAGCGCGTAGGGCGAAGCGGGCACTCTGTAGGAAAGACCCCGCGCGGTTACATAGTGTCCAACAACGCCGTCGATGCGATAGAAGCTGCGGCAATATGCGAAAAGGCGAGCACGGGATTTCTGGAAACATTCAGGATGCACGATGGAGCTTTGGACGTGCTGTTCAACCAGGTAGTAGGAATAGCACTAGACAAAGGATCGACCAGCACGGAAGAAGTCCTGGGCATAATAAGGCGTTCATATCTCTATAAAGACATTAGAAAAGACACTTTGGTAAGGTTGCTCGAACTCATGGGCAGGCAGAGAGTAGTTGGTTTCGATGGCGACAGAATAACGTCCGGGATCAGGACACGGATGTTCTACTACGACCATCTTAGCATGATACCTGACGTGAAAAAGTTCCTGGTCAAGAACACCATAGACAACAGGATAATTTCAACCCTTGACGAAGAGTTCGTGGTAAACAATCTAGACGAAGATGGCACTTTCATAACAAAAGGCCTTCCCTGGAAGGTAGTGAGCATAGAAGGCAACAGCATACTTGTGGAGCCCACGAGCGAGTTGGAAGCCGCTGTCCCAGACTGGAGCGGAGAGGATATACCGGTAAGTCACGCCGTGGCGGAGGGCGTCGCGGCTTTGGTTTCAAATCCCGAATCGCTTTTGGGAAGCGAGTTCATGAACTCCGACTCAAAGGAGGCGATGAAGAAGTTTCTCGAGAAGCACGACCGCAGCATATTCCCAAGGCACAAGATAGTTATAGAGCAGACCGAAGACTACAAGGTGGTATATCTGCCCCTCGGGACCATGGCAAACGAGGCTATAGGCAGAATGCTCGCTCATTTCGCCGCGGCAAGGACCGGTCACAGCATATACATGAAAGCAACACCCTATTTCATATACCTCGACGCACCGAAGCAAATAGATATCGGAAAATACCTGCTGTCTGTAGATTCGGGCAAGGTAAGGGGCATCATGAAGAGCGTCCTGGAAGAAACGGAGCTATTCAGATACAAATTCACCCAGATCTCGAAAGTTTTCGGAGTCCTCGACCGCGAGGCTACGGTCTCACGCTCACTCGCAAGACGGCTTATCAGCGTATACAAGGAAACCCCCATATACGACGAGACAACGCGCGAGCTGATGAATAATTATTTTGATATCGGGGACCTGGAGAAGTTCTTTGCCCTTCTGGCTTCTAAGGAACTAGAGATCGAAACGAGGAACGTGCAAAGCGTTTCGCACTTCGCCTCGATACTTCTTGACGCATTCTACTACACCAAGGAGCTCATAATGCCAGTAACTCCGAGCAGTCAGATATTAAACTCGTTCGAGAACTTCCTTCTTGGAAAGAGCATCAAGTTCATATGCATGTATTGCGGATTCAATTTTACACGGAAGCTTTCAGAGATAAAGGACGCGGAACACCTTGAATGCCCTGCTTGTGGTGGCAAAATGCTGAGCATCTACGAAGACGAATCGGCCGCCGCCATAAAAAAGAAGCTGAAGGGAGAAAAACTAACACGCAAGGAGCGTGAATATTTCTCAGAAGCTCTAAAGATCTCGAGCATGGTCGAAGCATACGGGGGAAGAGCAGCGCTGGCAATGTCGACTTACGGGATAGGCGTAAAGACCGCGGCGAGGGTCCTGCGCATGCTCAGGCGTGAGGACAGGTTCTTCTACCTGGACCTGATAGAAGCCCAGCGCAACTTCATAAAGAACAAGAAGTACTGGTCGATATGACCTGTATGCCATGCCGCACCTAATCTGCTATTTTAAGTTTTAGCATTTCAGCGAGAGTCGGATGATGCTTTGGATCAAAACCCTTAGCCCAGAAACGTCCATTCAATCATTATCTGACTTTTTCCTGGATAACCTTGTACTTTGCGTTGTTGAACCTTATGGCGAGCTCCCTGCCGCTGAAGAATACGTGCAGGAAAACAGCGATAGCGGAGACCGACGAATGCGGCTGCGTAGTCACGCTTACCTTGTAATCTACCATGTCTCCGAGTTTCTTCATCCCTTCAGATAGCGTCGCTATCAAGAGTATGTTCTTATACGTCCTTATCCTGTACATCATCTTGCTTATCGGGGCTCCGTAGTTTGTGAGGTATACCTTTTCGTACCCTCTCTTCTCCGCTATCACCTTATCCCAGTCCTTCTCAAACCTCACCTCAAACTTGCCGCCCCACTTGTTGCTTATCGACTTGAAATACCTTATGAGCCTGGTGCTTTTTCTAGACGTAAATATAACCGAGCTCGCGCCAAACGCCCGCGAAGCAAGGCCTATGTCCTTCTGATTTTCGAGAGACCCCTCGCCTATTATGAGTACGGTTATCATGCTACCCCCACAAGCACTTAGATTGAAACCTTAACCTTTATAATTTATTCAATTCTGCCCTTCGACTTCCTGGGCCAACAGTTGTGCGCTTACCAGTTTGGTGCCCGGTTCCAGGCGCATCAGCCTCACTCCGGAAGCGTTCCTACCAGTAACCCTTATCGAGGCTACGTCTATTTCTATGGACAACCCCCTGGAATTGACGAGCAAAACGTGCTTAGCCTTTGAAACGTTTAGCGTCTTTATGACCTCACCCGTCTTTCCATTCACTTTCAGGTTGGCCACGCCTCCGCCTCCGCGCCTCTGCAATCTGTACCTCTCTATCGGCGTGATCTTCCCGTAGCCGTTCTGCGTTATTGAGAGTATGCTATCACCAGGCTTGGTGGCTATTCCGTTGGTTACCGAATCGTTCTGGGAAACCCTCATGCCCCTCACGCCTGCAGCTATCCTGCTCATGCTCCTTATGTCCTTCTCACTGAACCTTATCGCCTTGCCTCCCCTTGTGGAGATAATGATCTGTGAATCGCCATCGGATATCGCTACACCAGCCAGTTCGTCCCCGTCTCTCAGCGGTATGGCTTTTATGCCGTTGGATCTCGGCCTCGAGAAGCTTTCGGCCTTTACTCTCTTGATTCTGCCATGCTTTGTGACAAACACGAGATATTTGTTTGCGAACTCTCTCGTGTTTATTATGGCGCTTACTCCCTCTCCGTCCTTCAGCTTGACCAGATTTATCGCTGCCTTTCCACCGGAGTACCGGCCTCCCTCCGGGACCTGATACGCCTTGAGCCAGTACGCCCTGCCCTTGTTGGAGAGTATGAGCAGGTAATCCTTGCTCATGCAGTATACAGCCTCTTTGACGAAATCGCCCTCCTTCAGGTCTATGGTTATTACACCCTTACCCCCGCGCTCCTGGAGCTTGTAGGTTCTCGCGGGCAGGCGCTTCATATAGTTGCTCTGCGTAAGCAGAATTACCGAATCCTCATCCTTTATTACATCCTCGTTGGTTATGTCTACCAGTTCGGCGTTTTGCTCTATTGCCGTCCTCCTTGGGATTCCGTACCTGTCTTTTAGGTCAGACGTCTCCTTCTTTATTATATCGTAAACGTACTTGTCGTCAGAAAGTATCTTGCCGTACTCTTCTATACCCTTCTTCAACTGCGTATTCTCCTCTGTCAGCTCCCTGCTCTCCAGTCCTGTCAGCTTAGAAAGCTTCATGTCAAGTATAGCGTTCGCCTGCCTTTCGCTTATAGACAAAGAGTTAATCAGCGCCTCTCTGGCCTCCTTCACATCCTTCTTGCTCTTTATCAGCTTAGTTACCATATCTATGTTTTCTATAGCTTTCAGCAGCCCCTCAACTATGTGGAGCCTCTCCGAAGCTACCTGCAGGTCGTATTTCGTCCTCCTCTTTATTACGCCGAGCCTGTGGTCTACAAATATCCTTATAAACTCCCTGAGATTGAGGTTGAGCAGCTTGTTGCCTATTACGGCAACGTTCATCACCGGCATCGAGATCTGCAGCTGAGAGTGCTTGTACAGCGCGTTCAATACGTAATCCGGACTGGCGTCCTGTTTCAGCTCTATCACTACCCTTATGCCCTCCTTGCCGCTCTCGTCCCTTAGCCCGGATATGCCTTCAATCCTCTTATCCTTGCTTAGTTCTGCTATCTTTGCTACCATTGTAGCCTTGTTCACGGTGTACGGGATTTCATCTATTACTATCTGCTTTTTCTTGCCTTCCTCTACCTTCGTTCTCCCCCTTATCGTTACCGACCCCCTGCCGGTTATATACGAGCCTAGGAGCTCCGAATCGTAAAACACCGTTCCGTGTGTCGGGAAGTCGGGGCCCTTTACGTAGACAAGCAGCTCCTGCGATGTTATATCCCTGTTGTCTATGTACGCGTTTATCGCGTCGCACACTTCTGCAAGGTTGTGCGGAAGTATGTTCGTGGCAACGCCCACCGCGATTCCCGAAGAGCCGTTTACCAGCAGGTTGGGCACCTTCGAAGGCAGTACCAAGGGCTCCTTTTCCGTGTTGTCGTAGTTCGGTACCATATCAACCGAGTCCTTGTCCAGGTCCTCCAGCATCTCCTCCGCTATCTTCCTGAGCCTCACCTCGGTATAACGCGCAGCTGCGGGCTGATCACCGTCTATAGAGCCCATGTTTCCCTGGCCCTCTATCAGCATGTGGTTCATCGAAAAATACTGCGCCATCCTTACAAGAGTGTCGTAGGCAGCCATGTCTCCGTGCGGGTGGTACTTGCCTATTATCTCTCCCACTACTCTCGCGCTCTTCTTTGTGGGCTTGTCATGGGTATTGCCGAGCATGTACATTGCGTAGAGCGTTCTCCTCTGCGCCGGCTTGAGCCCGTCCCTTGCGTCGGGCAGAGCCCTGCCTACAATAACGCTCATCGCGTAGTCTATGTAGCTGGACTGCATCTCCTTCTCTATCGATGATTCGACCACGTTCTTTCCGGCCTTCTCATCGTTCTGCTCTGCCATTTACACACCTCATATGTCCAGGAACGATACCTCTGTGGAATGCTCTTCCAGGAAGCGCTTCCTCTCCTTGACGTCTACCCCCATCAATATTTTGAATATGGAATTGGCTAGCTCGGCGTCCTTTATCGTTATCTTCTTAAGTATCCTGTTGTTCGGATCAAGAGTCGTTTCCCAGAGCTGATCCGGGTTCATCTCTCCCAGTCCCTTGTATCTCTGCACCGCTCCCTTGCCTCCAGCGCTCTTCATTATCTCGTTAAGTTCGGCGTCGCTGTAGGCGTACTTTATAGCCTTTCCTGAGCCTATCCTGTAAAGCGGCGGGTTTGCCAGGTAAACATAGCCCTTGTCTATAAGCGGCTTCAGGTACCTGAAAAAGAACGTGAGCAGAAGTGTTTTGATGTGACTGCCATCAACATCCGCATCTGTCAGAAACACGACTTTGTGGTATCGCGTTTTTTCTACATTTACCAGGTCCCCAACTCCGGCTCCGAGTGCGGTGGTGATCGTCCTTAACTCAACGTTGTTGAATATCTTTTCATCAATCGCCTTCTCAACGTTCAGTATCTTGCCCCTCAGGGGCAGGATGGCCTGGTACCTTCTGTCTCTTCCCTCCTTGCTGGTTCCCGCTGCGCTCGCGCCTTCTACAATAAACAATTCTGACTTCTCCGGGTCGGTTTCGCTGCAGTCAGCCAGTTTTCCAGGCAGGATGGAGCCCTCGAGCAGATTCTTCTTCCTGGTGAGTTCCCTGGCCCTCTTCGCGGCGAGACGCGCATCGGCAGCCTTCATTACCTTGTCCAATATCTTCGATGCCTCAGACGGGCTCTCTTCAAGATACGTAGAAAGCGCGGAATAAACAACGTTATCCACAAGCGCCTTCACGTTCGTGTTCCCCAGCTTTTCCTTTGTCTGTCCCTCAAACTCTGGGTTCGGCATCAACAACGAGACTACTGCTATGATGCCCTCCCTGGTATCCTCGCCCTCTATATCTACTCCGTTCTTTCCGTTCTTCTTGTTCTTCGATATGTAACCCATCACCGCACGTGTAAGTGCGCTGTGGAAACCGGTTACGTGGCTGCCACCCTCGTACGTCCTTATGTTGTTGACAAACGATAGCACCTCCTCGCTGTATCCCTCTATGTACTGCAACACCACACTGACCTCGATCGAATCGGAACGTTTTGATATTATTATCGGTTTAGATACCTCTTTCCTTCCATCCCTCAGGTAGTCGATAAAGTCCTTCATGTAGTTCTGCGAGTAGAATACTGCCGTTTTAGGCGGTACGTCTCTCGCATCAATCAGAGTGATCTTTATACCAGGATTAAGAAACGAAACGTACCTAAGCCTTTCAGTAAGCAGCAGGGTATCAAAATTCCTCGCTGAAAATATTTCGGAATCCGGCTTGAAAGTTATGGTCGTTCCCGTTTCCTTTTCCGGTACGCTTCCTGCCTCCTCCAAATTCGACAGCACGGCTCCCTTGCCGAACCCTTGCTTATACACTTTCCCTCCTCTCTTAATAGTGACGTTTACATACTCGGAAAGCGCGTTGACCACTGTAAGCCCAACTCCGTGGAGCCCGCCCGAGACCTTGTAAGTCTTGTTATCAAACTTTGCTCCGGAGTGGAGCGAAGTCATTATGACCTCGAGTGCTGGCTTGTTCTGCTTTTGCATTATATCTATTGGTATGCCCCTGCCGTCATCCGATATCTCAGCGGTGTCCACTCCTTCTTCATTGCCAAGCTTTATCGATATGTTCTTGCAGTATCCAGCTATCGCTTCGTCTATCGCGTTGTCCAAGACCTCAAATAGGAGATGGATGAACCCTGCGCTGCCCGTAGAACCAACGTACATCGCGGGCCTTTTCCTGACACCCTGAGGTCCGGAAAGGGAGATAATGTCCTTTGCGGTATACTCATTATCACTCATCAAATCAGCGCTTGGCAAGAACCCGAATATCGCCTATAAAGTATTGGTGATTTCACCTTTAAAACCCTTTTGGTGCATTCCTTTTCAAGCACTAAAACGTGTCAGAATGGCCTATTTATCCGAGGCAATAATCAGCTATAATAACCTTGCGCGCCACAAGCATATCGGAGGTAAGGCAAATGAAGATAGGTATAGTTTCTGACATGCACATAGGCTACGAAAGGTTTGAGGATGACGCACGCAACCAGGCTGCGGAGGCGCTGAGCAAGGCGGCCGAGCTTTCTGACGCCATAATAATACCCGGCGACGTATTTGACAGAAGGGCTCCGCATCCGAAAGTGATAGCGGACGCAATAAAAATATTTCGGGACGCCGGACAAAAAAGTGGTATGGGGGCAAAAGTGCTTCAGAAGGTTGGCGGGGACGGGAAGATGTACACGCAGCTTCCCATAATCGCGATATCGGGTACGCACGAAAGGACCGCGATAGGCAGCGAGAACGCGCTCAGCCTACTTGGGCTAGCAGGTTTGCTCATAGACACAAACGAAGCTACAACCATACTCGAGAAAGACGGGGAGAAAGTTGCCGTATACGGTCTCGGCGGCACTTCAGAGGAATTTGTCAAGCAGAAACTCAATGAGATAAATCCGACTCCAACGCCAGGAGCTTTCAATATATTCATGTTTCACCAGTCTATCTATGAGCTGTTGCCGTTCAGCGATGATTTCCTCAGATACGAGGATCTGCCGAAAGGTTTCGACCTTTACGTTGACGGTCATATCCACAGCCGTGTTGAGGACACGGTGCACGGTAAACCCTTCATAATACCAGGCAGCACGGTACTAACACAGCTCAAAGATGGCGAGCAGGAAAAAAAGGGGTTTGTATTATACGACACTTCCACGGGCAAGCACGAATTCGTGCCTATAAATTCAAGGGAGTTCGTAGTATTGCGCGTAAAGAAGGATTCAGCGACTCCTGACCAGATGGCGGAAGAATGTGAGTCGGAGCTCAAGAAGATACTTTCAAATAAAAACGACAGGCCCATAATTAGGATAGTGGTAGAGGGGAAGCTGGCCCAGGGATACTCAAACATAGACCTTCAGCTCCATTCTCTTGCCAAGAAATATTCATCGCGTGCAATCATAGACATAGACTCATCCAGGCTAGAAACTCCAGAACTCGAGCTCCAGATAGAAAACGTGAGGGACAGCAAGCTTGAAGGCATGCCTCTTAAGGATGCGGGCATGCAGATGCTAAAAGCAAGGCTGAAGGAGTACAAGTACAGCGGAAAATTGGACGCGGCTAAACTGTTCGAGATGCTGAGCGTGGACTCGAGCAAGGAAAAGACGCTCAAGGCGGCGTTGGAATCGCTGTACAAGAGCTACGATGTATCGTGACTACCTTACTCCGAGTGCCCTGTTTACCTCATCCTGTGAACCAAGGTTTACCTTCTCGTTGAGGAACTCAAGGTGCTTCGTGTTGCAGCGCCTTTCCTTTTTCCTCTTCGCGGTTATGATCCTTACAAAATTTTCGTCATCGATTTTCGTTATAACTGCTCTGCTTCCCGCGTCTCTTCCATACTTCTTTATGCAGACTCTTCCAGTTTCTACCAGCATCATATCACCAAATATTTTTTAGCGTTTACCTTATTTTACCTTCCTTCAGCATAGCGAGCATCGACACTACGGCCACTACTTTCTTGTGGTCGAGCTTCTCGGTGTTTATCTCTATGTCAAAAATGGAATGGTCGTTTATGTCTATTCCGTAAACCTTCTCGAATCCCTTTTTAGCGAGCGAATCCTTCTCTTTCACAAGCTTTTCGGCTTTCCTCATGCTGACTCCCAGGTAATTCGCCTTCCTCCTGTACCTTTCTGCCGGGCTGGCGTTGAGCCACACCCTTAGCGTAGCATCCTTCATCAGCCACGGAGCCAGCCAGGTGCTCACAACGCAGTTTTTTCCTTTCGCCGCCCTTATTATCTCTGCGTCGAAGTTTTTTGCGTATCTGCTGTCTGCGGTCTGCGCCAGGGCGAGCTTCGCGTCCTTCTTCTGCGCCAAATCCTTCATAAGCTTTGCATATTCCTTGGTTTTCTCCTTGGTTATATGCTCAACGTTAAGCTCCCTCGCTATCAGTCCGCCCAGGGTCGTCTTGCCACTCGCCGTCATGCCGCTTATGCATATTTTCATCATCCGATCAGCCAGACTTAGCCACGACGCACTAAATCAGTGTGCCATGAGCTGCAGAACATAAGCCTTGTCCTTTATGCTTATGTCATCGAGCTTCATATCCCCATGCTCCACTCTGCTTCCCAGCTTTATTATTCTGGCGGTGCAGTTGGCGCAGAGCACGCCCCCAAATATCCTGGCGTTTGTCCTCCTCGATTTTCCCCCTGTTTGGCTTATACCGTTGAGTTCCTTTCCGCAAAGCGCGCAGTGCGGCGCCTTGCCCTTCCTCCTCTCGTAGTGGATGACGTTCCTGCCTTTCGGGGCGACTCGCCTGACTTTCCTGTAGCTTCCTGATCTGTACATTGGTCTGGGCAACTATAACACCTGCAAATACGTAAACATAAACTTTGATGATACTTGACCTCCATCCTTACTTATAAATGTTTTGTGCGGTTCCCTGCCCCGTATTCTGGCTCTGGTTCTGCTCCTGCTCCTTCTTCGCCTTCTTTCTGTCGTAAACCAGTATCACCATAGATATTACGAGCCCCAGTATAAGGACGGTTGCGAAAAACAGGTTCTGGTAGTTCATAGGGAATATGAACTGCACTATGTCCTTCGAATAAGTGCCGAACGCCATCTTCAGCAATACGTCGTATACTAGCAGGAATATTGGAAGTATTACTATCATCGGCTTGAACTGCTTTCTCATGTTTTCGCTCATGAGCGGATACAGCTCCTTCTGCTTGCTGCTTATCTCCTCCTTCGGAGCGTTGCTCTTTATCATAGCGTTCATTTCCTTTGAAAGCTGGTTGACCTTGAACTGTATCTCACGCATCCTCTTCGGATCAACGAGCTTCCTCTGCAGAAAGACGGAGAACAGAGTATACGCTATGCCTATCGCTACTACCGCCAGTATTATGAACGGTGGCATGGGTGTGGCTGTCATTGGTATCCCGTATCACATTATTTTTTGAAGACCTCCCCTAGGACTTCACGGAGTCTTGTCTTCGCCTCGTCCAGCTTACCGTTTCTGTTGTTTATCAGGTAAAGCGGAACGTCGAGCAAAGAAGAATAGTATGCAAGAATCGACAGGTTAAGTGTTTTCTGCACTTTCATGATCTCTATATCCTCGATCTCTCTCTTCCGCGTAAGGTCCTTTCTGCGTCTTTCGATTATGTCCGATTCTTCGGAGTTTATATATATAAATGCTTCTATGTTTTTGAGCTCCTTGAGCATATTCATAGGAAGACCGGATACGAACCTGCCGTGCTCCTCTACGTAATTATGCGTGTCTATGAGAATATTGCCCCTGTACTTGCTGATCTCGTTGAAAGCGGCAACGCGTACGGCTCCGAGTTTGTGAAACTCAAGATACCTGATTTTATCGCGGTCGCGCGTCAAACCCTCCTTCTCAGCCAGTCTCAGCATCAGGCTTCCTACGTTCACGACCTTGTAAGCCGAACTCGAAAGGTCGTCTACCAGGGTGCTCTTCCCTGCTCCGGGAGAGCCCGTTATTATGATGAAGTGAGCGGCCATTTACCTCATTACTTTGTCTGTTCAAACCATTAAAATACTTTCTGGGGGGCATTACACGTTGTTTTCTATGAACCTGCGGTTTGCGACCAGCCTCTCCTTCATCTGCGCCACGTTTCGCCTTATCTCAGGAGTTACAACACCCTTTTTGTTGAAAAATCTTGTTTTGCTGTTGTATTCGATCGGAGAATAGCGGGCGCCCGCAGCGTCTACAAGCCTTGATAGCATCCTTGGGACACCCCTATACGCCTTAGCGAGTCTATTCCAGTTGCGGCTCAGCCACGTCCAGTAGGTAGATCCTGCGGTAGGATTTGAAGCTATTACCGTAGGTATGAAGA
>JAKAOQ010000060.1 GCA_021812105.1 Microcaldota archaeon | reverse complement strand
AATTCCTGTCTTCTTCCTCACTTTCTTTATGACGCTTTCGTAGAGCTTGTTCTCGTCTACGAGTATCTGAGGCCTGGTTGTCTTGTCTATGTGCGACGCCGCTATCAGGTCCTTGAACTTCTCGCTCCTGACAGAGTTTGCGCTCGTCATGAACTTGTTTGAATAGACGTAGTCGCTCAGAATCTTTTCCGCGTCCTCCTCGAGTATCGTGCTCGCGAACGGCTGATAGTATGGCCTCTTCTTTATTATTATGTTTATTATGTTTCTGTTCTCTTCCACGCTTGGCAGGGCCAGCACGCTCCTGTTTCCGAGTGCCCTCGGGCCGTACTCCATCCTGCCCTGGAACCACATGACTATCTCGTTGTCGTCGGCTACGAGGTCCGCTGTGTAGCTCGCCGGATCGCTTATGCTTTCATAGCTTATCTCTCCCGCTTTGGCAGCGGTCTTGAGCTCCTTTTCTATCTCTTCGTCGCTGTACGCAGGTCCAAGGTACATATCGTTCACCTGCTTTGTGTTGAACTTACCGTTCAGCATGAAATCTATGTATGCTGCTGCGCCGTACGAAAGTCCGCCATCCCCCATGTTGGGGAATATGAACGTGTTCTTTACCTCAGGCATGTGCTCCAGGAGCATGTTGACCTTTACGTTAGAGAAGAATCCTCCGGCCAGAGCTATGTTGTGTATTTTAGTGTCATCTATCCACTGCTTCACCAGCGCGACGACCTGCTCCTCTACGTGCTTCTGAATAGCGTAGGCAAATGATTCCCTGTCGTACTTCGCAAGTACGTGGTCCTTCAGGTATTCGGCCAGCAGCAGCTCGTTCCTGGTGCCCATCTTAGAGATCAGCTGCCTGGATCTGGTGTTATAGTAGCAATACTTTTCAAGCCCCGGTATCGAAGCCGGATAAGAATATGCTGCCAGGCTCATCAGCTTCCCCTCATCCTCTCCGTACCTCATGTCGCACGCCACGGTTGCGGCTCCGTAAAGTATGCCCAGGCTTGAGCTCGCCTTGAACGATGTCAGGCGCCTAAGCTCCCCGTTTTCACCTATGGACACACTGCCCGACAGCCCGTCACCGGCGCCGTCCAGAGTTATGACGAGCGCTTCCTTGAAGCCCGAAGCGTAGTACGCTGAAGCCGCGTGGGCGAGGTGATGCTCTACCACATATACCTTTTTCTCCGAGAGCTTGCTGCTTATTGTTGAGAGCCTGCTTTTTGTAACAGGAATGCTTATCGCGTTGCCCACGTACTTCCAGAGTGACTTGGGGTTCTGGTTCTGTATGAGCTTGTACGCCAGGTTTGAAAGGTGCATGCTGAACCTTGACGGCTTGGGCACCTCCCTTCTCCACAGCTTCCTCCTGCTTACGTCCCACGGTGGGTAGATCCTGGATATAAGCGCGTTGCCGCCTATCCAGCCCAGCGCGATAGCCTGAATTTCATCCTTAGCATCGTGCTCTATGTACCTTATTGAGTGATAAGGGAATCCAACGTCGTTCTTCAAGCCGGTGAAACGCTCCTCGTTTACAGCGAAGCTGACCTCGCCTTTCGACACTAGCGATGCGCCAGAATTTGCAGAATCGTTTATACCAAGAACACTCATTGTTTGCACCTCACACAAACGCCAGAGAGGCGTACGCGACAACGCTTGAATAGTCTCCCGTTGTGTCTCCCGAATTCGAGTATTTCAGAAGTATCCCTTCGCGCGCACCCTTGCTGCCCGCGTAGAGCATGGCTGTTGTTATAGGCCCGTATCCGCAGGCGCTGTCATTTAGTTCGTCAATTAACTTATTAAATCTTTTACTGTCAAGCTTGGCGAGTGCCTCGATAATCTTCATGTCCTTGCTCGCAGCTATTTTTGAGCTCTCGTAGTGGTTGAGGTCTGAACTCGCTATCACTGCTATTTTCCTGCCCGTGGCGCTCTCTGCCTTCAGGATCGCCTTGAAGAGCGCGTTGCTCGCTTCTTCTCCCTGGTCGCCCATGCAGACAAACGCAAATTTCACGTGCGGGGCAACGCTCTGGATGAAGGGCAACTGCACTTCTACTGAATGCTCGAATTTGTGAGCCGATTCGTCTATCTGTATCAGCCCAGAACTCTCGGCCAAAGCGCTGGAAAAATCCCTATCGTTCCTCGCTATCTGGAACGGGGTTTTCCAGTCATTCAGCGATACCGATATAGCTGTGCCGTAATCGGTATGGTTTGGGCCTATCACAACAACAGTCTCCAGATCCTTCAGATTGCTCCTAAATGAGAGGGCTTTGTACGTGAACGCGGCGGTATTGCCCGAGTAGATGTATCCCGCGTGCGGCGCTACGTACGAGTAGGCGTTTTTGATTGAGTCCTCGTCAATATCGGCTTTACCGATCGAGTTTTCCACGAACGCGCGCAGCTCCTTCTTGCTCTCGGGATAAAAACTTCCTGCAACTGCTTCGCTCCTCATCCTACCATTTAAGATATTTTTAACCTCTAATTCTTAATTTTTAACTCCTAATTCTTAAATATGAGTCTTCGGGTGTTTTGTGACTGGCATCGTGTGGTTTGAATGCCAATAATTCATTTGGATATGGATTACTTTTTCGGAGCGTGCGAGGAGCTCAGGCACCCGGAGTTCAAGGGCAGGCCCCTTGTAGTTGGCACGTCCCCCGAGAAAGATAAACATAAGGGCGTGGTGCAGACATGCAACTACGAAGCGAGGGCGTTCGGCATAAGGAGCGGGATGCCGACAGCACAGGCCTTCAAGCTGCACGCTGACCTTGTATACCTCCAGGAGGACTACGACTACTATGACGGCATGTCCAGGAAGGTGCACGATCTGCTTAGGGGGTACAACTTTCCTATAGAGCAGATGAGTATAGACGAATTCGCGATAGATCTGGGAAGCATGGGCTACGAGGAGGCAGAGCGGCTATCTGGAGAGATCAAGGGTAGGATAAGGAAGGAGCTGGGACTGCCGTGCACTATAGGGATAAGCTGCGGTAAGGTGTTCGCAAAGATGGTGTGCGATGACGCGAAGCCTGATGGCCTGAAAACAGTTAGGGAGGATGAGGTAAGGGAGTTCCTCAGTGAGAAGGGTGTTGGCAAGCTGCCAGGAATAGGGAAGAAGACAGAGGAGCGGCTGCACGAGATTGGGATAGAAAAGATAGGGGATATCGCGAAAGCGAACGTTATAGAATTGATGGATAGGTTTGGTATATTCGGCAAAGAGATGTACGAGCTGGCGAATGGGATAGACGAGAGCAAGGTTATAGAGAAGTACGACGTTCTTTCTATAGGGAGGGAGGCAACGCTCGACGAACCCACCAGGGATGCGGTCAAGATAAACTCAAAACTCTCGGAGCTTGCGCACACTGTTAAGGAAGAAGTTGACAAGAAAGGTTTCACGTTCAAGACCATAGGAGTAAAGGTAAGGTTCCAGGATTTCACCGAAAAGGTGAAGAGCAGAAGCCTTCAAAACTACTCAAACTCTGAAGAGCTGATGTACAGGACAGCTGTTGACATGATAGCCGCGCTGATAGGCGGCAAGGAGGAATACGTAAGGAAAGTAGGCGTAAGAGTATCTTCGTTTTCAGGAGGTAAGGGCCAAAAAAGACTTTTCTGATCAGCCGCCAAGACT
>JAKAOQ010000059.1 GCA_021812105.1 Microcaldota archaeon | reverse complement strand
TACGCCGTTTTCCCCGATTCTTATGTTGAAACCAAACACCACCGGCTCGCTCGGGGTCGCCACCTGCGAAAGATTCCTGTTTGCCTCCTCTAGGAATTTACCTATGAACCTGTTTATGTTTTCTATATCCGGTGTGCCTGTGTCCTTTTTATCGTCGCCCTTTTTCTTCGCCATCGTGATCATACATGGAAAGAGTTTAAAATATATTAATCTTGCTTTACATCTTTAATAGTTGTGTAACTTTTTGTGTTTTCCCGCGCTCGCTATGCAGGAACGTCGCGCCTACATCCACTTGTGTATGCCCTGCTGGTTCGCCTCTCCCCGTATCGAAACCAGCTTGTCGACGAATTTTTCTATGCGTTCCCTGCTGAAACCGTGATCGTCGCACATGAATCTTATTATCTCATGTTTGTCCGGCCGCTGGGTGTACCGCACAGCATCATCGTTGACTTCCACCACTTCCGGCTTAAGGAACATCCCCTCGACCTCGTGCACATCGGTATCGAATTCGGCGTTGGATCTGATTTTCACCTCTGTCACCACGTCATCGAGAGATTTTGACGCCTTCGCTACCTTCAGCGCGGTTTTTGGGCCTATGCCCTTTATGCCTTCGTTGAAATCCGTGCCTAGCATTATACCTATCCATATGAGCTGCCTCCTGTTTATGCCAAGGGATCGTAGCGTTGTTTCCAGTTCAACCAGCTCCGGCTCCACGTTTACGTATATGTTCTTCCTAGGAAGCTTTCGACGCCCGCTTATCGTAAGGTTTCGCACCACGTGCGGAGCCCCGAAGAGCAGCGTATCGTAATCCTGGCTGCCCACGAGGTCGACCTGTTTCTCTATGCACATGTGGCTCGCCTGGGCTTCCCCCTCGCTCGGAGCCTCGACATACGGAACGCCCATAAGGTAGAGGAGCCTCTTCGAGCTGGATACGATTTCCTTTGATATACGCGTGCTCTGCTGCGCCCTCGTCCTCGCTTCTTCCATGTTGCCCTGCTCTTTGGCTTCCTGCCACTTCGAATAGGCCTCGTCTCTCCTTCGCATCCTTGCATTTATAGTGCGCTGCTTTAACAGTGATGGAATCCCGTCGAAAACGAATACCGGCTTTACGCCGTTGCTTATCAGCTCGGTTACGCGGAAGAACAGACCAGACAGGTGGCTCGTTACGTTTCCATTATTGTCAGTAAGCGGAGTGCCGTCCGGCTGCCTTATTATTGTGAGGAACTGGTAGATCGTGTTGTAGGCGTCTACCGCTATGCTCTTGCCGCCCAGGCTGGATATGTCTATGCGTTCCCTTACGATGAGCTTGCTAAGATCTACAGACACTATTACCACACAGCGTTACGCTCAGCCCTTCGGCTTTATGAACTCCCCCAGGCTTGCCCTATCGGCCTTCGACTTGGTGCTGAATCCCGTCTCTTCCTTGCTCTCTACGGTCAGTTTTATGTTGAGGAACTTTTCGAGTTTCTTGGTCAGCTCTGCGGAGGGCATAGTCTTCTGCTGTTCTATGTGGCGCAGGTGGGACTCTTTCTCGTTCAGCATCTCGGCCAGCACCGGCAGAGAGAGCTCCATTCCTTCGCGCGCGTTCCTTATCGCCTCGCCGAAGTTCTCGATGAGCTCCGCCTCCTCTTTGGGTGTGTTACGACGTACTATTATGCTCTTATCCTCGGGTTTTTTCGCGTTTGTCCTTATCACTTTCTTCCCACGAGCACAGCCAGCGCAGACTCCGAGTTCCACACCGTCAATTTCTACAACGTAGACATCGGATATCTTTTTCCCGCACAACTCACACTCCTCCATAAAGACCCATAGTTTTTTCCACAGAATAAGTTAATAAATCTGCACTGCAGATGTTTTGATTGCGGGAATGGCACGGGCTTATACTCTCGAAGCTTCGGGCTGCCGATTTCCGAAATTGCCTGAAAGGTTTTTAATTGCACTTGAAAGAATATTAGGAGATACAATAGGTAATATTGCACTATAATGGTTTTTTGATGCCGGATGGGAATAGTAGAAGTGGCGCGTACATCGCGTTGGTATTTGTGGCTGCGTTCGCCCTGATCATCGCGCTGTACTACTCCGATATAGGAGTAGTAAACAAATGGATTTTTGGTATCCTGTCGATGTTCTTCTTCGGCTTGCTGATACAGCGCATTGGGGGTTTCAGCGGTGGCTTCGGTATGTACATGCTCGGCAGCAAGAGGGGTATAAAAACTGTAGATAATATCTCGAAAAGGTTCGGCGGCTTCTGGGACAATATGGCGCTGCTCGGCCTGGTCCTGGGTTTTGGCGCGCTGAGTTATTTCATGCTGAGGAAGAAGAAGCCGCTCTTCGCGTTCGGTATGGTCCTGCTTGTTCTGATGCTTTTCTTCGTCCTTCCGTTCCTGAGCTACGGACTCGAGTTCCTCAATCTTCCGCAACTTACATCGGCGGCGGCTTCGTCGGCCAGCAGCGGAAGCACGTCTCCGGGCCTGATAACGTACATTACGTACATAATCGCGATAGTGACGGGCTTCTCTGGGTTCACGTTCTTCTTGATATGGTACAACGCGGGACTCATATCGGTTGCATCGTATAGCGTCCTGCATGGTTTCCTTACCGGGCACGCGCAGATAGCCCCGCTGAAAAACCAGGTACCGGGAGTAGCGCCGATAATACCCGGGATAGACATACCGCTGGTAGCTGGCATAATATCGCTAGTTCTGCTGCTGATCGTCCACGAGTTCTCCCACGGCATACTGGCCAGAAAGGCGAAGGTGAAGCTTAAATCGATAGGCTTCCTGCTGTTTGGAGTAATACCCATAGGGGCGTTCGTGGAACCCGATGAAAAAGCCGTGGAGAAGCTGAACGGCATGGCGCAGACCAAGATATTCTCTGCAGGGATAGCGGCAAATTTCGTTGTGATGTTGGTATTCTTCGCGGTCATGGCACCGCTTATCCTGTACGTGCTTCCGGGAATATATCACACGGGCGTGTTCGTATCCGGGACCTCGCCAGGATATCCCGCAAACGGAGTGCTGGAGCAGGGAATGCAGATTCTTGCGTGGAACGGCTATCAGACCCACAATCTAAGCAGCTTTGTGGTTGCGGCCGCGCACGATTATCCGGGCTCTACGATAAGAGTACTGACCAATACAGGAAACTACTCGTTTGTAGCGATAGCACCGATAAACTCCACGAACACCAGCAGGGGGCTGATAGGTGTCGAAGTGTACCAGAAAGCGACACCGATAAACAACAGCCTGTATACAAGATCCCTGCTCTTCGTATACTCTATAATCGCGCTGTCGTTCATGCTGAACTTCCTGGTCGCCGTGGTAAACCTTCTGCCAATACCTGGATTTGATGGATGGAGAGTGTACAAGACGGCCTTCAAGCACGACAGGGTTATAAAGGCGCTGGCTTACATCCTGCTCATAGGGCTGTTGCTGAACGCGCTGCCGTGGATTCCGATACTATTTTGATAGGTCAGCTGACATCCTCCCACGAATAAATTCGTGGGGTTCCTCACGGTTTCAAGATTCGTTTCAACCATTGGCATCATTACACCATCTGTGTTCATTCCAACGATATACCGTTGGGTGTGCCAGGACACCCACTACTCCTATCCCGCTG
>JAKAOQ010000058.1 GCA_021812105.1 Microcaldota archaeon | reverse complement strand
GCGATATTAAGTTCGGCTACCATGACATATAGGGATCCATTCACGGTATCATTTAGCAACTACGGTGGCAATTCCATGTTAAACGTGAACGTGACCGGCCCTGAATCCGGTATCGTGGCCGCGATTTTGGGCATGCAGGGCTCCAACAGCACAGTATATAATGTCGATGGGGCGCAATACGCATGTTCCTTCGGAGAATCCCCATTCACATTTGCAAACGGCTCTGAGGGCAGGATATGCATGAACAATTCACCCCTCTATCTTTTTGCTGCGAAAGACCGCCTTCCATTGCAGCAAGTAGTGCAGATTATAGGTATGTATAACGCCTCACCAGGACCGTACGCAAATCAAATTTTGTACGGTTCGTTCACCGTTTCAAAACTTAAATACGCATCAGCCACGGTCGGAGACCAGAAATGCAGCGAGATGACAGGCTATTTCAACACCAGGATGAACAAAACGAACCAGATCGTAAATCTGTTCAACCTCCCAGGGGTGCATTCCGGCTCGTATGTAAATGGATACAACATGCTTGAGCTAAGCGGATCGTTTTCCGTTTGCGTATCTGCAGCCGGCATCCCTCTGTCGTTCAGTGTCACCATCAACAGGATGGCTTCGGATACGTTGGCATGGCTCCCTGTGAGCGACAATCCTCCAAAATTCGTCCAGAAAATAGCAAATTCAACCCCGATAAACGTGAGCCTTAACATGTCGGTGCATCTAGACACGGAACAACCGGCGTCCGCGCCGATAACCATGCAGCTGCCAAATTCCACCTGCGGCTACGAGGGTGCTTCCTTCTTCCAGTTCTTCCCGTGCACTAATCCCGCTTTATATACGAACGGCACATTTTCGTTTATTGCGGAAAACATCACCGACCTGCTGCTGCCCGGACCGACCGTTTACGACGGGGTCATGTGCTCTGAGAATCCACATTATCACGGTATCTTTAACTACTCCCCATCCGGTTACCAGAATTTCTACAAACTGTCAGACATCTTTAACGGCAGTACCGGAATACTATCCATACCGTGTTACAATTATAACGGAAGCAGGATAACAAATATTACCAAGGGGCAAAGTATTATACTGTACATCTACCAGGAGCAGACGCTTCACAATTCAAGCTTTTCCGTTTCGAAAAACGGATCCAGCATATTTTCGAATAACTCGTTGATATTTCCGGTCGCTGTTGTCAATCTTAGAGCAGGCGAAGTACCGGCAATATACGCACAAGTGGAGCAAAAGGCGAGGCAGGAAAAGGCGGCTTCAGCAGCGAATTACTCTTACTGGCCGCACTACACAGGCACCGCATCCGGCACCGTGTCTCAGACGGGAGACTTTTCCGGTGCGTACAGTCTTGGCGTGTCAGGCATATCTGGGAATACCATAAGCATAAACGGGGCGAAGGGCTCTTTTGTTCTGTTCGCACCGTCCGGGCATGATTTAAGCGCGCCGGGCTGGTGGCAGACAGCAAACAGCTACCTCGCCTACTACCTGGAAAACGGCACGGTCACGTTCACGAACTTCAACTATTCTAGGCTCTCAATATCTATACTTTCGACGACCGTGGCATATCCACATTTCTCAATCGTGGCCAACGGACAGCCGCAGACCATAACAAAGGTGCTGTCAGGCGTACCCGAATTCGGCAACGTGACTTCGATCGAGCTGACGGATGGTCAGATATTTGACAGCACAGACTGCACCACGCTGTCGAACTCAAACGTCGGAGATTCCGTGGTGAAGCTGGGGCAATATAGTCCAAGCTGCCTCAAGCCGCAGTATACTCTTAACGCGACAGCGATAGGCTAGAACCTCCGCCGCACGCCGCTCCTTCCAGAAAGCTTCAACAATGTTAAAGCATAATATCGTGCTGTGGTATGACGTTGAGCATCATTGCCACAGGTATAGAAAACTACGCGGGTTTTGAAGACGTGTTCAACGACAGCAAGGCGTACGCCAACTGGATGAAGACGTGCACGGACCAGTCGCTGCTGGAGCCGACGCGAACCGACGCGCAGCTCGCCGAATTCATGCTGAAACAGTCTGAGATGGGATTCATGCACGTATGCGTAAAGGCCGGATGGAAGCCCAGCGTCAAGGAATAATATTGGGACGAGCGCTGGAATACGGCTGCTGAACGCCCTGGCTTAGACCGCGTGGCGGGCCTCACAGCAATCAACGTCGCCTCTTCGCATATACCTGTTTCTCTACCTTATTTAGGATGTAAAGCAGATCCTTATCATAGATTCTTTGTCTTGCCGTGATGAAGAAAGGCCTAAAAAAATTTCTATTCTTCTCTCTTGAATAAAGCAAAATTTGTATGATGTAATCTAAGGCATCCACTTGTTTCACGAGTTTGGACTCATCAGACTCTTTCTTACTCAACTCCTTCCATAAAGATTCGAAACGCTTTCTATCCGTAGGCGGTAGATACGAAAGCATTTTTAAATGGTTCTTGTTCTCCATAATGTGCTTTACCTTATTGCTTACTTTTTGGAGGTTTTCTCTGGGTTTCGTAGCGATGTCTCCAGTCAGTACCTCATTAATATCATGTGTAAGCGCCATCACCGCAGTTTTCTCTGCATCCAGCCCGCGCCTCTTCGCAATGAGGTATGACAAAATCGCAACACTATATGAATGGTCAGCCACACTTTCCGGATCACGAATTCCCAATTCTACCCAACCCGTCCTATCGACTCTTTTCAGCTTATCCGCTTCTACCATGAAATTGAGCAGTCTGTCGAGCTCACGATTTCGCGCCTTGCCGTTCATTCTATCTGTGCGTAGAAGGACAGCCAAACTATATAAAATTAGGTTTCAAAACACTCCAAAGAATCCTTTCTTCTCAGAACTGCCCTCTTTGAACTTCTCTATCAGCTCCTTCTGCTCCTTGCTGAGCTTCTTCGGCACCGTTATTGCTATCCTTATTATCTCATCCCCGTATCCCTGCCTTCTCGGATTGGGCATACCCTTTCCCTTTAGCGTTATTGTGCTTCCGTTCTGTGTTCCGCTTTCTATCCTTACCTTCTCACTGCCATAGAGAGTCGGAACCTCCACGCCGCCGCCCAGCAGCGCGGTGTAGAAAGGCAGCTCAAGAGTGTAGTATACATCGCTGCCCTGCCTTTCGAACCTACTGTCTTTTTGTACGCGCACGTCAATGTACAGGTCCCCCGGCCCGTCCCTCCCGAAGTCTCCCATCCCCTCAAGTCTTAGTCTCGTGTTGTCCTCTATGCCTTTCGGTATTCTCACAGATATCTTGTTCTCCTTTTGGACTGCACCTCTACCTTTGCACTCCTTGCACGGAGTCTCAAATATTTTTCCGCTGCCTCCGCATTTGTCGCACGTAGTTATTGTCTGCATTATTCCGAACGGCGTTCGCCTTGTGACCCTGAGCTGCCCGCTTCCGCCGCACTTATCGCACTTGAGCAGCCTGCTTCCGGGTTCCATTCCAGTGCCGCCGCATCTCTCGCATGCGGCGACGTGCCTTACGCTTACCTCTTTTTCAACCCCCTTTGCAGCGTCCTCCAAGTTTATACTCATGTGCGCCAGTATGTCGCTGCCCATCTGCCTCGCGCGTCTTCCTCCGCTTCTTCCCGGCATTCCAAAGAAGCTGCTGA
>JAKAOQ010000057.1 GCA_021812105.1 Microcaldota archaeon | reverse complement strand
AAGGCGAGCGGAAACTACATCAACTCAATAATAGCGGGCAACGAGGCCAAGGTGTCCGGATTCGACGAAGCCATAATGCTCTCGAACGATGGTTACGTGGCTGAGGGATCGGCCGAGAATATCTTCGTAGTCAAGGACAAAAAGCTGATAACACCGAGCGAGAGCGCCGATATACTCATCGGGATAACCAGAGACACTATAATCAAGATCGCCACCACGCTGGGCTATACTGTTGAGGAAAGGCAGGTCCACAGGGAGGAGCTTTACACCGCAGACGAAGTATTCTTCACGGGGACCGCGGCAGAGGTGACCCCTATAATAAATATCGATGGAATACGCATAGGTGATGGTGCGATAGGGCCAGTATCGAGAAGGATATCGGATAAATACTCTGACTTAGTGCACGGAAAGGACAAGAAGTAT
The DNA here is from genome assembly GCA_021812105.1 of Microcaldota archaeon. Lineage (GTDB taxonomy): Archaea > Micrarchaeota > Micrarchaeia > Micrarchaeales > Micrarchaeaceae > JAKATY01. The sequence continues at coordinate 3,229 of JAKAOQ010000057.1, read as the reverse complement.
TCATCCTGGCTGACCCTGATAAAGAAGTAGTCACTTATTCCGTGAACAGGCCGGCAAACACCTTCGCATCTGCAGTAATGTTGCTTATCGTGCAGTATTCGTCTATCTGATGCGCCGTTCCGTCGTCTATCATCCACACTCCTACCGGGAAGCCCTTCTTCCTGAGGAAGAACGCCACCGTCCCACCACCAATACCGACAAGCTTCGGCTTTATCCCGAGCTTGTTGCCCACGCTCTTCGTAAGCATCATTATTATATCAGAATCGCCGCTTGTAGGCTGTGCGGTATCGCTTCTGTTTACTGTCTCTATGTTGATCTTAAGCCCGTCCTCTGTCTTCTCTTCCTCTTCTGCGAGAATTTTAATATCCTTCAGGACTTCATCTAGACTGTAATCGGGCAGCACCCTGCAGTCTATGTAGCTGACGTCGCTGCCAGGAACTATGTTCACGCTGTCAACGTTCAGCTCGTGCTTTGTAGGCTCGAACGTTGAGACCCGAGGGTCGAACATTGGATTGCTTGCCGAGTACTTTTCGTGCAGGAACCTGTCTATCTTGGTTATAAGGGATGCCGCGTGCCTGTGTGCGTTTATCCCCTTGTCAGGAGTGCTTGCGTGTATCTGCTTACCGATCGTGCTTATCTTTATCCAGAGCGCCCCCTTCTCCGCTATTTCTATCTCGTCTCCCCCTGCGCTTCCCGCATCCGGTACGACGAACATGTCGCTGCTGTTAAATATGCCTTCCTCAACAAGTCTGCCCATGCCCCACGCGCTTCCCACCTCCTCATCCGCAACTAGGGTAAGGCCGAAACTGTATTTTGGGCTGAGTTTAGAGTCCATAATGGCTTTAAGCGCGTATATTGAAGCGATCACGTCCTGGCCGTTGTCCGAAGTTCCGCGCCCGTATATCCTGCCGTCCTTTACTATCGCATCGAAGGGATCGTGCGACCACGCCTTCAGGTCTCCGGGAGCCACGGTGTCTATGTGTGCAATAAGCCAGATGGTGCTTTTCGCATTTCCGTACTTAGCTACAAGGTTTGACCTTGTGCTTTTGCCGTCTTTGTAATCGTACCTTTTTGTCTTCAGGCCAAACGATTCCAGAAGCGCTTGCAGAAAATCTGCGCGTTTGGATTCGCCCTCGCCACCGCTGGATGGCGAGATCGAGGGTATCGCAATCATCCTCTTCATGGTTTCTACTATCTCGTCCCTGTAACCGTCTATAATAACGTCAAGGTTTGTATTTTCCATGCGATCAACTCGTTCAGAGCAGTTTGAGCGTCCTGGTAAAAGCGTCTATCTCCTCAGACTTCCACGGTCCTACTCCGAGTGCGGTCTTGGTCCCGGGTGGAACCTGCGTAAGCCCGGCATCGCTTATTAGGGAGCACGGAACCCCCTTGTACTCGAACGCCTTGAACAGCTTCAGTAGAGACGCTTCGTCATCCACCTTTACCACTATCTTCTTCTGGCCCGTGTCTATCCACTCCTGCGCTATCTTTGGATCCTTGTGTTGTGCGGCAAAGTAGCTTTCCAAAGATGCGTGGGAGACCTGTGCTGCGAGCTTGCCCTTGCCGAGATCCAGGTCTGCCCTTACTATTATGACCTGCTTTACCTGGTCCTCGCCCGATTTTGGCATAGAATAAGTTTGTCGCGGCATCTTTAAAAACCTGTTCTGCGGAATCGTGCGGTTATTCCCTTAGGAAACCCATCACTGCCCTGTGGAGGTCGCAGGTGTTGCCGCCCCTGAGGCCCTTTTTGAGCTTGAGCGTCACGAAATCCTGTATGGCGAAATGGTTGAAGCGCAGCAGGAAGCCCATCTTGTCCTCTTCCTCTTTGAAGTGCTTGAACGCGTCAGTATCATCGTTTACCAGGACGGCTTTTGAATCCCTGTTCTTGATCATGTCCCACTTCTCCGAAGACCTCTTTACTTTGATTATGTCTTCCAGCTCTATTCCCGCCTCCTCCTTCAGCCTGCGTTCAGTATCTTTCACATCGCGCAGCGGGTTGGACGTTATGCCGTATACCTTTATGCCTTCCCTCTGTGCGTCCTTTATTAACTCTATCACTTCTGGAGTAAACGTGTATTCCTCTAGTATATTCTTGCCAGCGAGATAGAACAGCGGCGATACCTTCCTGGCAGAATACAGAAATCCCTCTCCCGCGGTCCTCAACAATGGCGCTAGCTTTTCCCCTCCTACCCTCTCGAACTTCGTAAAGCCTATTCCTTCAAGTACGGGGCTTATATCGTTAAGCATGACTCCGTCTAGGTCCACGTACAGTTCGCGCCGCTTCGCGGCACCAACATCCTTATAAGTAATCATGATATCGGTGCTGATGATTCTACGCGTTGATATAAAAAGGCGTACCTATAGTTAAACAATTGACGTAGTCTAAGTCAGCAAAAAGAGCGCTCCTGCCCTACCGAAGCGATTTTGGTCTGATTAATGCTAACGCTTTCTTCTCAACAGAAACGCTACGATAGCCACTATTATTATTATCACTATTGCGGCAGCGATCGCGCCGTAGTCGATGCTGCTTTTGCCAGGAGTATAGACCGAAGCGGCAATCGTAGTGGTACTCGGCACCGTCGTGCTTGGTATCGTTGTGTTTGATGCGCTGGTGGCGGGAGTATTAGACGTAAGCACTGGAGACATGACTGACAGCGATATGTTGGCGGGACCGCTGGACGGATCGTCTCCCGTAGCAATTAGGCTTATAGTGTAGTTGCCTGGTACTGCGGTACTGGATAGGAGTACGGTAAGATCGCCCGTATAGGTCGGGTCGCCGTACGACCTGCTGAAGCTGAGGGTTATACCGTCACCGTTCAGCGTAGCCTGGTTGGATGCGGATATCGTAGTCCCCCACGTGCTGCCGCTAGCGAGCGAAACGGTATACGCAACTACTGCGCTGTGCCCAGGAGCAACGGAAATGCTGCTGCTGTTCACGCTTATAGTAGAGGTGCCTATTCCGGCAGCCAGTGGTGCACCGGAAAGAAGCATTATTGATATAGCTAGCAACGCTACGGTAGATCCCAACTTCACATTACCACCACGCGTCATTGCCACGATAATTTATTATACGTTTACCGTACGGCTGCACACAAACGCTACAAGTTTTGCAGCCCGTGCAGGAACAAGTCAGAAAATTATCCCGACCTAAAGAATCAGGACATGCTGAAAATCGCGCACGCACTGGTTTGAGTCACACGCGCAGCATAGTTTCAACTTCATAGTCGCC
>JAKAOQ010000056.1 GCA_021812105.1 Microcaldota archaeon | reverse complement strand
CGATACCTTTAAGTATTAAAAAAGACGCAATAATAAACGGGTATATTTATATGGTAGCTAGAGCAGTCGAACATCTTCTGGCAACAGACCAGAAAAACATGGAAAAACCGCGCGTAATGGAGTTCAACCTGGCGTTTGTTCCACTGACCCAGCCGGACAACTCGAAGTGCGGCTTTACGGCAGTTAAATCTATGGTGCTAGGGTACCTGGACTCTACAAAAGGGATGTCGGAATCGGACATTCTCAACCTCAATAGGATCATGGAGGACTGGTGGGAGAGGAACAGGATAGAAGACGTCGGCAGGGGAAACAGCTACAATATCGGGATTGACATATACAACCTTTCGCGTTTGATACTCGCGATCAACAAAGAATTCGACCTAAAGTGTGATATGAGGATTTCGGCAAGCGGAGCTGTGCAGAAAAGCCTTGAAGATACGATAAACGGTCTGAACATGGACAATCCTTCAAGGCGGATCAGGTTGGAGAGCGAGGTTGTATACAAGACACTAAAAGACCAAGACCGCAATAGCGTGGACTTCGATACTAATGCGCTTACAGAAAAGGAGATAATAGAAGCGGTAAAAAACGACGAATACGTGATATTCAACTCGCAGGATCACTGGATGCTGGCGTGCGGCATAATAGATAAGCGTTACCCTGACGGCAGGGTCGAAGAAGAGCTGTTTATCTCAAATCCCGCAAATTCGGAAAAGGCAACCCTTTTCAAGAACTCTACGCGATACTTCAATTCTACATACCTGACAGAGGACCGATACCCTGTGATAAGGGTGAAATTCACTCCTCCTCCGGATGTTAGGTCCAGGGAGCTGGAAGAGTAGGCGCAAAGGAAAGAAAGGAAAGAAAGAAAAGTCAAAGCACGTGGATCATAGCCGGTATCGAGAACGCGAATAGCGGGAATATCAGCAGCGAGACCGTGTTGATTACCTTTATAAGCGGGTTTATTCCCGGCCCAGCCGTATCCTTGAAAGGATCCCCGACCGTATCGCCTACTACCGCTGCCTTGTGCGTGTCCGAACCTTTGCCGCCGAAGTGCCCTTCTTCTACGTACTTCTTGGCGTTGTCCCACGCGGCTCCGCCTGTAGTCATCATTATAGCAAGTACGAGTCCAGACACTATCACTCCTGCGAGAAGCCCGCCCAGGGCGAATTTGCCTAGTACGAGCCCCACCACTATGGGTGACAGTATGCCGAGAAGAGCCGGCGCCACAAGAGACCTTATAGCTTCTTTTGTGGTTATGTCAACCGCCTTGGCGTAGTCTGGTAGCACCTTGCCCTGCAGCAGCCCTTTTTTGGTCTTTACCTGGTCCCTGACCTCTTCTACTATCTTAGCTGCGGCCCTGCCTACGGCCTTCATGGTTATGCCAGAAAATACGAAAGGTATCATCGCGCCCAGGAAGAGACCTACCATAACTAGCGGGTTGAGTATGTCAAGCGCGGTTATCCCCGAAACACTCGCAAACGCTACGAAAAGGCTGAGAGCAGCGAGCGCAGCGGCTCCTATGGCGAAACCCTTGGTGACCGCTTTCGTAGTGTTGCCTACGGCGTCGAGAGGGTCGGTTATGCCCCTGACGCTCCCGCTCATTCCGCTCATCTCTGCTATCCCTCCAGCGTTGTCTGTTATGGGCCCGTAGCTGTCAACAGAAACTATTATGCCTGTCAGGGACAGCATCGCCATCGCAGCGATCGATATGCCGTATACTCCGGCAAAAACGTAGGACACGAGTATCCCCGCGACTATGGTCGCTACGGGAAACGCGGTAGCCCGCATCCCGTTTGCGACTCCAGATATTATATTGGTCCCGGCTCCGGACCTTGACGCTTCAGCTATCTCGAGCACAGCCTTCGTGTCCTTGTTTGTGTAGTGCCCGGTTATCTGCGCCAGAAGGATCGCCACCACTATGCCCGAAAGCATCGCCGCGAAGTAGCCAAGGTTGTGTATCACCAGGGCGAAAGCAAAGAATCCTATGACCGCAAGGAGCCCGGAAAACAGTATTGACCTGTAGAGCGTGCTCCATATCTTCTTTTTATCGTTTGTGCCCACTACGAATGTGCCTATTATAGAAGCGACTATGGCTATTCCTCCAACGGCGAGAGGAAGCACCAGCGCGATGTGCGGCAGCTTGAACAGCTGCGCGATCAGCATCGATGCAAGGACCGTTATAACGTAAGATTCGTATAGGTCAGCCGCCATTCCTGCGCAATCGCCAACGTTGTCACCCACGTTGTCGGCTATCACCGCGGGGTTCCTCGGGTCGTCTTCCGGAAGCCCTATCTCCGTCTTGCCAACAAGGTCAGCTCCTACGTCAGCGCCCTTCGTGTAGATTCCCCCTCCTACCCTTGCGAACAGGCTCACCAAGCTCGCTCCGAAGCCGAAGCCTATGAGCACAAGAGGGTTCTTGTAAAGCATGAACATCAAAGTAAATCCGAGAAGCGCGAGACCGACCACGCTCATCCCTGTCACGCTTCCGCCCACGAACGCAACGTGCAGGCTCCTCTTCAGCCCCTTCTCGGCAGCCTTTGCCGTCTTGACGTTTGCCCTGACCGATATCTCCATACCTATGTATCCGGCGAGAGCCGAACCCGCTGCTCCTACGGTGAACGCTATCGGGGTTGCTCCTGGGAGTATCCTGAAATACGCCGCTATCGAGAATATAACTACGAGTATGAGCCAAAACAGGAATATGGTCTTGTATTCCCTCTTCAGGAAAGCCGTGGCTCCCTGCCTTATTCCCTTTGCTATCTCTTCCATCTTCTTGCTTCCCTTCTCCTGCTTCAGCACGAAGAACGCGGCAGCGGCCGCGTACAGCAAAGCCAGTACAGATGCAACTAAAGGTATTACGATTATATCCATTTCACCACACAAATTCAGATAGAAAGCAATGAAATTAGAAATAATTTGTTGAAAAGGTTTTAAAAGCCTTCTCTTGGGCCGGCAGCGCGCCGACGGACTAGTTCAAAACCCTTTTAGAACCTTTTGGGCGTAAACATAGTTGTAGAACGTGATAGCATGGATCAACAGGTTGTGCTGGTAGACGAGAACGACAACGAAATAGGCCTCGAGGAGAAGCTCAAGGCTCACCAGAACGGCGGAAAGCTCCACAGGGCGATATCCGTCTTCGTCTTTGACAAGGAAAACAGGCTGATGATGCAGCAGCGCGCGCTTACCAAGTATCACGGCTCCGGGCTGTGGTCGAGCACTACGTGCAGCCACCCTTTTCCGGGGGAGAAGTCCTTCGACGCTGCGCACAGGCGCCTTAAGGAAGAAATGGGATTCGACTGCGACCTTAAGGAGCTCTGCGCGTTCGTTTACCACGCGGACATGGAGAACGGCCTAAGGGAGAACGAGTACGACCACTACTTCGTTGGGCATTACGATAGTGAGCCGAAGATAAACCGCGAGGAGGCCAACGACTGGAAGTGGATGAGCATAAAGGAGCTGAGGGACGAAATAAAGAAAAATCCAAAGCAATTTACGCCGTTCTTCCTCGCGTTCTTCGAGAGGGTGATAAACGAAGCGGAGAAGTCCGGCATGAAGTTTGAATAACAGCGCAAATATTTTACTTTCCTTAAGCTGCGCATGCGCAAGGTTTATAAAAAGCTCCAGCGACCCTTCTAGTGTGTTATTTATGGAAGCAAATGTAAGCCATGTTTCTGACCAGTCAATGTG
>JAKAOQ010000009.1 GCA_021812105.1 Microcaldota archaeon | reverse complement strand
GGAAGCAGAGCCCCTACGTCGTACCTGACGTCCACATGCAGCATAAACCCCGAGTTTCAATGTCTACAGTCCACACTCAGCAGGTACAACGCCACAACCCCTATAAAGTTCTCCATTTTATTTACAAACGATCTTGGCGCGCCCATCTATTTTCCCAGCAATTCATTCAACATAACTGTAACTAACGTAGGCGCTTCAGGAGTCCATAGTTACAGGGGCAGCTGCACACCGCAGTTGGCTTTAAAGGGAACGCAGGTAATGTGCATTTCGCAGATACCAGGAACGCAGGTGCCTTCAACTGGGTCGCAGGCATCGGTTTCCTTTGTAGTGAATTACAGTATATGCAATAACATGCAATCGAGCAGCTGCAGCGGATCGTACAGGACAACAGGTTTTTCGATACAGTCTGTTTCGCCTCCGGGCACATCTCTTTTTACTACAAAGTTTATAACGAACCCGGGTGACGGTATAATAGTGTTGAATGGGGTTTCGTACACGAACGGCACAAGCGCAATACTGATGGGCAGCAAGTACACAGTTTATGCTTCACCGCCTAACGGTTACATATTCAGTAGTTGGTCCATAACCTCATCAACATCTTCAGTATCCCCAACGAGTGCCCAGAACGCTACACTTACCCTCTCGTCAAACGCGACGATACAGGCGAACTTTGTGAGCAAATAGGTGGGGAGTGTCGGACTGAAAAACAACCTAGCATTGCGGCGTGCTAAAGATCAACTTTCTCACATTATCGTGAAACGGGTCTGACGGGATTTTCAATGCTTCTTGCTTAGGCTTCTTATCAAGAAGCTTATTTGAACCCGCAACCATCTGGTCCGAAGCCAGACGCGCTATCCAAGTTGCGCCACAGACCCGTGCTTATACTTGGATAAAAAGATAGAAATAGGCTCTTCTTTACTTTTACCGCCGCGACGCTGCCGCTTTGCCGTGCGTGCCAAAGTAGTCGAAATTTGTAAGGCGTGTCTGCCTTATCCTTTGCATTGTCTTCCAGTACTCCCTCGTATCCTTCATCAGCGCTTCGTTGCCCATGTTCTTCGTAAGTACGCTGATCGTTTTCTCGTCAGAAGGATAGCCAGAGCCTATCCTCATTTTCAGCGCCTTCTCTATCTTTCTGACTTCCGAGTCCCTAGTAACCTTTGCTATTATGCTAGCCGCTGACACTATAGGGTACCTTACATCCGCCTTGTGCTCTGCGATTATTCTTGTGCAGTGGCCCCCCTCCGGCGTTTTCGGGGCTTTTATCCCTGTTATCTTCGTGGGCTTCATGGTCTGGGTGTTTACCCTTACGGCGAACTTTTCGGCAATAACGTCGGGCGAATCGAGGTAGAGGTACCCGGTTTCGCTTACCACGCTGTCGAAAAGCCTTGAGAAGTGCATCGCCTCGAGCTCGTTCAGCGAGATCCTGTTCCTCATAGCGTTGTTTATCTCTTCTGCCGTTATTATGCTGACCTTGGATTCTACAGCGAGCCGCTCTATCTCACCGTACAGAAGCTCCCTCTTCTTCCTAGAGAGCATCTTTGAGTCCCGCACTCCTATCTCGGCGAGCTTTTTCTCTGCGCTCTTCTTGAAAACTACAAGTGCTACTACGAGCGGACCTATTACCGCACCCCTTCCGGCCTCGTCACCACCACATACGAAAATACATATCACCGAAAAGATGAAAAGAAAAAGTCCTTGAAATAAAACAAATTCAGGCTATGTTCTTCCTGTCTACGACTATGTAGTCGTTTACGGCCAGAACCGATGCGTACGGTATCTTGACCTGCCCGCTTTCGGCCTTCAACCTGCTAGCGAAGCTGCTGTCCATGTTAGGCTCTACGAGTATGTTGTTTATCTTACCCGTAACCTCGCTTATTTCAGCGTCTACAAACCTGCCAACATCGAACCCGTCGCTCGTTATTACCTTCCTTCCAACTAGCTGCTTGGCTATAATATATTTCACCATGCTTACACCTTTGCGCCTGAATATTATAGCAAGTCGTTAATTTATTAATCTTATGCTAAACGGTGTATATGCGGAACTACGCTTTATCGTTGAGGAAAATCTTGTTTGTTATGCCAAACCTGCTCCTTTTTATCACGTCCATGTTCTCAAGCTTCTTCAGGATGCGGTGCATCTTCACCTTTGAGTAGCCGCTTTTTACCACGAGTTCTGATTGGAGAATGCCGTTCCCGTTCTTTACCATTGAAAGGATTCTTTTCTCGTCCTCGCTCATAAGGTTCATGAGCAGATTGTCCTTCTTTTCGTTGAAGCTCTGCCTTACCTTGCGAGTTATCTCGTGCTCCGTTTCTTCCCGCCTGAACTTAAGTACTGTTAGGCCGGCTACGATGAGCAGCACTCCGCCTATGAAAGGTATCAGGAAGTCAAAAAAAACGTTGAGTACGTTTATCCTTATGTCAGAAAAAGTATGCAGCGGTATGCCTTTCGCGAACGCCACTATCATGTACGTGCCCCTTATCACTGATAGCAGGAGAAGAAAGGCACCCACGATTAGCAATACTATGGCAAACCGTTCCATGTTAGTGCGTTTTATGGTGAAATCCATTGTAACGTGCCTCCGAGCTAGGGATCAACAAATATTTGAAAGGTAAATTATTTATACACGAGCAGATAAAGTCCGATTGTTGAGATTAAATGGTAAATCCTTTGCTGATCTTCAAGGATAAACAGCTGCGTATCATACTCGCCCTTAGGGATTCTTCCAAAGACTGGAACATATCTGACCTTGCAAAAGCTACAGATACAACATACGCGCATTCGTGTAATTTCATAACGGCGTGCGTTAAGGCCGGGCTCGTGACTGGGGAAAAGCACGGCAAGATAAAGGTGATCAGGCTCAGCGACAGGGGCAAGAAGGTGGCGGAATCCCTGTACGAGGTATACAACGCTATCAGACCGGACCAGCAGGGTCCGCAGAAAGCCGCACAGCCGGCGCAGCAGAATGCGCAGGAAACGAAGGAGTGACGTGCTGCCGCTGCCAAAGGATCTATATTCGTATTATAGGATACACGTTGTCCAGCCCCAGGCTTTTCAGGAGCGATTCTGGATTGTCGTAGTACATCCTCACGGCTTCGTTTATCTCGTTTATACTTTTCTTGCCCTGTTTGTTAAGCCTCTCGAGTATCAGGGCCCTGACTCTTTCCTCGGCCAGTATGTCAGGCGGTGGGACCCCTATCAGCTGCGAGATCGTATCCCTGTAAGTGACGCTCGGAAGTATCGGAGACGCCTTGTAGGTTTTATAATCGAACCTGTACAGGTCGGAGAGAAGAACCTGCGTTTCCATCCCCGATATTTCGGACATTTGGACTATCTTTCTTTTTGGTACGCCGTTCTTGTATACCTGTGACAGCACTATCAGCGCGTCTATAACCTGCAGTATGTCCTTCGGTACGTTCATGGGCGAATGCTGCAGCCTGTTTATTATATCCCTTGATGACGAGGCGTGTATCGTGCCCATTACTATCTTTCCTATATTCATCGCTGTTATCATGTCGTTTGCCTCTGCGCCTCGCACTTCACCTATTATTATCATGTCGGGCCTCATCCTCAACGTGTTCTTAACGAGGAGCTCCATGGGCATCTCCTCGCTCGTCTCCAGGTTTACGCAATTCTCCTGCGTACTCGTGTCCAGTTCGTAGGTTTCCTCTATCGTGACTATTCTCTGTTCGGGCCTGAGGAACGAGAAGAGGGAGTTCAGGAGCGTGGTCTTGCCCGAAGCCGGCATGCCGCCTATTAGTATGTTTGCAGGCCTGACCCTGAAGCCATCCATATAGAGCCACAGCCTCGCGGCTATGCTGTAGTCCATTGTGCCCTCGTTTATCAGGTCTATCACGCTGTAGGGCGCCTTCCTGAAGTTCCTTATTGTTATGTCATAACCCCTGGGCGATGATATTATGTTCGCCCTGCTTTTTGAAGGCAGATGGACGTCGAGTATGTTGCCTCCGGCCGTGGAGTTTGTAGCGTAGAGCTTCATCTTGTTTACGAGGTTGGAGAGCTCCTCAACGCTGCCCACTTTTTTGTCGGTCTTCTTCTGGCCGCTTCTAGAATCGTAGACGAATATGTTGCTGGTCCCGTTTATCATTATGTCCTCTATGTTCTCGTCATTTAAGAGTTCTGTGATGGGATTGAAGTTGTCTACGTCCTTGGTTATGGCGTCGATTTCTTCGGGACTCGCGTCAGGCTCTACTGTTTTTGCCACTTCGGTAAGCAGCTCCCTTTTCTTTTCGTAGTCGTTTATGTTTACGAATTTGCCCTCGAGTTTCTTCAGCACGATTTCCTCGAGCGCCTTGTTGAACGCTGCCTCCTCCTTGTTCTCTTCCACCATTTTTCAGCACCGTATAAACTTGAGCCGCAAGTATTATGATAGGGCAAAAAATAAAAACAGAGTGTATCTATGTCATGAGGCGGGAAGTATGTTGTTTACTATGAAATTTGCATCGAAGGGTACCAGCGCATCGTATCCTTCCCCCGTGCCAAAGAATAGTATCGGTATACCGGTAGCGCTTGCTATCGATATCGCGTTGCCGCCCTTCGCGTCGCAGTCGAGCTTGGTGAGTATTATCCCATCAATCTTTACGTGGTTGGACAGCTCCCTGATCTGGTTCGGCAGTGCATTGCCGGAAGTGCTCTCTCCTACAAATATTGTCAGGTCTGGTTTGGATACCCTTACTAGCTTCTGAATCTCCATCACGAGGTTTCTGTTGGTCTCCTGCCTTCCAGCGCTGTCTATCAGCACCACTTCTATATTGTGGGACCTCGCGTGCGCTATCGCATCAAAGGCTACGCTCGCCGGGTCGGCGCCGTAGGAGCTTCTTATGACCGGGACACCCACCTTCTTTGCGTGATGCTCCGTCTGCTCTATAGCTGCTGCCCTGAAAGTGTCGCTGGCCGAAATAACGCAGCTCGTTCCCGAGTTCTTCAGCATGTAGGCGATTTTTGCTATGGTGGTGGTCTTTCCAGTTCCGTTCGGGCCCAGGAACAGTATCTTAACCGGAAGATCGTTGGCCTTTACGCGTTCGTCTATGAATTTTTTTATGTTGGTACCATGGCTGCCCTTTGATAGCACGCTCGTCATCGACTCGCGTACCTTGCTCATGAATTCGTCTTCGGCCTTGGAAGGCGGCACTCGCATGCCCTTGAGGCTGGAGTACAGGTTTTCAGACATCTCCTCCGCGACGTCGTACGACACATCGGACTCTATAAGCGACATCTTCACCTTGTCTATGAAACCCGACACCTCCTTGTCGCTAAGCGTAACATTTCCGAGTACGGCGCCCTTTATCTTGGAAGCCAGAGATACGTCTAAGGTTCTTTCCTGCTTTCCTTGCTTTTCCAGGGCTACGCCGGGTGCTTCATCGCTTTTTGCTACTGGTCGCTTTGTCTCGGAGACTTCCTCCTTCACACCTATCTCTTTACTTACTACCTCATTGCTTATCTTTTCCTCATTTCTCTCTTGCTGCGCTTCCGCTTTCTCCTCTTCTTTCTTTGAGATACCCCTTATCGCGTTTGATATCTTCTTGCGCAGCTCTTCAAACATCGCGGCTACACCCTTGAGAGCGTGTAGGACAACCTGAGTAGTATGTTCTCTACCGCATCCTTCTCCTTTGACATACTGGCAAGCTGCTTGTTCTTCTCATCGAGCACCTTGTCCAGGAACTGCTGCGCCTCGGCTATGCTCTTTTCAAGGACGTATCCTCCGCCCACGCTTACGAGCGCCTTGTCCGAAGCCTCTGCTGTGCTGAAGATCTGCATTATGTTGCTTATGGGTGTAAGTATTTTTCTCCCCTTTATGGAATCGAACTCTTCGAGAGTCTTCTTGCTGTTGCTCAACGAACTTATATCTGCGACTAGTTCCTTTATCTCGGCGTTCAGGGCGGTGTACCTGTCGTTGTACAGCTGCGCCATGTATCTGACTTCTTCCATGCTCTGACGCGGCTCTTCCTCTTTTTCAGCCATTTGTGCACCGATTATTATTAGCGCGTTGCGTATTTATGCGTTTTGTGGCTCTGCTTATTAATCTAGGTCCAATCCCTCGGAAATGCGCTGTATCTCGAAGCCCGTGGTGCCTTTTCCGAGCACCACCCCCTTGGAGTTCGCTATAACCGACAGTCCCACGTATATCGACCCCGAATTAGCGGTCGTTCTTACCGACTTTATCCCAGCCATCCTTTCGAGCTCCGCCTTTTCCTCTTCGCTGCTTCTGTTGTTTACCACCATGCCTTTGTTGGTCAGCACGTTGCTCGCTCCTATTGTTTTGAAAAGCTTCATCTCAGACTTGACAACTTCTACTCCCAAAACGTCGCGTATCTGGACCATCTCCTGCTGGTCGTAATCTGGATTCACTATTGCTATCTTGTCGTTTGCTATTATGTCGTTTCCCATCGTGTTAAGGCCGCTGTCCACCACTCCTATGTTTATGCCCAGCTTCTTCTTCTTGAGCTCCTCCAGCTCGCTCTCCTCTATTATGTTGGACAGGAGTATGCCGTTGGAATTCGCGCGCGCGAACAATCCCACAAGATCCGAACCCGAAACCGAGATGTCTACGTACTCGACACCGAGCGTCTCTGCGACGCGCGACTTGTCATTTTGCCCTATGCCCTTGCCCAGAAAAACGTACTTGTCGCTTGCGCTCGCAAAAACCCCGACGTAATCGCTATTACTTATGCGGTAGAGCATTGTTCCCATTCTTCTCAACACCTTTGGCCGCGGCGGCAGGCGGCTGCTGGTTCCTGCCATTGCCCTTCCCCTTTCTGGCCGCAATCAGTTTGTTGTACGCCTTCTTGAACTCCTTGGCCTTTGCATTCTCCGGCTTTGCGGCACCCGTCTCCTTGAACTGGGTTGCAGTCGCCTTTCCGCCTTCGAGCTTCACGCTGAGCTTAAGCGGCAGCATGCTCTTCGAGTAGAACTTGACTATCGCGTTATTCAGCGCCTGCGATATTATCACGTTCTCCGGCTGTGTCTTCGTGTAGTGGGCTATCCTGTCCCTCACGTACCCAGCCGTCCTCCTCAGCCTCTTGTTCCTCTCCTGCTTCATCAGGAACTTCCTCAGATTTATTGTAAGTAGTATTTCTGCCATATATAGTCACCGATTTCTGGTCACGCCTTTATCTTGAGCTTCCTGCTTCTCCAGTTCCTGGCGAAGAGGTTGCTCTGGAGTCTCCTGTGCGTCCTCACCATTGCCAGCGCTGGAATACGCCTGTTTCTCTTGGCCCTTTTCGCCAGCATCCTTTTTTTCAACATGCTTTTCTTGGACATTTGCCCTCACTTGTGCTTGAACGTAAGTGTCGGTTCCGGCCTGAACGTGAGCTTCCTCAGAAGCTGCAGGAACTGCGCCTCTGGTATCTTGCCGGTTATCCTGTTGCTCTGCACTATCTGTATTATAAGCTCGGTAAGCTGCAGGTACAGCTCGCTGTTCGAAGCCTTTATGTTCATCATTCTCTCGTAGGACGCGTCGTCGAGGTACCTGCGGAGCAGCGCCTTCCTCTGCTGCTCCTCCTGCGCCGCTTTGTACGCCTTCGCCCACGCTTTTTTCAGCTCCGCTTCGTCGCTGCGCTGCCTTTCCTCTGGCATTGCATCACTTTCTGCCGCTTACCTGGTTTGCTATCTTGTCAAGGAACGACTTGCCCTGTGGCGTTATGACCCTGCCGTTTTTAACCTTTTTTATCATGTTTGCCTTCTCGAGCTCCTGGAGCATGTCGCGTATTATGCCGCTGCCGGCCTGAACGTGATGCCTCCTGTGGACAACGTGCTCCTTCCTGCTGCCGTATCTCGTGGCGAGCCTCGTTACTCCGACAGGGCCGTTTATGTACACCTGCCTTAGTATCGACGCGCTGCGCGTGTACCAGAAATCGCTCTGGGCTGGAGGCCTCTCCTTGCTCGGGCCCGATTTTACGTAATTTATATAATCGCGCTTCTTTATCTTTTCCTTGAGTGCTGCGGCTGCTGCGCTGACCAGCTGCGCCGAATTCACATCATACACATTTGCCATTGCTTCACCAAAAAGACTACTTTTACAAATAGATAGTCTGACAAATCAAAAAGGTATTTTATTAATGCGTCGGGAAGGTATTAATAGGTTTTGCTTATCCGGAATGACCCAGATCGGGCGCCGTGCTACCCGTCCTGGTCGGCTTTCTTGACGGCGTTTTCGAGTACGTTGAGTCCTCTTTCTATTGACGGCTTGCTCATGGTGATAGGCGGTATTATCCTTATCGACGAGTCTCCGGCTGGAAGCAGAAGCAATCCGTTGTAGAAAGCGTCTTCCAGTATTCTCTCCCTTTCCTTTACACCGAACGCCTTGCTCTTCTTGTCCTTCACTATCTCTATGGCCATCATAAGCCCGAGGCCCCTCGCGTCTCCGACTATCTCGTAGCTCTCCTCCATCTCCTTCAGCCTTTTCATTATGTGCCTACCCTTCTCCCTTGCTTCCTTTTCGAGCCTCTTCCTGTTCCTCTTCACGTATCTCAATGATGCGAGGGCAGCCGAAACGCTCACCAGATTTCCGCTGAATGTGCTGGCGTGCGATCCCGAGGGTATATCTCCCAGGCTTTTCCTTACCACGGTAGCTCCGAGAGGAAGGCCGGCTCCGAGGGCTTTGGCCATCGTGTATATATCGGCCTCGACGCCGAAGTTGTCGAGCGCCAGAAACTTACCGGTCCTCATGTACCCGGATTGCACCTCATCCGCGACAAGCAACATGCCGTTGTCATCGGTTATTCTCTTTATCTCCTTGAAGTAGTCTTTTGGAGGCACCACGTAGCCGCCCTCGCCCTGCACGGGCTCCACGAAGAAGGCGGATACTTCCTTGGGATTCACCTCCTTTGCCAGGGGGTACTTCTTTATGTAGTCCACGCACGCGAATCCGCATCCGGGATAGGTCTGATTGAACGGGCACCTGTAGCAGTAGGCGAACGGCACGTGGATGGTGTTGGAGAACGGCCCGAAGTGCGACCTCTGCACGTACCTCGACGCTGTGAGCGCGAGCGATCCCTTGCTCCTGCCGTGGAAAGCCCCGTAGAACGCAAGATTGTAGCTCCTCTTCGTGAACAGCTGCGCAAACTTTATCGCTGCCTCGTTTGCCTCGGTTCCGGAATTCGACAGAAAGAGCTTCCCAAAACCGCGCGGGAACATTGAGAGGAGCTCTTCTCCAAACTTAACTGGAAGCTCAGAGTAGTAATCGGTGAACGCCGAATGCATCAGCTTGTCTACCTGCTGTTTGATTGCGCTCCTGATGCCCTTGTTGGCGTTTACGCCCATGTTGTAGACCGATATGTAGCTGGCGAAGTCGATAAACCTGTTGCCCTCTACGTCGTACGAGTAGTCACCTTCCCCCCTGTCCGCCACGAAGGGGTAGGTCTCCCGTGTTGTAGTGAGGAATACCTTTTTGTCCCTCTCTATTATCCTCTTAGTCTTGCCCGTTATCTTTATTTTCGAAGCCATATAAACACCTTCATACCTTCCCAGCCCTGTATTTCGAATAGCCTATCAGCGCCCTCAGCGACTTGGCCGCGAGGTCTTCCGAATCGTACACAGGCACGCCGGAACTCTCCATCATGTCGTTATGGACTTGGGCGTAGCTGCCTCCCGGGCTCACCACTATTATGGGTTTCTTCGCCTCCATGCTGCGATGTATCAGCATCGAAGCGACCCTCGAGTCGGCTCCGGGAGTCTGAAACAGTGTTATCACCATAAGCGCGTCTACGTTTGGATCGTTGCTCACCGCATCGAGAGCGGCAGCGAACCTCTTGTCATCAGCATCTCCGCCTATGTCGAGGGGGAGCCTTATATTTACTATGGGTGGCATGGATTTTCGCAGTGTTTTCTTCGACTCTTCCGACAGCTCAGCGAGTCTGAGACCGTTCTTGTACAGGGCGTCTGTAGCGAGTACGCCCATGCCTCCTCCGTTGGTTATCATTCCTATCCTGTTACCGGTGGTAAGCGGCTGCGTGTCGAATATCTTCGCGTACGCTATTAGTTCGTCCAGGTCGTTCGCTATGACGAATCCGAACTGCCTAAAAACCGCTTCGTACGCCTCGGCGCTGCCGGCCAGAGCCGCGGTGTGTGAATGCGCAGCTGAGGCTCCCTGCTCTGTTCTGCCGCCTTTTATTATTATCACGGGCTTGATCCTTGTCGCCTTCTTAGCGACCTCTATGAATTCCTTGCCCCTCTTCGCACCCTCGAGGTAGAATATTATTATCTTTGTGTCCTTGTCGTGCGCGAGATAGTTCAGTATGTCGGTCTCGTCTACGTCGGCAGCGTTTCCGTACGATATGAATTTTGAAAGACCGAAGCCTTCGTGGGATATTATGTCGAGTATCAGGCTGCCTACCGCACCGCTCTGTGAAGCGAAGCTTACGCTGCCTATCTTCGGCTTGTCAAGCTTGAACGTGGGCAGGTACATCGTGTCTATCCTGGACCTCATGTCCATTACGCCGAGGCAGTTTGGCCCTATCACGGGCATGCCGTACTTGTCCGCTATTCTCGTTATCTCTTCCTGCCTCTTTACCTCCCCCACCTCTGCGAAACCGCTGCTGATTATGATGACGCCCTTTACGTGGGCCCTTCCGCACTCCTCCAAAACCTCTGAGACGTGTTCAGCAGGTATCGCTATTATGGCAAGGTCTATGCTCCTCTTTATGTCCAGCACGCTCTTGTAGGTCTGCAGACCCAGTATCTTCCCTTCGTAGGCGTTGTTAACGGGAAACAACTTTCCTGAGTAGCCTACGTCAAAATAGTTCTGCAGTATTACGTGACCCACCTTGTCCGGATTCGGAGATGCGCCTATTATTGCCACGCTCCTTGGATTCATTATGTACCGCAGGTCCGCATAATCTCTCTTCATAACCATTCACTTCATAATCCTAAGGTCTACGGCAGTATAACCGTTCCCTGTAAGTATTATCGGATTTAGGTCGAGTTCCGAAATGTCGTTCTCAACAAGCATCCTTGATACCTTCAACAGTACCGATTCCACCATCCTCTCCCTTCGCACGTCTGGCGCTATTATTCCGGAAGACTTCAATTGTTGTATCATCGATCTGGCGTCGTATCTGCTTATAGGGCATACCCTAAGGGCCACATCCTTGAAGATCTCCACGTATACCCCGCCGAGTCCGAGCAGAATCATCTTCCCGAACTGCTGGTCCACATTTCCGCCTATTATTATCTCGGTACCACTTTCCACCATCTCCTGCGCTATAATCTTGTAGTTTCCGAGATTCAGAGCGCGCGCCCTTGAACTCAGGTAAGAGAAAGCCGAGCTTATGTCTTTTTCCGTGTAGATCTTGAGCTTCACAAGTCCGCTCTTGGACTTGTGCAGTGCTTTCTGAGACAGGACTTTCATAACGATAGGCTTGCCGCCCGAAAAGCGCACCGCTTCGGACGCGCTTTTCACGTAAGAGCTCCTGGCGCTGTTTATCCCGTACTTTCTCAGCAGCTCCTGCGCACGCATGAAGTCCATCAACTGACTCATTCCACCATCGAACTTTCCACTTAAACACTGTTCACAAAATCTTGTACTTGAACAGCACTGCAAGCAGTATGATAATCAGTACTATTATAACGATTATGATCGTGTTCTTTTTGGCTTTCTTGAGTCTCGATTCTGATATAAGTTTCTCGACCTCGTTGACCGGCTTCTGCGGCTGGTTCTGCTCCGGCGGAGTCTGGTTGATCGCGGGTTGCTGCGCTGCCATTGGTTGTGGCTCTGGCGCAAACGCTGGTTCGCCCTGTGCCTGGCCTGGCTGCACCTGGACCGCAGCCGAAGCTTGCGGTGTAGGTTGCGGTTTTGGCATTCCGGCCTTTACCTGGAGGAACCCTTTCTCGGTCAGCGCGATGTCGAGCACCCCGTTCCTGAAAGTTGACGTCAGGTACTGAAGCTGCATGAGCTTGTAAAGGTGCATGGCCATGTCCTTCGGCCGTATGTTCACGGCTCCGCTGAGGTCTGTCAGGGAACGCTTCCCGGCCGAAAGTTGTGTAAGCAGGGTAAAATCAAGCGTGTCGAACGGTTCGTTGGATTTTCCGTTCGCATCGTTCATGGTCTGTTTGCCGAGCTCCGTTACGGTTATGGCGCTCTGCCCAGGAAATGACGTTGTGAAGTCGATCAGTCCCTTTATCTTTAGGGCGCCGAGTATATTTGAAGCATCGAAGAAAGAGGAATTGATCATTCCGCCGAACTTCTCTACTACGGTATCCGGTCCGATTTTCGAGAGGGCCATTATGTCAACAAAGTTTATCTCGTCGGACATGCAATCACATACCTATAAGTGCTAAGATTTAAATATTTTCAATTCTTTTCTTGTTCTGATAGTTTAGTAAATTACGTACTAACTTATCTGTTCCTATTGCAACGATTGAATGATATTGAAATTCTTAGGAGGCGCCCAGGAAGTTGGAAGGTCAGGGGTCCTGCTCTCGGACTCAAAGAGATTCCTATTCGATTACGGGGTAAAGCTTGACCACAAGACCGCGTACCCTATGGAGGCCGGCAGGGTAGATGCGTTTCTGCTTAGCCACGCGCACCTGGACCATAGCGGCATGGCTCCGTATCTGTACAACGGTGCGCTAGCTCCCTCATTCGGAACCGCTCCTACTTTAGAGCTATCCGAGCTGCTTCTAAACGATTCGATGAAGATAGCGAGAAACGAGCACAAACCAGAGAAATTCCACAGGAGGCAGCTGAACAATTTTGTCAAGCATTACACCAGTGTCGAGTACGGAGCTGAGATGCCTTTTGAAGACTATAACGTCGAATTCCACGACGCGGGCCACATATCAGGCAGCTCTATAATACTCCTGGAGAGGGATAGGGCAAAGGACAACAGGAGGATTGTTTATACAGGGGACTTCAAGCTGCAGGCGCAGAGTCTGCACAAAGGCGCAGAGATAGTAAAAAGCGATGTCCTTATAATTGAATCAACCTACGCGTACAAGGACCACCCAGACAGGAAGGCGCTTGTCAGGAAGTTCACTGACGACATAAAGGCTACGCTGCAGGGCGGCGGCAGCGCCCTGCTCCCAGTATTTGCGGTTGGAAGGGGGCAGGAGATACTTGCTATGCTTTATGAAAACGGACTTGCTGATAACGTGTATGTTGACGGAATGGTAAAGAAGGCAACACAGATAGTGCGCAGATACCCGGACTTTATTTCGAATCCTGAAGTACTAGAGAAGGCGCTCCAGAAGGCGTCTATGGTCGCCGACAGAAACGAGAGGGAACTGGCGCTCTCTGAGCCATCGATCATAGTCACAACCGCGGGTATGCTTAACGGGGGGCCTGTCCTTGACTACATAACTAAGATAAACAAGGCTTCGAAGATATTCCTTACGGGATACCAGATAGAAGAGACCAACGGGTACAGGCTTCTTAGGTCGGGTACGATAAGCATAAAAGGCAATAACAGGAAGATAGAGAACCCAGTTGAACTCTATGACTTCTCCGCCCACGCGGGTATGAGCGACCTGTACAGGTATGTCAGGGAGAGCGCCCCAAACACGGTAATATGCATGCACGGCAGCGAAGAGAACACGAAACTTCTTGCGGAAAAGCTTGGAGGAGAGGGCTTCAATACGTACGCGCCCAGGCTTGGAGACAGTATAGAACTTGACTAGAAACCTGATTATTGATTGCACACGGTTTTCTTGGCCGTGCTTGTAGGAGCGTGGCAAATTTTTATGGCAAAAACTTTATTTTGAGGCTTTGCATTGTAAAGATATCATGCGCACGGATTTGGACAGTGTCATAAGGAGCGTGAGGAAAGGAGTCCCTACCCTGATTTTTGACAGTTCAGGCAGAGAGAATGAGACCGACATAGTCGTGCCTTCGCAATTCGTAAACCCGAGAATAGTAAGAACGATGAGAAAGGATGGTGGTGGTCTGGTGTGTACCACGCTTACTTATGGCGCTGCGATGAAACTCGGGATTGATTATATTGTAAACATGTTAAACAGGAGCAGCTATAGCGTATTCAGATATCTGCAGCCAAACGACATACCCTACGACGAGAAATCCGCATTCTCAATTACGATAAACCACAGAGAGACTTTCACAGGGATACCGGACAGGGACAGGGCCCTTACGATAAGAGAATTCGCCAAACTGCTGCACAGGGCGGACAGGTTAGAGTCGACCAAAGCGAGGAAGGAGTTTGGGAGGTCTTTTAGATCACCGGGCCACGTGCACCTCCTCATAGCAAGAAAGGGGCTGGTAACGGAGAGGAAGGGACATACCGAGCTTTCCACATCCCTGATGCTCCTGAGCGGCCTGACCCCCTCGGCTACCATAGTCGAAATGCTTGGTGATGACGGGCGCTCTTTGAAGTACGCTGATGCAAAGAGATACGCAAAAACTCACAACTACCCGTTTCTTGAAGGCGACGATATAGTAAAATGGTGGGCGGACAGACAGCTTTAGCAGGTACGGTTTTCGCGCGCTTCAGAAAATGTCCAGGGCCGAGAACATTATTGGGAGCACTATTGTGGCGTCGCCGTCTATCGTTGTGTACTTCGCCTTCTCCTTTATCTTGCCCCAAGATACGGCTTCGGAAAGCCTTGCTCCCGACAGGCTGCCGTCGAACTGGGTTGCGGTAGTGATGTATACCGCGTAGTCGAGGCCGCCCTTGAACTGGTTCCACCAGATAACGTGGTGCTTGCTTATTCCCCCGCCAACCATGAGCGCACCCGTCACCTTGTTGTCGAATATTGTGTTGCTTAGCTCCAGCTCGTCCTTTATCAGGTTTAGCTTGAAATCGTGGTCCTGCGCAAAGATGCTGAGCTGCGTTCCGAACGCACCATCGAGTATCCCTGGGTCGTATATCTTCACGTTGTGGAGGTAGGCCTGCCTTACTATAGAGCCTTCGTCCTTCATTCTCTTCCCAAATTCGTATATCAGTTCGCTTGCGCTGTACTCCTTCTTGTAGTCCTTGGAAGAGTATATGTCTTCCATTATCGTGTTGAAGCTCTTCTCCAGCTTGAGCCCGTATTCGTCCTTCTCTATGAACACGTTGCCGAGCCTGTAGACTCCCGCCTTGTGAAGCTCGGAATCGTCCGCGTAGAACGATCCCTTGCTGTAAACGCCGCCGTACGCCCTGGCTATGTCGTGGTCGAGCGTGCCGCCTGTGGTTATTATGGCGTTGAAGTGCTTGACCGAGTCGGCTATCACGCCCCTGATCCCGGTAGCTATTATGTCGGCAGGAAACGAGAGGAACTTGTATGCGGATTTGTCTGCGAACATCTCTTCCAGTATACGTATTCCGTCTACCATGTGCTGCGCCGAGAATCCGCCGATTCCTTCCATCTCTTTTATCAGATCTGAGACTTTCATTGATGCCCTCAGCCTCACGTCTTTTATTGGCTTTCCAAGAGGAGAGGTTCTACCCGTGCTGCTATCTTTTCCGGACATAAAAAGACCACACAAATTATTGCATGTGAGAATTTATATAAGAGCCGTTCGTTATCGCAGACGATTGGAGCGTCGCGAGTTTTTTGGGGTGACATCCTCCCACCCTTAAGCTTTTAATTTTTGCTGCATCATCTTAATTTGCGACTAGTGATTCAATGGTTGAGAACCAGGCCCTTAGCCCAGATGATGAAGAGATACTGCGATTTATAGAAAGCGCCAAGCCGAAGATATACGTAATAGGCACCGGTGGAAGCGGAAGCAACACCATAACCAGGCTAAGCAGCGTGGGCGTGGAGGGTGCCATGCTTCTCGCGATGAACACAGACGCTGCACACCTTGTCAAGACCAGGGCGGAGAGGAAGCTGCTCATAGGTAAGAAGCTTACAAGAGGCTTGGGAGCTGGAAGCGATATAAAGGTTGGCGAGGAAGCGGCGATAGAAAGCAAGGATGAGATAAGGCACATGATAGGAGACGCCAACCTTGTCCTGGTAACGTGCGGCCTTGGAGGAGGTACGGGTACCGGCTCTATAGCTACGATAGCGCACGAGGCGCACGAGGCAGGCGCGCTTACCATAAGCGTAGTTACGCTGCCGTTCTCGAGCGAGGGGAAGACGAGAATGAGGAACGCCCTGGAAGGGCTCGCCAAGCTGAAGAAAGTAACGGACACAACTATAGTCATACCAAACGACAAGCTGCTTTCCATAGCGCCCGACCTTCCGCTCAACATGGCGTTCAGGGTTTCTGACGAGGTGCTCGCCGGCGCCACCAAGGGCATAGTTGAAATGACCACGAAGCCGGGCCTGGTAAACATAGACTTTGCCGACCTTCGTGCTGTCCTCAGGGACTCGGGATACGCGGTCATAGGCTCGGGCGAGAGCGTGGCTCCGGATGGAAACGGGATGAGGGCGCTCAACGCGCTGGAGAGCGCGATAAAGAGCCCGATGCTTGACGCTGAACTTTCTACGGCGAAGAAGGCGTTGGTGAATATAGTAGGCGGTGAGGGGCTGACTCTCAGGGAGGCTGAGAAGGTATTTCAGGAGGTTTCAGGGAGGATAGATCCGAGTGCCCTGCTCAAATGGGGAGCCAGGATAGACAGCGAAATGAAAAAAGACACCGTAAGGGTCATGATAGTTGTAAGCGGGGTCGAATTTCCGGAGTACAGCGAGGACGGAATAAACAAAAGCATAAGAAACATGGAGGAGCTGGACCTGGATGAGGTATTTGAAGAGGACAAGGCTGAGCACGGACAGAAAGTGGCCAGGCGCGTAGCCTAGTAGCCCAAGCCTACGTCACTTTTCAGTCTGCTTCTTCAGCTTCCTGTGATAAACGAAATCGAATTTGTAGCATCGGTTGCTGCAGTAGTAGCTGATCTTGCCAGACCTGTGCACGAACATCAGGCCGGTGCCCTTGCCTATCTCTTTCGAACAATAAGCGCACTTCATGTGTTCACCGCTAGCCCTTTGGGCTCACTTCACCGATATCTGCCTCGCTTCCCTGCTTGTATCGGTCAGCCTGACTATGTCGCCTATCCTGACCGGGCCGAGTATGTTCCTTTTTATTATTCTTCCCTTGTCCCTGCCTTCTAGAACCCTGCACATAACTATGTAGATCTCGCCGTACATCCCGGTCTTGCCGCGCTTTTCGACTTCGACTATTTCGGCTGGTATACCGTGGAAAACATTCTGCGGGGATTGTGCCTGAGGGCTTTGCGCTGCCGCGGGCTGCTGCGTTTGCGCACCCTGTGGTTCCTGCTTTTCCGGGACGTCTGGCATTTCAAATACCTGTTTCACGCTTTATTCTCCGGCCCCTGAGCCGCTGGTTTCTTCTGCTCCTTCTGCTCCTTCTGTTCCTTTTGCTCCTTCTGCTCCGCGGGCTTCTCCTC
>JAKAOQ010000055.1 GCA_021812105.1 Microcaldota archaeon | reverse complement strand
TAAGGTAAAGAGGATACCATCCGCCGTAAAGGGAAAGCGTGCTCATCCCCACATGATAGAAAAGATACTCGTAGAAAACATGAACAAAAAGGAGTACCAAAAGGCGATGAGGAGCGCGATAGCCGCCACTTCAAACACCGATCTTATCAACTACAAGTTCGAGAAGCAGATTGCGCTGCCGGTGGTAGTATCAGACGAGATAGAGAGCATAGGAAAGACAAAGGAGATGATTAAATTCGTAAAGAGCATAGGAGCCCTCAAGTACCTGGACTCGTGCAAGGAGGGCAAGAAGATAAAATCCGGAAGAAGCGCGTCAGAAAGGCACTACAAGAAATCGATGGTATTCATATTCAGCAGGGACGATGCACCGGCGATAAAGGCGTCCAGAAACATAGCCGGAGCAGACGCGTGCAGCGTAAACAACATGAAAGTAGAATTGCTCGCACCGGGGGGAGTCCCAGGAAGATTTGCCGTGATCAGCGAATCGGCGTTCAAGAAACTCGACGGCGCCATAGAAAGGGCCAGGCCGCCGTTGGGGAGGTGATATAATGGGAGTGCTTATGTATCCTGTCGGAACCGAAAAGGCGATAGGCAGGATAGACAGAAACAACGAAATCGAGTACATAGTTTCCCTCAGCGCCACTAAAAGCATTATAAAGGAAGAGTTTGAAAAGCTCTTCGGCGTAAAGGTTGACAATGTAAGGGTATTGAACACTTTCCAGAACAGGAAGAAAGCGATAATAAAGATAGGCAAGGAATCAAAGGCCAGCGACATCGCGGTGAAGCTGAAACTGGTATAACGCGCAACAGTGTGAATCATGGGAAAGAAACTCAGACAGCAAAGGAGGGGAAAAGGCTCCATAGCGTACAGGAAGCTGCCCCATACGTTCGACGTCAATGTCAGCTACGGCAACGTAGTGAGCGCGGACAAGTACGGCGAGGTAGTCGGGCTTTTCAACCACACCGGGCACAACGCCCCGATAATGGAGATCCTTTACGATGATTTTTCAAAGGCTACGATGCTCGCACCAGAAGGGATAAAGATAGGCGACAAGGTTCACGTCGGAGCCACGCCCGTATACTCCATAGGCAGCGTCCTTAAGCTCAAGGACGTTCCTGAAGGTGTAGCAATCTACAACGTAGAGAAGATACCGGGAGACGGCGGCAGGTTCGTAAAGTCCGCCGGAGCGGCGGCTTACATATCGGCCCACATAGGCGGAAACGTGAGCGTTACCCTGCCTTCAAAGGATACTATAAATCTCAACGAGGGGTGCATGGCCCAGCTCGGGGTCGTGGCCGGAGGCGGCATTACCGAGCAGCCGCTCGTAAAAGCGGGCAAGAGCTTCTACATGCTCAAGCCGAGGAACACGATATGGCCCAGAAACAGGGGAGTGCACATGAACGCGGTGGACCATCCGTTCGGAGGCAAGCAGCACCACAAGGGAAGGAGCAGCATGACTTCAAGGAACGCCCCGCCAGGAAGGAAGATAGGAAACATCGCGGCGAGCCGCGTAGGAAGAAGGAAGAGATGATCAAATGCCCGAAAGAGTAGTATTCAGAGGAAAGACGGCCAGCGAGGTTGAAGGCATAAGCATGCAGGACTTCACCAAGCAGATCAAGGCCAGGGCAAGGAGGTTCATAAAGAAGAACTCCATTCAGTACAGAAAGCTGAACGAGAAGATAGAGAAGGCAAGGAAGAAAGGTTCGGACAAGCCCATAAAGACGCAGACGCGCGAGGCCGTCATACTCCCATCCTGGATCAACATGAAGTTCGAGATATACAACGGCAAGGAGTTCGTCCAGCTCGTGATAGCGCCGAACATGATAGGAAGGCGGCTCGGCGAGTTTGTTTACACTACAAAGCGCGTGCAGCACAGCGCCCCAGGAATCAGGGCAACGAGGGGAAGCAAGTTCCTCGACCAGAAGTAGTCGTGATAACGATGCAAAACTATTCGTACAACGGCAACAAAAAAGGCATGACGTTCGCTCTAATGGAGAGCATAGACGCCAGCTACAAGGATCTCGGAGCCGTGTGCGACACGATAAGGTACAGGAAGGCGCAGAGCGCGCTCGCGCTTCTCGAGTCGATAGCGGGAGGCAGGGCCGTTTACTACAGGACGCACAATACCGGATTCGGAGCAAGGCACGAGCTCGGGGGCAGGAAGGGCAGGTATCCCATGAAGGCGGCGAAGATAGTCAGGCGTGTCCTGATCAACGCGATCGCCAACGCAAAGAATTCGGGATACATGCCTGAAGAGCTCGCGGTGGTGCACGCGTCCGCGAATAAAAAGCAGATACTGCAGAGGGGACCGGCAAAGGGAGTCCTCTACATGGGTTCGGGGATAACGGGCCACACATACGGCTTTGCCCCGGCAAGGAGGAGCAACCTCGAATACGCCAAGGTCGAGATAGGACTGGCGTCAGAAGAGTCCGAGCTGGGAGAGAACGCCAAGCGCTTCATAAAGATTCACGAAAAAGAAGATTCAAAGCTTGCGGCGAAGGTGCAGCAGAATCCGAAGCATGCAAAGCCAAAGGAAAAGGGTCAGAAAAAGGAGGCAAAGGCAGAAGAGAAGAAGCAGGCGCCCAAGGAACAGCCCAAGGAACAATCCAAGGCCATTGCAGGCAACGATGTAAAAGCAAAGGATAATAAGGTTCAGCCTTCAAATCAGGAGAAGGCACCGGATCAGGCAAAGTGATGATTAACAACGTGGTTTATTGACAGTAGAGGACAAGTTTTTGAAGGACGCGATGATAAAGCTAAACGTATCTAAGTACCTTCAGGGCGCTCTCTCGAGGGCCGGATTCTCCAGGGTAGAGATACAGAAGACACCAGTTGTAACAAGGATAACGCTCTACCTCCTGTTCCCCGGAAGGGCAATAGGCCCGGGCGGCAGGACGATAAACGAGCTCACGGAGACGATAAAGGAGAAGTTCGCCATAGACAACCCGCAGATAAGCGTGGTAGAAGTAAAGAACAAGATGCTCGAGCCGATGCTCGTAGCGAAAGAGATCGCGGAGAAGCTCGAGAGGAACATCAACCCGAGGAGGGTCATGCAGATGATGCTTAAGAGTATAATAGAGAACGGGGCCATAGGCGTCGAGATAGTGCTGGCTGGGAAGCTGGCCGCAAAGGGAGCAAAGCACAAGACCATGAGGAAGAGCATAGGATACATACCAAAGGCGGGAGACGTGACATCGCTCATAAACGAGGCTCATCTTGCGGCGTATCCGAAGTACGGCGCGATAGGAATAAAGGTGAGGATCGCACCGCCAGGAACCGTCTTTCCTGACAGAGCAGTTAAAAAGCTGGAGGTACCTAAGGAGATACTGAACAGCTGATGAATCCACTGGGATTAAATGAGTGTGCTTGGTGTACTTGGAGTAATACTGATATCATTCATAACCCTCACAGTGCCCGGGGTTTTGTTCTCCCTCGCTCTCCTCAAGAAGACAAAGCTGCACATTTTTGAGATTGTAGTAATAGGGTTCATATTCGGCCTAATAGCTACGCCGACCCTGACGTGGATGGAATCTTACGCCATGAACTACATCCATGCATTCTCCTTCTCCCTTACACTATTCAACGCAAACGCCCTGGTACTGACAATAATAGGTCTAATACTGTGCTACAAGGAGGGCGTGCTCCAGGAATACGGGCTGCTCAAGCCAAAGCACAAAGCCCCAGAACCGGCATCAACACCGGTTCCAGAACCCGTCAGTGAAAAGGCGGCCCAGGCTGAGCACAAGCCGTACAACATGAAGATAGTGTGGACCGCGCTCCTTTTCATAATGCTGCTCGCGTTTGCGA
>JAKAOQ010000054.1 GCA_021812105.1 Microcaldota archaeon | reverse complement strand
CTTACCAGCTGGTCTAACAGCGGGTATATCGATCCCGGGGATGGCCTCCACCAGCCCATGCTAAGCTCCTGCATTTTGTCCATTATCTCCGCACCGGTCATCGGCTTATCCTCGATTATCTTCAATACAAGGGGCCTAAGGAAACCCTTCCTGCCAAACCTCATCCTCCATGAACCGAAGTCCGTGTCCATGCCGAAGCCGCCCATGTTGCGCTGATCACCGCGCTTCCATCCGAATTCCTCGTTGCTGTGTCTTCCTCTCATGTTTTCACCATGTTTTATATCTTATATACGATATCTAATTACAGATATCAGATATATATACTTTGTGGTTGCTAGACTTTGCAATGCTGCGTGCACGGTTTGCACGGCCGAGCGGTATGGTTAAACTTAATATACTTAATGTGGATAATAGTTTTGTGATGATCAAGCGCGCTGAGCTTACGCTGTGATGTGGATCTTGAGTGCTGAATACGAACACGTGATGCGTTGAAAATCTCAAAGGCTACCATAAAGAAGATAGTGGCGGGTAATACCAGGATCAAGATAAGCGACGATGCGGCGGCAAAGATCGCCGAGGTGCTGGAGAGGAAGGCGAAGAAGATAGCAGAACACGCGGTATCGCGTGCGAAAAAAAAGAATAGGAATATAGTCATGCTGGAAGATATTGAAGATTATAAGCTTACGCATGGGGATTGAAATGGAAGACGTTATGTTCTCGAGGGGACCAAACGGTGAGGCGAAGTTTGAGTATATGGCTGATGGAGAAAGCAGGACGCTGCTGATAGAGCCCATTAACGAAGGCGTGATTAAGACGCTGTACGACAGGGAAGGAGGAGTCCTCAAGCAGATGGCGGTTGGAGGCGAAGACGATATACTGGTTAACGAGATATACGAGGTCCTTAAGGATTCGCGGTCTGTCCGCAAGGTTTCCTACAACGAGGTTGTGCTGAACAAGCTATGCCCGCACTGCGGCGTAGGGCAACTAAGGCGCGTCCGAGAGCCGTCCGGAGACATACGGGGCGTGCCAGTGGTACCGACGTACGCTTGCACGTCTTGCGGGGGCAAGAGCTACCACCTGACGGACGCTCACCTGAGGAGCATGGTAAACGAGAACAAAAAGCTCTTCACTGAGGAGGAACTGAATGCGTTGAACGCCAACGAAGAGGAATTCCTTAAGGAGCTTAAAGGGTATATAATAAGAATATTTGCATCAAAAAAGATAATCGAGATTAAATAGGTGTTTTATAATGGCAATACTACTCTCCGAAATGTACGGCAAGGGAATTCTGACCAACACTGGAAACAAGTTGGGTTTCGTTGAAGACATAATACTTGACTTCGAGGATGGAAAAGTGGCTAGGCTGCTCCTCACCAAGATTGACGATCTCATATCAAGCAAGAACGCGGGTGCTGCGCTTTCAAAGAATAGCGTAAATTTCGAGCGCGTAAAGAGCATATCTGAAACCATAATAGTAGGAAGCGAAAAGGCCTAGTCGGATCTAGGTACAGGCGTATAATAAACGCGCGCTTCAGTCTGTCGATATCTCCTTGGTTATGTTCGGCCTTTCCTTTATTATTATCCTGCCGCCGCAGTAGAGGCAGCGCAGGTTGCCGTCGTCGCCCTTGACTTTCTTCCCGCATTTAGCACATACGTATCCCATGTTAGCACACCATTTGCTTTTTTAGAATATAATATCTATTGCTTGCCCTTTCCGTTGGATTTGAGCCACTTTGCAAAATCCTTGTGGAGCTGCGAGTTGCTCATGTTTATTATCCTTATCTTAAGCGCTCCTCCCTGGAAGTTCTCGTCCTTTACCTCCATGATCTGCTTGTAGTCCTTGATGTCATCGGAGTAGTGCACCTCTGCCCAGTGTACCGTGCCCTCTAGATAGAGCTTTGAGAGCTCCCTGCTCATAGGTAGGGAGGTGAACCTGTATATCATGCCGTCGCACCAGAACAGCGGCATCACTCCGTTGGGTGTTATGTTGCCCCTTACAAGGTCGTCAAAATCCATCTTGAACAGGTCGTGTACGACCAGCTCCTTTATCGGAGAATAGCTTATCTTTACCATTTGCTCACTTCGATTTTTCTACGAGACCCTTTATCGCGGCCCTGACCGCGACGCCGGGTGGAGTCGTCAACGAGTAGGCTCCGCCAGCGTAGGCCGTCCCGCAGTGCCTGCACTTCCATATGCTTGAGCTTATGCGCCTGACTTCCTGCCTGCCGCATACGTCGCACTTGTACTTGCCTATCTTCTGCGCCTTGATCGCAGAGGCAAGCTTCCTCGTGCTCGCGCCGTACCTGATGCTCGAGTTTACCAAAGTATCACCATTAGAAAAGGCTGTGCTTACTTTTAATACCAATTATTATTTAAACCTGAGTGCGATGCCCCGCGTCAGAGATTTGATGCTGGAGGGGGCGGAGCGCTGCCCCTGTTGTACCTGACCGCCTTTATTACTAGATTTTCGTCAAGCCACGCAGGTAGTCCTTTTCCCGAAGCGTAATCGTAGAGCAGCAGCCTGAAGACGTTCGAGGTTGTAGATGCTATCGTGGCGCCGAGGATCACGAACAGTAGAAGCAGCCCCAGACCTACGACTATCAGTATAAGGCTGGACAGAAAGCCGCCCAGCAGCATGAAAACAACGGCTATCAGGAAACCCACCAAAGCAAACATTAGCCCGTACAGGTCTGAGTACGCTATACCGCCTACGCTTGATCCGAAGTGGCCTACGAAGGTCTTGGCGCTGATTTTCATAGCCTGAATCGGTCCGACGCGCTGCTCGTATATTACGGGCATAGCGAACATTACGCCTATGCTCAGCGCCGTCCCGGCCACTATGCCTACTACCATCGCGCCAACTCCCCTTAGGCGCGATTCGATAATCCGGAGTATGAGTATTATTATGGAGTAGAAGATGGCCCACTCCAGTATCAGCCGCGAATAGCTGGATGTTTTGCGGAAGGCTTCCCCCATGCTTATCTTTGCGCCTGAGGTGTAGCTCTTGAACGCTATGAACAACGCCATGAGCACGTATGCGGAGGTGAACGAAGACGCCACGTAGAAAATTATCAGTGCGACCACGGCCTCTGCCAGGAAAACGTTGTTCTGTGAGGTAGGGTTGCTCTTGAATGCGGGAAAGCTCACGAAAAGGAATGAACCGAATATCAGCACCGCTTCCATGATTATTACAAAAGCCGAAAGAACCATGTAAGAGAGCAGAGCCTTGTCCTTGAACACCTGCTTCCTTACGGCGGAACCGAGCTTCCAACCCGCGCGCATTCGTTCAAACATGTCAAACACTTATTGCGTCATGCAAAACGTATGGTATATTCATATTTAAATTCATTTTGTATGGACCGAGAGCACGGCGTGCTTTTCCATCGCCGTGTCTATCATAGTTTCTATCTCCTCTTTGGTGAACGAACCGCTCATGCCTTTCTGCATGGCGCGGATAACCTTTCCATCGGTCTCTATCGTTAGCCTCGCGTCTGCCGCCTTCTGCTCGCTCGAATTCGGGTCTAGAAATATCTTGCCTCCCAGTTTTACGAATGTGCACGAGCTTACCGCCTTGCCAAGCGGGAGCGGTTTGATTCTCTCGTTCATCACCGCCTTGCCTTCCTTGTATCCAGGCATCTTTGCGTCCGCTATCGCAGCTAGAGCAGCCAGCATTCCGGCGTCGAAAAGATTTCCGTCGTTGTTTAGTATGTAAATATCGAGGTAAACGCTCCACGCCTTCCCCTCTTCGATCAGCAGGGAGTGCAGGTCTATGTATTCCGCCGCTCTTATCCCCCTGTCTATTACCCTCGCCAACTCTATCGCTTCTGGAGTAGGAGGC
>JAKAOQ010000053.1 GCA_021812105.1 Microcaldota archaeon | reverse complement strand
TGTGTTGGCGCTCGTAAGATTGAGCGAGGAAAGGTTCATGTTCATACCGATCGCGGCACCGAGGTGTGCGAGAGTACTGATGTTTATTGCGCCGGATGAAGATCCGCCAACCAGCTCACTTACTATTCCCGATACGTTCTGGGTATACGATGGGCCTACGGATCCGTAAGCGTCCCGATTGCTTGAACCGGCTGCGCTTGTGGAATTGTCTTGGTATGGCATCTGGGCGGATATGTTAAGTCCTGCTGACGCATCGGTGTTGGATGCGAGAGCGTTTATAATGGTCTGCATGTAGCCGTACACCAGCACGTGCTTGAGAACCGCGCTTGTATTTGCGTTGTTCCTTACGGTTATGGAAAGTCTGGTGCTGTTTCCTACCTGTGAGATAGCTGCCGAAGTTATTGATATGTTGCTACTTGCGAGCTGCAGATGTTCGTGCTCGCTGGCTTTTAGCCTGCCCCTGAACCCTACAGAGGCTGAAGTCGAGTTTACGATAGAGCCGCCTATCGCTACCGCCCTGGCGCTAGGCACCATGACGAATATCGTCTGGTTGCCCGAGTATATCTGCAGTACTGTAGGGTTTACTTCAACCAGAACTCCTCCGGAAGTGGAATTTGATCCAGATATTTTGACAAGCAGCCTGTTGTTAGGAACGCTGACATTATAGGTGTTGCCGTTTATGGTTATCGTGGCTCCGGTTATGTTGAACCTTACCATATCGAACGCCGCGCCGGTCTTCTTGGCTACAGCGATGGTTTGCGTGAAGTTTACCAGCTGCATCAGGTTTATGGAACCGCTCTGCGCCACGTACACGAATCCGGTGCTGTTGGCGTTGCCTGCCTCGTGGAGCGATATGCCAGAATAGCTGATTACTAGGGATTGGGTACCGTTTGGCACCTGCGGCGGATCGGTCATCTGTATTACGAACGCGTTAGACGAAGGTACCGAAGTTTTCGGTGTGTATACCACGACCACGATCGCGATGAGAGCTAGGATTATTAGTATTATAGCATATTTTCTTCCGGACATCCAACCGTATATTATACGTTATGCTATCTATTTAAAATTATCGCGATTATAGAATCCGCGACCCGGGGCAAATACTGTTTCGGTTGGACGGGAAGAGCAGAAGGATGCGACGAATAGGTGCGTCTACACCTGTACCTCGCCGTTTTTGGCCTCTTCGCATTTTATCGAAGCTTCGCTCTCTGTCCTTTCAGATATGGCGCCGTCCTCGTCGTAGAAGAAGCTTGTCAGCTTTACCTTGTAATCGTCGGGAAAGTTGTTCGGCCTTGTATACAGCTTTATCCGCTTTTCTATGGAAGACCCGGGCTTGAGTATGCCGACCTTTGTCCTTGCCGCGTCCAGCTCCTTGTCGTGGGCCAGGGATAAAGGCGACACTACGTTTATCTCGCACTCGCACCAGAAGGTCCCTTTCCCGGGATTGCTGAACTTCAGCTTCATTTCAGCCTCGTTCTTGAAATACGCCCTGAAACGCTCAGGCTCGAAAGTAACGGAGAGATCGATGTCGCCCATGTAAACGCCAAATAAGGATTGCACAACAAAAAATAAATATAAGCCGTTTTTCCCGCAAGAGCCATTGCGCTGGGCAACATATAAAAACGTTGAATGGATTCCTATCCGCGACAATAGCGTGATGCGGTGTCGGACGTTGTGGGGATCTGCCACATATGCGGCGGGGTTGCGGAAAAGAGGTGCAAGATGTGCGGCAGAGCGGTGTGCGACAAGCACTATGACAGCAAAAGCGGGCTTTGCGATTCGTGCAAGCGCGGCAGATTCATCAAATGAGCTGTGAGCCGGTGCTTATTCCATATATCGGCAGAATTGCAATACGTTTTTAATTCTTTATAACGTAAACCGTATGAGGTGAGTCTGTGTTTGAGTTAAAGATAGATGACGCTAGATACTGGAAGAGCTGTGTTGAGGCAATCGGCAGCCTTATAGACGAGGGTGCGTTTAACATAACAAAAGAAGGGGTATCTCTAAAGGCCATGGACCCTTCTGGAATAAGCATGGTGTCGTTTTTCATACCGAACAAGGCGTTCTCCAAATACGATGTAGAGAAGGAAACGAACGTCGGGTTGAACCTGGATAACTTGGTCAAGGTGCTGAGCAGCACCGCCGGCAACGAACAGCTGGTCATGAAGGACAGCAACAACAGGTTCGTGCTGGAGTTCATAGGCCAGAACAGCAAGAGGAAGTACAGGCTGCCCATGATAGAAGTGAGAAAGGAGCCGGAGAAGGAGCCGAAGATAGAGTTCGAATCCAATATCGAGTTGAAGAGCGATTCGTTCAAGGAGATGCTGAAGCACGCGAACCTCATGTCTTCTTACATAGGCTTCAAGGTCGAAAAGAGCATGCTGTCTGTGATGGCGAAGGGGGACACGGGCGAGCTCGAGGAGGAGTACTCGGTCAACGGAGATATGGTCAAGAAAATAGAGGCGGGCAAATCTTCTTCTGCTACCTTCAACGAGGATTACCTCTCAAAGATAGTCGGCGCGGCTCCGTCTGATTCTATCATAGTAATGCACCTCAAGACCGACGAGCCGATGAAGGTCGACTACAAGATAGGGGACGCCAGCGTGCTCTACTATCTCGCTCCTTACATAGAAAGCTGATTTTGAAGCGGTGCTCACGCTTCAGACCCGCTGCGCTGATCCGAAGGGCTTGTTCTCGCCGGGAGAGGCCAGGGACTTCGCCTCGGGGAAACGTGCGCCACGACAACATTTAATAAGTTTTTATGG
This sequence comes from Microcaldota archaeon, assembly GCA_021812105.1. Classification (GTDB taxonomy): domain Archaea; phylum Micrarchaeota; class Micrarchaeia; order Micrarchaeales; family Micrarchaeaceae; genus JAKATY01. The sequence goes on along the minus strand of JAKAOQ010000053.1, from coordinate 1,164 downwards.
GTATGGTAGTAGGTGGTTAAATGAGAGTCCTCGTGTTTATTCCTCCGAACGATTTCAGCGATGAATCCGTCGATATGGTTAAGATGTTCCTCGAGAGATGGAAGGTGCCTCACGACATAACCAGCTACAGCAAAAAGGAATGCGTTGGATCCCACGGCGCCACGTACACCCCCGATATAAATACCAACAAGGTCAGCTACGCGGACTACGATGGGATAGTCCTTGTGGATGGAAAGGGTGTGGAGACCTACAGGCTGCACGAGTTCAGGCCGCTGCTCGACCTTGTAACCCAGTTCAACAGCAGCGGAAAGCTGGTGTGCGCGATAGGCAACTCGATAAGGATACTCGCCCGCGCAAACATAATCAAGGGCAAGGCGATAGTAATTCCCGACGACGAGGAAACCAAGAAGGCGGTGCTCCTGTTCCACGGAGTTCCTTCGGACGAGGGCAACGAGTTCGCCGACAACATAGTTACGATAAAGAGCTACAGCGACATAGAGGGAGCCATGCCCGCCGTGTTGGAGAAGATGGGGGTAAAGTAGCGCGGGAAGTGGTTTGTTGCACGAGGACACGAAGAGGCAGGTAAGGAGCCTCGCCGGTGAGAGGATAAAAGTGCTCCTCGAGCTCGCAAAGTCTTACGGCGACCCGTATTCGGATTTTGCTACAGGCTACGTCAAGCTCGCAAGGAAGATAAGCTCCCACTACAAGATAAGCATCGGCAACCGGACACCGTACTGCAAAAGCTGCAACTGCGTGCTGATCCCGGGAAAGAATGCAAGCGTAAGAGTCGCGAGCAGCAAGAAGTTTGTAGTTTACAAATGCGAACGCTGCGGTGCGGAAGTACACGTCAGCTACAAAAAGAAGAGCCGCGATGCGGCTTAGCCGGCTCTCGCTTATCCTTCATGAAGCGCGGAGTAGAGTTCCTCTGCTTCACTGACTTTCAGCTCCTCGCCCCTTCGGTTCCAGAATCCGCTGCTCGCCGTTCCGCTTCCAGAGTATCTCGGCACCACGTGGACGTGGAAGTGGAATATTATCTGCCCCGCGGCCCTTCCCGTGTTTGCACCTACATTTACGCCGTCTGCACCCAGCTTGTCGACCACTTTCTTGGCGTATTCCTTCGCCTTGAGGAAAACGTGGACCGCTACTTCGTCCGGTGCTTCGGTC
>JAKAOQ010000052.1 GCA_021812105.1 Microcaldota archaeon | reverse complement strand
AGTAGCAAAAGATGGAATGCAGATAACAATAGAAGGCAAAGAGGGCCCGTAGTCGAATGGTTAAGACGTCACGTTGACAACGTGAAGAGCAGGAGTCCGATTCTCCTCGGGCCCATACCCCTATAAGTAAATGGCGCAAAAACATCGTTGCGCGTGTATATCATAAATCTGTTTTGGACCCAAAAACACTGATCCACGTCTCCCCATCCTTGTCCGAATGCGTGTAGACATCCAGGACTCTGAAATACCTTGAAATAATATCCCTAATTTCTTCCACGCCATAATTTCTGAAATACCTCTCCACACCGTCGGGACGTTTCTCTATCACCTCTCCAGATCCGAGCTTCACCGAGACGAATAGTATGCCTCCGTCCTTTAAAACGCGCTTAAACTCGGAAAGCGCCTTCCCCGCTTCTGCATCGTCCAGGTGGAGAAGGCTCGCGCAGCACCATACACCATCAAACTCCCCGTCCGCGAACTTCATATCTGTCATGTCCATTTCCATGAAGTTGCCTTTTGGAACCCTCTTCCTCGCCTCATCAACTATTCCTGACGACGCGTCTACGCTCACTACATCGTATCCTTTGGAAATGAAGTGTCTGGTATCCCTCCCAGCTCCGCTACCCGCATCAAGAAGGTGCTTTCCGCGCAGCAAACCTTCAAACTCGTTGTACTGCCTGTCCCAGAAATGCACGCTCCAGTGGGTATTGGCATACTCGTGCGCTATCCTGTTGTATGTGTCTATTGTTGTCTTGTTTGACATCGGCCCCACTACAACTTACAACTCATCTGATGGCGAATACGCTGCCTATGGCCAGATAGATAAGCTTCGCCGCGAGGTAGTTTGGAGCAATCATCCCCGGGATCGGCGCGAGCTCTGTGAAATCCATACCCATGAACCTCTTCTCCCTTGCTAGTTCTCCTATCACACCCGCAAGTTCCCTGAAACGCATCCCGTCGGGCTCTGGAGTACCAACGCTCGGCATCTCGCTCGGGTCTAGCACGTCAAGGTCTACTGTCAGGTAGACGTTCTTGCCTGTGTTCTTGGAGATGATCCCAGCCAGATCCTTTACCCCCATCCCCCTCATGTCCTTCATGAACAGCATGTCCTTCTCATATTCCTTTGCGCTCTTCTCATCCGTGCTCCTTACCCCTACGCTGAAGCACTTCTTCGCGATTTCCCTAGCCCTTGCCATCACGGTAGCGTGGCAGACCTTCGCACCCATGAACTCGTCTCTCGAATCGGAGTGTGCGTCGAAGTGCAGCACCGAGAAATCCTTTTCGTTTTCCGCTATACTTTTTATGGCACCGAGCGATACCGTGTGCTCCCCGCCTATAAGGACCGGGAACTTCGAGTCCCCGATCAGTACGTCGACCTCCTTTTTTATCCTGTTAACCATACCTTCTGGAGAGCTGAAATCCGGAGCCAGCTCCTCAAGCGTGAATATGCCTATCTTGCTCACGTCTACTCCAAGCTCCTCGCTGTACAGCTCCATGCCCCTGCTCGCCTCTATGATTGCGTGGGGGCCGTCCCTCGCTCCGCTCCTGTAGCTGACCGTGGAATCGTACGGCACCGGCAGCACCGCTACCTTGGATGTATCGTAGTCCTGATCCTCTATGCCGAAGAGGTTGTAGGGTGGGGTCTGGTTCAGCACGTGCATATCATCTACCTCCAAGCATGCTAATGTTCAACCTATCTTGCTCCGCAACAAACTAAAAACCTTCCAGGCTCGTTTTTCGGATCTGCCTTAGCGTTAGACTCAAGTTTGACCATTGTCGTAGTCCCAAAACACATTTAAAAAGAGACCCAGTGCTTACTATCATGTGATAGAATGGCAAAGGCGAATGCATCGGCTGTCTTCGTACTACAGTTTATAGGCAGCTTGATCTATCTAGGAGTAATTGCCCTGATGGGCACTAGCTTCAGCACAGTACTAAGCGGATACGGAAGCCTCTGGACACCATTGCTCTACGGCACTGCTGTAATAACTGCAATAGCGCTGTTCATAACCAGCTTCGCGAACTTCTCAAAGATGGGTGAATTCGTAGGCAAGTACGCATGGTGCGAGACGTTCCTCGCAGCGTTTGCGCTTTTCATCCTGACCGCGGGAGTCAACTCGAATATCTGGTTCGGCGCAACGGTCGTCGGGTTCGTTATCGCGATGATCGGAACAGCGATGGGCGGACAGAGCATAATGAAGAAGTAATCCCGAGGTTTTGTTTTCTTTTATTTCCTTTTTTTTGTTTTTATTTATTTATTGATCTTTTATTTGCACTCGCAGTTGTAGCTCTTTTTATTAATCTTCCTCTTTTCCTGAATAAGGCTTAAATACAATCAGTCTAAAACAGAATCGTGATAATCATGGTAAAGGTAGGTGGGAAGGTAACGGATTTTGAGGCCGACGCATACTACAACGGCGACATTAAAAAGCTGAGACTGTCTGACTACAAGGGGAAGTGGATAGTCCTGATATTCTATCCCGCGGACTTCACGTTCGTGTGCCCCACGGAGCTCGAGGAAGCCGCAGAGTATTATGAAGAGTTCAGAAAGCTCGGCGCCGAGGTGATGAGCGTTAGCACGGATACCGCCTACTCTCACAAGGCCTGGCACGACACCTCTCCTTCGATAAAGAAGGTTAGGTACCCTATGGTGGCAGACCCTACGGCGAAAATATGCAACGAGTTTGGTACGTACATAGAGGACGAAGGTGTTTCCCTCAGGGGCTCGTTCATAATAGATCCCGACATGACGCTCAAGAGCATGGACGTGCACGACAACAGCATGGGAAGGAGCACCAAGGAAGTGCTGAGAAAGCTGGAGGCAGCAGTATACGTGCGCGATCATCCTGGAGAAGTCTGCCCTGCGAGCTGGGAGCCCGGCAAGAAAACGCTGAAGCCAGGAGTAGATATCGTAGGAAAGATATGAGTGTAGTCAATTCACCCCGGGCCCTAACGGTCCTGCCGATTCCGCGCTTCTGACCTTGGTGTCGGTATTCTCTCTCTCCATCCTTTCTGCTATTTCCGCCAGGTCATTAAAAAAACGCTCGCCGTGTTCCGGCTTTCCAGCGCAGATCAATGCGGTTTCGTTGTCTTTCACACCCATTATATCCCTTATGAACGTGCTCTCCTCCTTGCTTACCCTGTCCCTGTTTAGGTCCGTGTATACACTTACCATGTTGATGTAATCATCCGATCCACCATTCTTCATCCCAGCTACGAGATTGTCTATTCTACCGTGCCATCCCTTTTCTACCTTTACGGCCAAAACTCTGCCGTTGCCTTTCAGCAAACCATATACTTCCTTGTCCTTAGTGTTTACGAAAGCGCTGCTTATATCGTATATCAGGTATCTGAGTTTTTTCTTTTCCCTGCTCAGATAGGAACTACCTACCTTGTCAAACTTTTGTATTATTATGCCAGCCGATACGAACAACGCTATGATCAGGTAGTAGAATTTTATAGGCTCCCCTAATATCAGAGCCGCGAACCCGAAGGTTATGAATGGCGACAGGAAATAGAAGTTTGTCACCAGTGTTGTCTTTATCATCCTGAGCGCGCTGTAATACATGAATCCGGTCAGCACGTTGTACACTATTCCTACGTACAGTATGGCGAGCAGCGCTCCGGTGCTAGGTAGTGCGATAATGACCCCGCTTCCTAGTGATGCGGCAAACATTATAGCAAAGACAAAGAAGTTTGCCAGGTTGAAAACGAACATCGAGCTCTCCATGTCGAAGACGTAGCGTTTTACCAGCGTGCTGGAGAGGGCAGCCATCACAGTCACAAATATAAGAAACAGAATTATGTAACCGTCGGCTGCCGAGGCTCCGAATGTCAAGTTTCCACCTGTAAACGCTATCAGGAAGCCGAAGAAAGCCAGTGCGAGGGCGATCACCTGCATGCGAGATACCCTTTCTCTAAGTACGAAGGGAAGGAACAGGAACATGATAATAGGGAAAGATCTGTAGATAACGGTGGCGAGGGATGCGCTGACAAATTTCTCGGCGTACGTCAACCCGTACTCTAAGAAGAAGAGATCGGAA
>JAKAOQ010000051.1 GCA_021812105.1 Microcaldota archaeon | reverse complement strand
CGCCACGTTACCGAATCCGTGTTCCTGGCATGCAGCAAATTCCTTATATAGAGAAAGGGCATGATCAATACGAGCAGGGCTACAAGCCAACTCCTTGAGCCAGTTCGTCTGTACGCCTTGAATATGTTGCTTGCCGTGTGCAGCAAAAAAATCGCGAAGGTAGGTGACAGTAGCGTTGCCATAATGATTCCTGAAAGGAACAGCAACGCCTCTGCAGAGTAAAAGACCAGCCCCATCTGCAGGTTTTTCCTGTATCCGAGCAGGGTAAATGCAGTCTGCCTGTCGGACCACTCGAAAAAAGTTTCAGCTGATTCGTCGCATGGTACGAATGGTGTTGCATCTTTTACGTATTCTATTTCCATTCCGCGTGCCCTTACGGCTTTGGTCACGCATATGTCGTCAGACGCTGAATATTTTGAGTTTGTTAGCAGCTCCATGAACCTCCTGTCCACCAGGTCGCTCTTGAACGCCATAGATCCGCCCCATCCAAACCTACTAATATTATTTTCCATAAGCCCTAGACCGACGAGGCCCCAGACCATCTTCGCGTACGACCAGAAATTCTGACGATGAGGCACGAACAAGGGGAAGGTTGTGGAGAGCCCGATTTTCTTGCTACGCAGCGGCGCTACAAGTCTACCCAGCCACTTCATGTCTACCCTTACATCGGAGTCCAGTATAACATACACATCGTAATCCTTGAACCTTTTAAGCGCCGTAGCTATCGCCCTGACTTTCCCACTACATTTTTTGCACTTCGCGTTTGAGATGATGTGCCTTACCCCTGTAGTACTTGCGATCTTTACTGCGTAGTCCTTTTCCTCATCGGCTACAGCTATGAGGTCAAAGCTACCTTTGTATTCCTGCGTCTTAGCTGCTTCTAGGTTTTTACGCAGTTCTATATCCGCACCCTTAACCGGTATTATTACAAGCACTTTCGGATACCACGGCACGAAATTACCATGCTTTCCGCTCTTCGTGTATCCTAAGATGTCAAAGGCCAGCATACCAAAGAATATGATTGTTATGAAGGCCACGTAGATTGTGATCAGCAGCAACTCTTCCACCCGGCGGGTTCTACTCTTTTGCTTGCACGGAAGCATTTAAAAATATGGATGAAACGCCCAGTGGCATCAGATATAATTTTACCACGTTCCTAAGGATAAACGGGAAAAGCAATATAAATTATGAAGATGAATTCTTTTCTTGAACGGTGGCACTCTTGGAGATCGAAAGCGTGGTGCAGAAGCAGGTAGAGGACGCGGTAAACGTTCCGGACAGACTGAAGAACATGATGAAGAGGCAGGGCTACCATTTTGTAGGCAGGCACTCTGCGGTAAAAACCTGCGAGTACACGAAGAGCAGCCTCGAAAAGGGGGGCAAGGTCTGCTACAAGTGCAAGTTCTACGGCATAAGGAGCTGGCGCTGCATACAGTCCACTCCGGCGATCGGATGCAACCTCGCGTGCGCGTTCTGCTGGAGGATAATCCCAGAAGAGGTGGGGATCAAGTGGAACGAGCTGAACGCGCTGGGCGATTGGGACGACCCGGACAGCATAGTCGAAGGTCTTATAAGAGAGCAGAGAAGGCTGGTAAGCGGCTTCAAGGGCGATGAAAAGATAGACAAGAAAAGGTTCGAAGAGGCAAACGACCCGGCCCACGTTGCGATAAGCCTGACCGGTGAGCCGCTCTTTTATCCCAAGATGAGCGCGCTTCTCGACGCATTCCACAGGCGCGGGATAAGCACCTTTCTTGTAACGAACGGAACGATGGTCAACGCGCTAAGGGCGCTGATTACTATGCCTACGCAGCTCTACGTCTCTATACAGGCCCCGAACAGGGAGGTGTACGAAAGAACCGTAAGACCAAAGACGCTTAACGCCTGGGACAACTTCCAAAAATTCCTAGAGGTATTCTCCACGCTCAAGACCAGGAGGGTTTTCAGGCTGACGCTCGTGAAGGGGTTGAACATGCTAAATCCGGAGGGCTACGCTGAACTCATAAGCAGGGGCAGGCCTGAGTATGTAGAGGTCAAGGGTTTTGTATTTGTCGGAGGCGCGAGAGGAGAGGACAGGCATCTAACCTACGAGCAAATGCCGAATAAGGATGAGATACTCGAGTTCGCTAAAGAGATAGCAGAACGTTCTGGATACAAGCTGGTGGACTATCACGAAAGCAGCAAAGTTGCGCTGCTATGTGCTACCGAGGAAGCGAAGAAAAACAGGTTCATAAAGTTCGCTAAATGAGATGATCGGACTTCAATGACTCCATTTCTCTTTTGGGAATAGGACCACGTAGAAGTTTACCACCCAGTGGCCCTTTTTGTCTTTTGGCGTGACACTAATTTTCATTTGACCGGCCGTTTTTGCAGAAAAGTAACATATGGTTATTATTGGAATAGGTTTTTATAGGTATCGCACGTGCTCTGTCCGCCGCTGCTTTGGCCTACTCCACTTCCTTGTTCCAGTATATGGTCTTGTACTCGCTCTTTGTATCCACGCTCCTTATCGGCAGCCTGCCTAGCAGGACCCGTTCCACTTCGGCGTACTCTAACTTCACCTTTGAGTTCTTGTGGCTTTTCTTGTGGTAGGCTATATCGTACTTCTGCGCCGAAGCCAGATCGTCGAATACGCCCAGAGTGAAGAATGCATAACTGCCGATCAACGGTGCTGTTATCAGGTACCTGCTCGCTATCGGGTCTGGATCGTCGCTGATGAAGGCCTTCCTTGCGTTGGCCGATGCCTCTTCATAGCCCTTGCCTATTGTGTAATTTCCGAAAAAGCTCATCAGCGTGGTGTTTTTCGGCTTCTCCATCGCAAGGGTGAACCTGTTTATGTACTTCTCATCAAGCAGCCTCCTGAACCTGTAAGTAAGAGTATTGAAGTGCATGTTGAGCTTGGCAGAGAGTTTGGAAAAACTTATCCTGGAATCATCGTTTAGTATTTCAAGGATGCGTTTGTTCGTCTCTTCCATGTTTGCGCGGCGTATCACCTCGTTTCTAAGCGGGAAGAACCCAAGCTGTTTGTGAACCACTTCTGAGGTTCGCCAGCGTATGCCATAATCTGATAGTTTGAGCTGCATGCTCTTGTCCCAAAGCGCATACTCGGAGTTTGAGAATGAATTTGAGTACACCACCAGGTCGTAGGCGCCTTTCGTCACCATGACTACCTGCGGTATGTAGGTTTTTGAGAAGATCTTGGCTATCTCATCGTAATCTGGTTCTCTCTCGAACTTAACCAGCGTGAGGTGCGGGCTCACCAGCCCCAGCGTCCTCTCGTTGAGGTCCAGGGTGTATGTTATCCCGAGCGCACTCTCGGCGGCCTTTATCTTTTCGGCCACGGTTTTCCGCGATACCCCCACCGCCTTGCTAAGATCCGATATTGACGCACGCGAATCTTCCGATAGTTTTCTTACTATGCGCCTGGTCACGATGGTGTACGCATCGTTGAATTTGCTGTGGAATTCGTATTCCGGCTCCACCCACTCACCCAATTCTACTATGCAAAGGCAAGGTTTTTAATCCTTCTTTTTCAGCTTCTCAAAATCACCATACTTCATCGTAATTTTTAAATTTTTTAGAACATTTAAATTGTTTGTGATGCCAATGTGAATCAGGTAACATGAAGATAAAGACCATCGCGAACAGCTACCTGGTTCTAGCGCTGCTTACCGGAGCCCTGGTTCCGGTTATGCTCGATATTGGAGGCGCTAGCATGCCAATACCAGAGTTCCTGTTCCTGACGTACCTCTTCGCGGTCCCGGCGTCGTTCGTGTTCGTGCTTATGAACGGCAAGCGGGAGAAGCTTGTTGCAATGCTGAAGAACAGAAAAGACCTTGCCGTGGTATCGGTAATAGGTATACTGAACTACTTCTTCTTAGAGTACGGGTTGACGTACGCCGAAAAATTCGTCAGCGCATCCCTCGCCACTGTGATCTACAGATCTTTCCCTATTATAATGTTCCTGTTCCTTCCGTTCGTACTTAGAGAAAGAGTATCGCGTGTGCAGGTGATCGCCCTCGCGCTGGCTTTCTTCGGCTTCCTGATAGCGTTTACAGGAGGAAACTTGACATTCGGAGTCTCGGCAGCCGACGGT
>JAKAOQ010000050.1 GCA_021812105.1 Microcaldota archaeon | reverse complement strand
GACCCCAACAGTAACGTTGCGCCCATCGTGATAAAAAAAGCAGGCATGCTCAATTCATGGTCTGGTATCTTGACAGCTAGTGTAAAAAGGATAGCAGCCGTGGAGACCATGCCTACGCCTCCGCCAAGGATCCAGTCGGCGATGGACCTGCCCTCCCTTTCTTCGGACACTCCGTTATCCACAGCATGCTCCGATTTTTCAACAACCTTATTTACCATAATAAGACCCTAATACGGGGATAAGGAACGAAGGAAATATTTATACTTTTGCATAATGCAATTCAATTCAAACCAATTCCGCCATGGTTCAAGTGCGGCCCCTCTATTCTTATGGCCTTATCTTAATGCACCGGCAACTATACCCTTTTTTAGCGTTATGTGGCAGGCCGTAGCCCCCTTTTTGTTTTAGGCAGCATTCGTCTGAGCGGCGTAAAGCCTTGCATACCAGCCTGCGCATCGGCCGTTTCATCCGCACCGGCGCGCTCGTCTCGTCATCGCTTTATGCGCCGCAGCGGTCTCGTTTCTGTTCCGAATAGGCCCTTGAGGCCTGCAGGTCTTCACGGTATGAGGGGAGCTTCCTCCTTTCGGTAAGCTGCCCGCCTGCCACAAATATAATCCGCGACTCAGCTATTTATGCGTTTCCAGGAAAGAGGGTAAGGTTTTTCTATCTGCGTTTACAATAAGACTGGTGTATTCCATGGCGTTCTTGACTGGTGGATTGATCAGCGAAATAATACTCTTCGCGCTCATAGCCATAGTCCTGTTCATAATATTCAAGGTGGGCAAGGCGATACTTAAGCTGATTTTCGGAATCATAGCCAACAGCATACTCGGCATCATATCGATATACCTGCTCGACTACTTCTTCGGCCTCGGTGTTCCGATAGCGCTCTACACGCTTCTCCCTACGGCGATCTTCGGGCTGCCAGCGGTTGGCACTTTCGTGATACTCAAACTGCTCGGGGTGTCTCTTGTTACCTGAATCAAGGAGAAGCAAGTCTGACGTCAGAAGGTTCAACCGTTTTCCTCTTCGCGTGCTTCGCGAAACTCACAGACTTTGCAGCTATCGAGTACGCCATCTTGTTTATCGCGGTGTAGAAGGAGTCCAGCGCCTCGTCGCTCACTCTTGAGGCTCCGGCCTCCTTTAGTATGCGCTTGGCTGTGGACTTGGATATGTACATGCAAGCACTGCTCTATCTGTTTCTTTGCTCTTGTTTGTGACATCTCCCACCCGCAAACGGTGTGGGCTTACCAAATGAAACATGAATATAAAATTATGGGACAAGAAGGTATATATCTGTTTGCGACAAAATCTTATCATACGGCGGGACACGCCGAAATCTACGCTCAGGGAGATTTTGTAAGACCTCAAGTCCATGAGGCAATTATCGCTGAACTGAAAGCATACCAAGTGAAACATGGTATGATGCCATTTTCTCCCGAATGGTAAAAGGGAATTTTCCCAGATGAAAATTCGTCTGATGATTCTGGGCTATTTCTGCAGTTCGCTTTCATCCCACCCATAAATGATGCGGGATTTCCCGCTCACGTTGTTAAAGGAACTTCCCGAAGACCTTTCCACTCGCCTTTGGCTACGAATCTGACTCTTTCAACATCTTTTCCAGTTTTGCCTTCAGGGCAGGCAGATCCAGTTTTACCGTGTTCCATACAAGTCCCAGATCTATCTCAAAATACTCATGTATCAGAAAATTCCTCATGCCTATGATCTTGCCCCACTCTATCTCTTTGTGCGCATCCCTTACCTCTTTCGGCAGGTTGTTTGAGGCTTCACCTATAACCGAAAGCCTACGTATTATAGCGTCCTGCTTTTCCACCCCGCGCCTGAATCCGTCTTCAGACATGCCTTTTGTCATTTCTTCTATTCTACGTATGCTGTAGAGCATATCATTCAGAAATATCATCGCATCTTTGATCATAGGATATCGACCTTATCGCGCAATATGCGCTCTTTGAGCCTCGGATCTATCGACCCAAAAAGGATGATATCCGCACTCCTCTTGAGCTTCTCTTCTAGATCGTTCTTTAGTCCACCGATATCGAGCAGCGTGGGCCTTCTCTTTTTGAACTCGACAAGAAAATCAACATCGCTGGTTGCTTTTGCCTCTCCTCTCGCCGTAGAGCCGAATATTGCGGCCCTTGCTATGTTGTTCTTTTTGAGAACCGGCAGCGCTTCCGCTTTTATACTTTCCAGGGAAATCGCTCCTTTGTCTATAAGCTTATCAAGAAGTTTGAGTTCCTCCAGCTCCCTCGCTATGGCTTCGCGTGCTACAACGCTCCATTTTACCTTCGGAAACCTTTTCATCTCACTGTAGGTTTTTTCAGGTAACGACAGTGTCAGGTTGGGCATTTATATCTCACATAATTATGTGAGGGCACATATAAAAATGTTCCTGCTAAGCAAGAAACTGCTCGAAGACCTTCTCCGTTACCTCCCTGCCTATTACTACCTCTACCTTCTGCCTGTTCTCCCTGAGCTCCGCAACGCTTCTGATTCCGTTGTTGTACAGCGCCCTGGCCCTCACGCGCCCTATCTGCTGCAACCTGACGAGGTCAAGAAGCTCGTCCTTTATGCCGTACCTGAGCCTGACCCTCACGTCACTAATGTCCCTGGGGCTGACCCTGATTATCTTCGCAATCTCAACCGCGGCGTAGGATATCCAGTCTGCTATGGTCAGCTTGGAGTATATGCCTCCGGGGGTCGTGGAGTACCTCTTTATGAGCTCATCCTCGCTTATCTCGCTTATCCAGTCGTTTAGCATCAGCGCCGTGGAGAACGCTCCGATAGGGTCGTAGTAGCCCATCTCCGACTCCTCGTAGTCCATGACTATGCTCTTGTTCATGTGCCTGTAGTGCACGTACATGCTCTCGGCCTCTTCGGTAGCCCTGACGTACGGCCTCATCTCGAGCGTGTTTGCGATCGTGTACAGTATCCCGACAGCGTCTAGCTTTCTGTCCAGAGATTCTATGATCCACTTCGCTGATAGCGGGTCTATGTACAGCTCGCTGATGCGTTTGCCGAGCCTGGTAGCCGTGTAGTGATTTCCATCCAGCCTTATGAACTCCCATTTTTCAAGATCCGCAAGCACGTCCTCCAGCACGTCGTTTATGTGTCGTATGTTCCCGTACTGATAGCCGTAGAAAGTCTTGGCGAGGAATTCGCGCATGGAGTCGAGGCTGTTCAGGAAATCCTCTGCGATGAACGCGAGTATGTGCATTCTTAGCACCGGCGCTATGCCGAGGCTCGAATCTACCGGCTCCGGCTTTGACTCCATGTACCTCTTTATGAGCTCCGACGCGTTCTCCTTGTTCCTCGCGAGGAGCAGCGCCCTGCCCTCGGTGTCATAGCCCGGCCTTCCAGCCCTTCCGAAGAGCTGAAGCACCTCGTTGACTCCGAGCCTCTCAGATCCGGAGCTGCCGTTGTACCTGCTCACGTCACGCACCAGGACCGTATGGGCTGGAGTGTTCACTCCCAATCCGAGCGTGGTGGTAGAGCATATAACCTTTATTATACCGCTTCGGAACGCATCCTCTACGTACCAGCGCTGCTGGTTCATCAGGCCGGAGTGGTGGAAGGCGGCGCCCTTCCTCACCACAGCGGCGAGCTTCCTGCACTGCTCCGTGGGTCTCTGAAGAACGCCCAGTATGTTGTCTGCGAGTTCGTCGAGTTTCTTCTTCTCCTCGGGTTTCAGCCTCTCTCCCAGGAAATCCGCGGCCCTTACGGCTCCCGCCTCTGCGTTTCTCTTCGTTGAATAAAAAAGAAGCGCCTGCTTGCCCCTGGAGAGTGTGTCTTCGATCACTTTCAGTTCCGGGAGCCTTGCTTCCGATCTGATCTTCTCCGAATCCGTTCCAGAGTCCGTCACGTATATGATCTTGTCTGAATTGAGCACTCCCTTTCTGAGCGCGACAGGCCTGTAGTCGCTGGTAACGAGCCTGGCGTTGAGCCACCCAGCAATCTCGTCCGCGTTCCCTATCGTGGCGCTTAGGGCTATTATCTGCGCCTCGACGGTTGATTTGAGCTTCGTGACGAGGAGCTCGAGTGTAGGGCCGCGCGACTGGTCTCCGATCATGTGCACCTCGTCGAACACTATGCAGCCGATTTCGTTAAGCCAATCTATTCCGTGGCGT
>JAKAOQ010000008.1 GCA_021812105.1 Microcaldota archaeon | reverse complement strand
AACGAGTTCTGCCACGAGGCCGGAATGCGGATACTTATAGGGTACATAGCGAGAATAGCCGCGCAGTTCAATTATGGGATAGTGGTCCTGCTCTCGCCATACTACGCACACTACATGCGGACCTACGTTGTGCTAAGGCACGGATCGAAAAACGTGAGCTCCACGCTTAGGAATCTCGGATATGTGTACTACTGCAGCAAGTGCGGCTTCAGAAAGTATTCGAAGGGCGAGGTGCCAGAACCGGGAAGGTGCGACAAATGCGGCTCAAAGATGACACAGGCAGGAAGGATGTGGATGGGGGGCCTGCACGATAAGAACGTGGTCGGCGAGGTGCGGGACGTGATGAAAGGCGAGGGCTTTTCTGAAGAGGCGAGGACGCTGATTGGCAGGATATACGATGAACTCGACTTACCATTCTACTACTCCGTACCCGATCTTACCAAGCGGATGAAGATTAGCTCGGTAGGCCTTGCAGAAATAATCGAATGCCTGAGCGGGCACTACAGGGTATCCAGAACGCATTTCGATTACCTGTCGCTGAAAACAGACGCACCGTACGACGCGGTTTTGGAGTGTATGAAGAAGAAGCGCGGCAGGAAAAAATGAATTGGGTGGAGAGGATTTCCCGTGCAGCCGTAGGGCGGACTATTTATCAAAATAACAATAGTAAACTGTAAAATTGCAATTTTTAGAATGGCTTATATATCTGGAAAAACAAAAGTAATAGTGTGGTGGAATGACCAATATCGATATACGAACTGGAAACGGTGAGTGGACTTACAATGACTACTTAAATGAGAAACGTCTAAGCAACGATCAAACATCGGGCAAGGTAAATACATCAGACATGCTGCGCACTGACACTGATATGGTCACACAGTCGAACGCATCAAGAGAGCAGACCGTTAAGACAGTTATTGACGTGCTTAATGACAAAAAGAATTTGGAAAAATATAGGAAAGATGCGAACTTTTTCAAATTTAAACGCAACCTTTGGGTGGCTGTCAGTAGCATGTGGAGTGCGATAGTCGTGGTGAGCACCATACTGCAAATCGCGCCGCAATACAACCCCTATCACTGGTTTACGATGCCGCCACTCTTTGTCACGGGCGCAATTGCAACCGTATCTGGTTTTGCGGCGTACTCTGCCAACCGTGAAAAGAAAAGGGCGGAACGAGATGCAGAAAAGTATCACAACAAGTCTTCTTTCAAAGACATACCGCTTAATCAGATCTGATTTTGAGAGCTGGGAGGACTGCCCGGGTGCACTCGCGGACAAAAGGATACCACAAAGGGTAAAATTTGAGGAATGTTAGGCCGGTGGACGGCCCAACATCTGGGCTACTTCTTCGTCAGGTCCTCGAGCACTTTCTTCGTTTGCGGAACCCTACCCTGCCTTGTCGGCTGCACGCTGAGATTGAAGCTAACCGATGAATTGTAGTTTGACCCTATCATTCCGTCCTCCATCGGGTTATTGCTGTGGTTGAAGTTTTCGCTTATGCCAAAGTTGAGTCTGGTGTTCACGTCGCCGCCGTAATTCTTCTTTATCTCATCCTCGTCGTCTTCGGCTTTGGAGAGAATGGCAACGAACGCCTCTATACTCTTCTTGGCTATGTTGCTCCAGTTTATCTCTGGGTGCGCCTTCATCAAGGCGTATACCTGATCGGGTACGCTCAAAGTTATGTTCTTGCCCATTATATCACTTTTACACTGATTACACATATATATGTGTAAATATAATAATCTTACTGTCAGGGGCCCCTAAAACAGCAACTATTAAATACCAGTTTACGGGCTAGCACGCAAACTACGTCTTCAAAGTCACACTTCCGCTTTTCGACAAAAATTGCGTTTTCCTGGCAGAAAGGTATAAATATTTGGTTCGCATTTTCATAAGTAAGTGTTGTTATTTTGTAACAACGCCTTGGATGGTGGGGGATAATGGTGGGGTTTGATAGTGTGAGGGGTGAGCTAGAAAAGTGTCCGCGTTGCGGCACTGCCATATACGGATTTTCAAAGAAGTACTCACAGAGCGTTGGCGAATACTACTGCGTAAAGTGCGCCGAGGCGTTGGACAGGGACTACCTTGCCAGGACCACGTGCGCGATGTGCGGCAAGGCGCTTACGAAAAGCGATGTGAAGTTCGTAATGTCCTCAAGGTTCTTCAACTCTAGCGGAATGTCGATAGTGGACAGGCTCATGTGCGCGGATTGCCACTCAAGAGTAGCCACTAGGAGCAGGGAGGCGAACAGCTTTAGCAGGAACAGGCTGAACGCGATCAGGAATGCGGTTAGGAAGAGCCTCGCAAAGGGCACTATGATAATAAAAACGTAGACAAAAACGCATTTGTATTGGATTTGGATACGTATAGTAAGCCCTTGGCTTACTCCAACGTTACCCAACGTTGCACTAGTCCATCAATCGTTCTTTTGCTCTTCCTCGCCCCTAAGCTTAAGTTCGTCTACTTTCATGCTCTTCTTTGCGTAACGTTTCCTTATCCCTTCGTGAAGGAGTAGTACATTATATTATCCTGAAGTGAAGTTCGCTCTGACGCGCTTTTTTCTTAAACATAGGCATTGTATGCACTTCACTTCCTCGTGCTTACGCTTATCATGTGCGTCTCGTTCTCGTATCCAATCGCACTCTTGAACACGTCGTTCTCCATAGTTATAGTGCTATCCGAATAAGGATCGTTCATGTAGAAAGCGTCCTTGTCGTACCCCTTGACCACTACCCAGTGAGGCGAAGCCTTGAGGTACGGATTTATCGCGTTTGCGTTTACAAGCACTATGGGAATCCTTCCGCTGTTTATGCTCTTCTTTATCAAGTTCGCTGTAACCTGCATGCCTCTCTCCTTTATCCTGGCCTTCCTGGACTTGTCCCTTATCTCGTTGAACGAAGCGCGCAGAGTGTCGAGGTTTATGCCCTCGTATACCGCCAGTTTCTTTTCATATCCTTCGTCCTTTGTGTTGTTGCTTACTATCTCTACCCTGGCACCCCTCTTGTTGAGTGCGTAGGCCAGCCCGTACTTTGAACCGTGCCATATGCTGCCGCTCACGGCCTCCTGCCATATCTTGTACTCTTCGGCCCTGTTCGACTTGTATTCTTTATTTATGTACTTCAGGACCATTAGCGCGCAGGCCGCAGAGCTCGTGAACTCTTCCGACTGCGGATATGTCTGTATATCATAAATCTTTGAAGATCTTATTTTTGCCATAGTCCCACCTTAAAGGAAGGGTGCAGGGAGGGAGATGTGTTCACTTTACGTTTTGAACTCCCGTAGGCCTAAGCCAACGGATCTTGAGTCCGTCGCGTTTGACCAGGCTCCGCCATCCCTGCACGCTTTACTCTTTTGAGCATTAAATTAATAAACCTCTCCAGAATCTTACTTCACAATCTTTTATCGCGGTCTATATTGATTGTTATTAGATATATATATCTTTACCTTCTGTGAGGAGAAATAGACGACAAAATCGTTGTAATGGACAAAATCAGCCAACTTACCTGGATGTCGCATATATACGCAAACAATAAATACCTTCAATGTGATTTTCCTAGGGGTTGTATGGGTACGGTTTCAAAAGATAGGTTTGGTAACTCCGAAACGCCAAAATCCTATGTACAGACATTCGATTACATCGCGCGAGGGGAGTATGATAAAGCGATCGATGCGCTCGGGGAATTGGAAAGGAACGCGCCCGTGAATGAACTCGGCGAGATCCATTTCGAAAAGGCGATAGCCTTTGGGCATATGAAAGAATTTGGAAAGGCCATATCTGAGACAGAGGAAGCGCTCAGGTATGAATCTTCTGCAAGAGTGCACGCGCTTAAGGCGAATCTGCTAAGGATCAACAATGATCTGGAAGGGGCGCTCAGGGAAATAGATACTGCTACAGAAAAGGATGCGCACTGCGCGGAAGCGTATTTCTACAGGGGTCTTGTCTACAACGAGCTCGGGAAGTGGAGTGATGCAGTTGAAAGTTTCAAGGTGGCAGAAGCGATGGGTGTGGGAATGGACACGCTCGGGCTTCCATTTGCAATAGTTCTGGCTAATTCCGGAGCCAAAGACGAGGCTACGAAGGTTTTCCACGAGCTGGCGGAGAAAAATCCGCACGATGCGGATGTTCAGGTAAACGCGTGCAAGCACCTGTTCGCGGTGGGCATGGCCGAAGAAGGAAATATGCTCATAGACAGGGCGAGGCAGAACGGGCTAAACGACAGGTGGTTCAATCTGCTAAAGGGTGCGTGGTACTTCAAATCCAAGGACGTTGACGGTGCGCTGAAAGAGCTCTACGCGATTGGTGAATCGGACGGCGTGGTCTCCGAAAACACGCTGGAGCTTCTGAAGCACTATCTAGCCGACATAATGGCGGGAGGCGATAAGAGCGTTATCGAAATGATCGGCGTGCTGCAGAACATACCCAGAAGCTTAAAGACAGATTCTGAGGTGATAGGACTCTACGAGAAGCTTGGCGAATACGGGTTGGTAGCAGATGTGTATGACTATTGGCTGTCGCACGGATACGGAAATTTCATCAAATTCTACGAAATTAAAGCGATAGCCCTCATCAATGACATGATGCGCATAAATGAGATTGTTAATACGGCGAATTCTGAGCTCGCTGGACAAAACGGGCTTAATCAGGAAGAGGTTGCGAAATTGCGCCTGAAACTTCGCGTTTTTACCGACCTAGCCGATACGGCCGAGGAGGATATGGAAGAAGCTGCGGCAGAATACGCAGAGCGGAAGAGGGAGTTCGAGGAATTCGCCGAAACGAATACGGCGGACCTCATGGATTACGATGTGGAACTGCGCGACTACGCTGAATGAATATAGCCAGGGGCGCCCGGGCTACACATTTTTGCCCTCCTTCTTTTGGTAGATTTTGAGCACCTCATCCATGCGTATTATGTCTTCGCTTACCATGGCGACGACCTCATTAACCAGGGCGTCCCATCTAATATGTTCTTTGCTGTCATCAGACCTGGGCTCTTTCCACAGAAGCTCCCTTAGCTGTTCGCCTATGTCTGTCATGTCAAGTATATACCTTTTGTCGAGCTTGTAACCTATTCTCTCGAGTCTCGAAGCGATCCTGTCGGCGTTTTCGTGCTGAACTCTGAGTTGCTGCTCTCTGTCTGCAGACGCGTCTCCGCGCGACACGCGTGGATTCCTGTATATTGACAGCCAGAGGTTGACAAGCTCGATTGTATCCCTAAGGAATCTGCTCTTCAAAGGCAGGCTTTCCGAGTTTTCCCGGATAAAGTTCTTGAACCTGTCTTCTTCGGCCCAGATTTTCTCGTCCAGCAATTTCCTCTCCTCCTTTAGCCTGAAGAGCCCTTCTACGCGGCTCCTGGCTTCCCATATCGGGTCGTCTATCCGTGTGCCGGTCGTTGCGACTCTTAGTTCCCCTGCCTTCAAACTATCTGGACTCTTAGTCGATAACCCCGCTTTCGCATTGACGTCTACACCGGCGCCGCTGCCAATATAATGTGAAATCTGAGACCTCAATTTATCGGTTCCGTACTCTTCCGCGTATTTCTTCAGGGCTTCTTTTACTACTTCGGACGCGTTGTCTCCGTGGTTCCCCTTGGCTGCTGCCACCGTTTCACGCGCCTTCTTGGTTGTGTTTGTGCTCATTTGCTCTACCAGGTGTAGTAAGGTTAAACCAGAACAAAGGTATACGCTATAGTATCGCTAGAAAATACTAAATCTCTTTCTGAAATCCTAGCGCACGGTCCCCCTGGCGAACATTCTCGGGATTCCGTTCCTCAGAAGGAGGAACTCGTCTCCGGGTTGCAGCGCTGCGGCCTTGGCGAGCCCGAACCTTACTATGTTCTTGCTCTCATCGAACTCCAGCACCTCCACCTCGCTGACTATGAAATCCGATACCAGCGTGTACCTTCTGCCCGCAACGATATATTCCTGGCCTATTTCAGACATGCTGAGCGCAGCCGTGAGCTCCTCTACCTTTTCTATCCTCCTGTCCGACAAGGTATCACCCTTGTCTATCTCGCCGTAATCAAGCCCCTTCAGCGCAAGGCCTACCCTAGTCCCAGCCTCGGCCTCGTCCCTGTCAACGTCCTGGACCTGTATCGAGCGCACGAAAGCGCTCTTGCCGGAATTGTGCAGCAGCGTATCGTGGACGCGTATCCTACCGCTCTTGACGAAACCCAGAGCCACGGTACCGACACCCTTTACGGGGAATACCCGGTCTATCAACACGACATTACCCTGATCGGCGGCTTTCTTATCGGGCCTGTAACCAAGTATTGCTTCGAGTACCCTTTCCCTGTCTGCGACTACATAGTCCACGCCCTTCGCGAACTTTGATACGTCATTCTCGTTCGTGAATATGACGCGTTTTCCCAGAAGGCCCGCAGCTATAAGCGCCTCGCCGAAATTGCTGCCCATGTTCCTTGTGCTAAGCACCACCTGATCGGCGAGCATCATCGATTCGGCAACGGTATAGTACTTGCCGTCCGGATCCGTAGGCACGAGGCAGACTATCACATCGTCTATTTCCTTCCTGTTGTAGAACGCAATCCCCTCCTCTGAGCCCTTTTTGCCTATGCTCTCAGCCAGGCCCTGGTCGAACGGTATGGAGACAATAAAATGCATGAAAGTACCTTGTTGGAAATGTATAAATATCTCTTCCGCACAAATATTAAATAGGTGTGGTGAGTGGGTGTTGAATATGATATTCGGGCTTGACTCTATGCTGTTCGCCTTCCTCCTTTTGAGCATTGGCCTCTTCGTTGGAGCGATCCTTTATGTAGTGTTCGTGTCTGTCTTCTTCAAACATACGAGCTATAGGAATAACGTGAGTGTCGGGCATGCAGGTATATAATCTGGCTTCAACGGAAAAGGCTATAAACGGTGCAAAAGGTTCCGGATGGGTTTATATACTTTGAGCGCGTGATTGACACTTGGTGGTGTAATGAAGAGTTTTGCATGCAAGGACATAGGGTTGAGCTGTGGGTTCGTGGCGAAGGAGAACGACGATAACAGGCTGATGCAGAAGATAGCGAAGCACGCCAAGGAGGCCCATGGAATGGATAAGGTAGACGACGCAACGATGGCCAAGATAAGGGCGGCGATAAAGGAGGCGTGATGCACGGTGCAGGGATTTCCCTGCATCTTCCCGTTCTCCAGCAAGTTTTATATTTCTTGAATGCGCAGCAGACATTATGGGAAGGTATTCTGTCAACCGTATCAAGATATCCGGGCATAACGGCGATGTACAAAACACTTTCTACTTCCAAGGGGGCAGAACAGATAAGCTCGCTGTGGTATTCCCTGGCTTAGGATACACGTGCCAGATGCCGCTCCTATACTATTCTACGCTAATGCTCGTTGACCAGGGATTTGATGTACTGTGGGTCGAGACCAATTACGGCATGAACAAGGAATATCTCGCGCTCAATGAGGAGATGAAGTCAGAGTGGATAAGAAAGGACGCGATAGCGGCGTGGAAGTCCGTAATGATAAAGCGCAACTACAAGCGCGTAGTGTTTTTGGGCAAGTCCATCGGCACGGTTTCGCTCGCTGCACTGCTGCAGGAACGCTCGTTGCCCAAGGACACGCGCAACGTGCTGCTTACGCCGCTGCTCGATAACAAAAGGATCATCGCAACGCTGCAGCAGAATCCAACGAAGAAATCGATTTTCGTTATAGGCACTGCTGACGCATATTACGACCCGGATGCATTGAAGCGGATGCGGGAAAATGCAAGAAACAGGGTACTTGTAATAAAGGGGGCCGACCATAGTCTGGAAATCGGAGAGAACGTGTCGGCGTCTATAAAGGTACTGGAGAAGACACTCAAGGCGATTGGCGAGTT
Organism: Microcaldota archaeon; assembly: GCA_021812105.1. GTDB lineage: Archaea > Micrarchaeota > Micrarchaeia > Micrarchaeales > Micrarchaeaceae > JAKATY01. Next base: position 12,155 of record JAKAOQ010000008.1, on the reverse strand, counting down.
CGTGTCAGGCAGATAGAGAGATCTGCGACTCGCAATAAAAGATTGTGAGTGTTTTATCCTTTCGCGCAGAATAAACGCGTGGGCCTATTCGAGATTCACCTCGAAAACTTTCTGTAGATTTTGCGGTACTGCAACAGCACGGACACGATAAGAATCGCGATTATTGCGAAGTATGCGTATAGAAATGGCGAAGCAGAACTGCTGTGAATGCCGGAACCCACGCTGATCGCCAGGATAAGGCTCAGGAGCCCAAGAAACGCGATCACCAAAGCGTGCACCGTGAATATCATACTGAACGCCACGCTCTGATTATCAGTACGCCCACGTTCGCCTATATGGTAGAACAACGAAGGAAGATTCATAAGGTATGGATACTTTTCAAACAGTGTGTATCTGTACCTTATCACCAAGAGGAGTATTATCAAAACGCACGTGAATATTAATGGCACTATGAGCAACGCTGGCTTACCTACGTGCCCGAAATAATAGAAAGCCGCAACCCATGATAGTAGAACAAACAGGAATCCTACAGTTATGAGAATTTTTGCCGCATTCTCCAACCCGTATCTCTTAAGCGCAATACTAGCCATGGAGGTATTGCTCGAACGGGCTATTTAAGTTTTGCGATTTAAACAAAAATCGCAAGCCCCAGGTGGGAATTGGACCCACGACCTTCTGCTTTATGGTTTTGATAAAACTTCCGCATGAAGCCTTTTACCATGCAGACGCTCTGCCACTGAGCTACTGGGGCGATAAAAAGAATTTGCTCAAATAAGCTTATAAACCTCGCTGCCTTCCTCAACAGGCTGGTCGACCTTCACACCTACAGAGTCCCCCCTGAACCCGTGGTTCACGGGTATGTGCTCAATCTCCATGCTTCTGACTTTCTGCTCTAGCTTAGTAGCTGTGGTCTCTATGTACATTGTATCGCCGACCCCCAGCTCATCGAGAAGCTCTATCGCTATTACACCGGGCTTCTCGTAGTATTTGGCTACCTTCCCAACCAAGACCTTCCCTGACATAGTATAAATTACCCAATCAAACCTTAAAAGCATATCTTTTCATTCTGGCGTAAGAGTGCCAAACTTTGCGTGCGGCATTACGCCGTTGGGAGGGTAGGCACGGGTGCGAAGCCACTGGGTAGTTGCGCTCATCGCCGTGGTTGTGCCATGAGAAATAAAAATATCTAGATTGGCATCAGCATAAGTGATACTAGTATTGGTTGCTGAGAGCTGATTTGCGTAGTTGAGTTTAAGGATTTCGTTTCCAGTCGCTGGCCATGATCCAGATATGATGAAGGCTGTTGGGAGAGTGAATACAGACTGTATTATGACTCCGCTTGCACCCGCGTCGTCGTATGCTATCCTACTATTATTATTCCAATCATCAAATCTATAATCTGTTTGGAAACCTGAACCTGTGCCGCTTGATGCAGGTTCAACAGTAGTATAAGCTAGGTCATACTCTCCTCTCGCACCCAAAGAAGTCTGAGAGGATACATAACTTTCTATTATAGCTGGTGTATATTGGGATGTTGTAAAGACATGTATCCAATCATAAGCTGTAGCAGGGACGGATAGAGTTAAGCCATTATTTACGCTATAAGTCCCTCCACTGGCTAATGAGCTAAATCCACTTGGCAAAGCCGTTCCAGCAAAGTTCCAGTAGTTGTTGAACACGTTAGCTCCGTTGTCATATTCGCCATAGGTAGGGGAGAGTTGCGGCGCCTCTCCCGCGTACACGCCGTCATACTGCACGCTTTTGGGCAGGAAGTACATGTAAATCTGCATATTTTGACCTGGAGGTATCGCCTGCGGTGTCCTTACCCAGAAAGTAGCTACTCCGGCAGAGGAGGAGCTGCAGTTAGACTCGCACCAGCTGTACAGCTCCTTGCCCCCGTAGTAGAACCGTATGTTGCCCAGGTCCGGGCTTTCGGCGACCGTGTAGTTATGTGGTAAGAACTGTATCATCTGCTGGAAGTGTGCTGGTGCAGCATAGCTCTGGTTGTTGGTTATATTCACGGGCAGGTAGTAGGAGTTGCTTAGGACAAACTTGGTTGCTTGGACTCTTATGTTACCGGTGTAAGTATATGTGCTGCCCTTTGCACAGTTTGCGGTTATATTCACCGGACCAGGAGCGCAATAGTTGGCAGTTATCTTTATCGTGCCTGAATACACGGATCCTAGAGTGGCGCTGCCCGTTAGGTTGGCAACGCAGTACACCACCTCACCGGCCTGCGCCACATTTGGAACGCAGTAGCCGCTCTTGCTGTTGTAGAAATTGAGGAACGCGCTGAACGAGCTGATGTTGACGGTCCCGGGTTCGGTGTCGCTCGCTTCTATGAGGAGCACTGGAGACCCGCTCGAATTCACAGAAAGTGAAGCGTCTAGGCATTGGAACCCGCTGTAGAAGTTGCACGAGAACGGCAGCGTGCTCTTTGGAATTGACGAGAACATAAGCAGCAGGGCTATTACTACCGCTATTATCAGGAACACGAAAGAGTAAGTGGTGAGGAACTCCAGGGCGCTTTGCGACCGCGGTTCCCCCTTGCGCACACGCATTAAATCACTTACCATTGAGAAAAAAAGTAATAAATATGTAGCACAACGTAGAGAACATAGGAAGTGGATGATATGCGTGCTCTAGAATTCAAGGATTTCCGCGCACGCAGGAAGCTCGGCCAGAACTTCCTGCTCGACAAAGGGGTGGCGCGACTGGAGGCGGGATATGCACGCGGAAAGAAAGCGATAGAGATAGGCCCCGGTTTCGGCATACTGACAGAGGAACTGTGCGCCAGTGCGAAAAGAGTCCTTGCCGTGGAGAAGGACCACAGGCTGTACTCTGCACTTCTAGATAAGCATCTCGATGGGAACCTAAATCTGGTCAATTCAGACTTCTTCAAGCTCGACGCCAACGCTACGGACGGCTACGACATACTGGTGGCGAACGTGCCGTACAACCTGTCCAGCAAGACGCTTATGTGGGTCGCTGATAGGGGTATCGAAGCGGTCCTCTGCCTACAAAAGGAGTTCGTCGAGCACATGACCGCGCAGGCTGGCAGCAGGAAGTATTCGCGCCTGAGCGTGGTAACCGCGCTTACCATGAACATCGAGAAGATCGCAGAGGTAGGTGCCGACAGCTTCTACCCAAAACCCAGGGTAGACTCTATTGTAGTGCATATAACGAAGAGAGACTTCGATCTGAGCAGCGATGATGCGGGATTGATTTCCCTGATAATGGAACACAAAAAGAAGAAGCTCAGGAACGCTGTTATAGACTCGTCCAGGAAGCTCGGGGCCGACAGGGAGAAGCTCAGGAAAGTCTCCGAGAGGCTCAGGATGAAGGACACGCGCGTATTCGAAATGACCCCTGTAGAGATACTCGGATCGGCGAGGGAACTCGCCGCTGGGCTGCGTTCACTTGAATGAGTAGGTCGGCTCCTGCACTTCCTTTAGAACGCGCACGTTCTTCAGTTTCGATTTGAGCTTTTCCTCGGCCTTCCTCGATCCCTCTACGCCGAGGAGGTTCTTGTAGTGCATCGGGATCACGGTCTTCGCCCCGATCACTTCCGCGGCCTTTATAGCCTCGTCTACATCCATGGTGTACGTACCGCCCATCGGCAGAAGTGCGTAATCGATGTCTGCCATGTTGCCCATCTCTGGAATCAGGTCTGTATCGCCGGAGTGGTATATTCTCGTGCCGTCAGTTTCTATCACGTATCCGACCCACTGGTTTGCCTTTGGATGGAAACCGAGTCTCTCCCTATTAACATTGTAAGCTGGGACGGCCTCTATCTTTACTCCGTGGAAATATTCGTTGTAGCCGGGCCTTGCTATCCTGATCCCCTTCTTCTCTTCAAGAGTCTGCGTGGATGTTATTATCTCAGTGTCCTTCTTGGATACGCTCCCCATGTCCTTCTTGCTGAAATGATCAAAGTGCGCGTGTGTGACAAGGATCAGATCGGCCTTCGTCCTAGACACTTCTGCAGAGATTCCAAAAGGATCTATAAACAGCGTATAATCTCCGCACTTAAGATAGAAGCTCGCGTGGCCTATCCAGAACAGGGACTTGTCTATATCATACATAATATCAAAACAGTTTAACCTGAAAAAGCATAAAATTGTATCGCGTAAAGTTTAAAGGCGGATTGAACACAGATACGCTTAAATTGTTTCTTTTGCCTATAGAAGCAGATATTGTGGCGCTGTCTCATGAATACTACAATGGGTACTAAGCTCGGAAGGATAACAATCATGCTGTTCATAGTATCCCTCGGAGTAGCGATCTCTTACAGCATAGCGAGCAGCGCAATTCCTGCGAGTATGAGGCCCATATCGATATCGGGTTTTACCTCCAGCATCCCCACCACGTCCATGCCACAGTCAGGGGTCATAACTGCTACAGAGCAGTTCAACACTAACGTTCAGGCTCTTTCTGGCAGCCTATCGGCTTTGCAATCAGGACCTGCGAGTACAACGCCGTTGATGCACCAGGTCCTTGGATACAATAATGGCAATGCGCAGTGGCTTATAACGTGTCCCAACCCGCCGAACCCCTCAGACACGATGGAGTATTTTCAGTCTGCCCCAAACACTGGGGGAGACAGATGCTTGTCTGACCAGAACCTCCTCACATCGACCCTTACTCTCAACGTCCAATATTCGTGGAGCCAGGACTCTCCGGCGCAGAGCAGCGTTTATGTGACGTTCGGAAACATTGATACGCTAAACCTCAACAACTACGCATACACAGGAACTTCTGAGCAGTCACAGAACTCACAGTACAATATATCCAACGGGTACGATACACGATCCTACATATTCAACAACGTCAACGCATCAAACCAGGGAGGGCTGTGGAACTGGGTAAACGAATACGCTACGCTGTCCAACGCGGCGATTCCGTTCAGCCAGAGCAAAACATTTACTGGGTTGATACTCGACCAGGGCCAGGGGTACACCGAGACTACCGGAACGAACACCTTTACAACGTATTCCTGGGTTTGCACGTATCCGTATTCCTACACCGAAACTTCCAAAGTGGAGAGCCTGCAGAACGCCAACGCGCCGATTCCGCTTTATTCAGCAACGCAGCCACTCTCTTTCGTGACATACAACGGCATGGAGATACCCGTCAACACCGTAGCAACACAAACCCAGTACGCATTCTCTTCATTTCCCAAGTACCATGATATGTACGACGGCAGTAGTGTGTCTGGATGGAAAAGGGTATCTTCAAGCGGAGTTTTGTACATAGATGGGACAGACATAACCGCTCCCTCGGGACCCACCTGTTCCGGACATTATAGTCACAACCGCTACATCGGATACTATGGTTATTACGGCTATGTATATCAAAACACAACGAACCCGCAGGAGTTTGGACTCGCATACGGCAGCGACTGCGTACCGTTCTCATTTGTGAATGGATGGACCCACTTCAGTCTTGCAACTTTCAGCGCCACGTTTACCCAGTCCAACATAGTGCCATACTTCACGTACAATTATTCAATGCCTTCGCTGATAAGCGATGTGAACAACCAGCCCGAATACCTCAACATGTCTTATGATCTTTACAGCCCGCACAACTACCTGAATCCTGCCGGCAATCTGGAGCCGTTCAACATAAGCACGGGATCTGGGCTGCTCGCTGAATACAATGGCATCCTTATGCTTTTCCCGTTCAACGTTGTATCCCTCTCCAACCCACAGCCTTCCGGACTCGATAACGGCACAAACTTTTTCCTGAGCGCGGTAAGCACTTCTAATCCATCTGGTCCAGGTTCGTCAAATCCGCCGAGTATAAACCTCCCAATAGGGGCGTATTCTGGTGGTAAAATAGTAAACGCCAGTTACATGGCCGAATCGCCAAACGACTACGTATACGTAATAAACTACACGCCGCAGAGCAGCATAGGCACTTCGGCCGGCTCTACCTACCTATACAGTTTGCGCTTTATACCCCTCGGGTACTTCAACCTAACAAATTACCAACCAAATTCAGTTGGACCGATAGAGGGACAGTACAGCTCCATGCCGACCTCGGCCGACTACAGCACTCTTTACAACGAATGGAACACGAGCTGGAAGGGATACTGGGCCGACGCAATAATGCAGCAGTCGGCTAACCTTTACATGACAGACTCGCAGAAGCTTTCGCAATACTCATACTCGTGCTTCCTCTGGTCCTGCGGCCACGGAGCCAAGCAGCAGGGAGTCTCGTTCCAGGGTTTCAGGCCTACTGGTATAACAACCGACTATTCTGGAGACGTATTCGCCATAGGACTCAATCCTTCGGGTACGCACGACGCGCTATACGCCCTGTATACCAACGGCACGGTTGTAGGCAACGTGATAAGTCCTGGATTCGTCTCGTCGAGTGAGATAGCAGTGACTCCAAACGGCAAGTACATTTACATAGCAAACGAAACCAGCGGAAATATAGCTATATACAGTGCGCCCTCGCTCACCGAGGCAGGAGTTATAAGCCTCTCGTACTCGAACCTGAGCTACAACATGAACATATCATCATATCTGGCAAAGGGTGGCCCATTCGGCAGCACGCTCATGGCCAGCTCATACAGCGGATTGACAATGAATGATATTGCATCAAACCATCATCCAATCGGCATCGCCGAATACGACGGTATACTGTACGTACTGGACAACTGGACCTTCGGCGGTTCTGTGGGCAGCCAATCTGCTATCCTCATGCTAAGGGCCTACAACGGGAACGGCACCGAGATACCGGTCCACGGCTTCAACTACAGCGATATCTTGCCTGCAAGCGGCACTGAAACCTCCACGTCCTACAACGGTATAAACGTGACCTACCCGCCTTACGGCTGGCCGCTCTCGGTCAATATAACGACACGCACGGCTTCCGAAAACCTCATATACTGCTCGACGTCGAACGCGAACTCCCATTGCATAACCCCAACCTCGGCAGAGGCGGACGGCTATCCTCCGATAGGTCCGATAATCAGCAGCTATGGTACACTCGGTGATTCTGTAGGCTTCTCCTCAGACTTCAACGGTGAGCTGTACCTGCTCACGCATGCAAACATGTCTAGTACCACATATCAGTACACCGGTGGAAAATTAGGGGGCCTTCACAAAAAAGTCGTCACGACAGCCCTGTACACCGAGCTGCTCGCGTTCAGGATGAATATAATAAATTATACGAAAACATCCCTCGGCGCGTACAGCCCGTTCGTTTGCTACCTCAACAATACCAAATATTCAGGAAGCCCGTACTGCACCGAATTGAACGGAGACACGGGCAACGTTCTTACGGGGCTGCAGCCGCCACTCCTCGGCATACCCAATTCGTTCAACTTTTCTGAGAGCAGCGGGGGGCCCGCGTATTTCGGCTATCCCTCTCTAATATCGACGTATTTTCCGACAGGGTTGGGCTCTTCGGACCCGCCGTACGAGCCAACACTCAGCCTGAATCCGGCTGCAGTCTATCAGGGCGACACGGCAAACGCGGTGCTTACCGCTAACACGCAGGTAAAGGAAGACGAACTGACTCTTACAATATCAAACGCCATCTGGTCCACCAGCCAGGAGGCTCCAGGCAGCATAACCTATACGGAGAACACGCTCGGTGTAGGAAGCTACAACGTGCAGGGCTGCGATGTTACGCGCAGTTCGTGCGCGGCGAACCAGATACTTGGCGTACTGCCGCAGCCTACCATACAAAACGCGGTACCAGGCGTCCCGATACCACCGGTGGCGCCTCAATCTGAATATATAAACAGCCAGGCAAGCGGCTACGTCCTGCTGCCGTACAACATAACCTACTCCCTCTACCAGAGCTGGAGCCCGCGGGTAGACAGCGGGGGATTCAATTCATCCTATCCTGTCTACTGGACGTCGTACGAAGTCGAGAACACTATGAACGGCCCCGAGACGATTGTTACCGGATCTGGCACCACATCCTCTCCCCCTACCTCATGTAGCAAATACACCTTCTCCGATCCGTACACGACCTACTACGCCGAATACGCCACGCTGGAGACCCAGGCGCAGAGCGGAACGCTCAACTACCTCATACAGGGAGGCGGCACCTATCTCAAGTATCTAAGCGGTGACTATTACGTGCCGAACGTATCTGACGCCAACCTGATAATCCCTCCAACTCTCTTCTACACGATGTTTACCAACAGGATATTCGGAGAGGCGTACGCAAACCTGTCGGTTGACGTGCCGAACGGTGCACTGAAATCGCCGCTTGTCCTGAACGCCAGCCTCAACGGGGAGTACAGCACCAAGACCTTCGTGCAGAATTTCGTAAACCCGACTCAGGATGTAGGCTTCTGCCAACAGTTCCCTCAGGACTGCATGGCTGACAGCGCGCCAGCCTATCAGATAGAGGTATACACTCCGATACAGCACCAGACCGGCGTTGGGTACAGCTCGACTTACTACAACGGCAACAGCGCTTCTGGATTCCTACCGCCGTTCAACTATACCAACTCCACGCTTCCAGACTTCACGCAGCTGTACAATATATACAGATTTGCCGAATACCAGAACACGCTAAGCCTCAACATGACAAACTCGCAACCGCTAGGGTACAACAGGATAATATTCACGTACGTTGACCAGTTCAACAACACGATAACCATGCCCCTGGACGTAGACCTCGCCAAGACAACGCTTATAAATATGAGCGTTACCCCTACCGTCAACGCGATAAACCCGAACGAGACCAGCATCGCGGTGCAGGGAGAGATAGGGACGATAGATACCATACTCAATCCTACGCAGCAACCTCTCGCCGGATCGCCGATATACATTTACTACAATGGAAATCTTAACTTCTACAACTACACGACCCCATCGGGCAACGCCTACCGCACGTGGAGCGACTACTGCGCGTTCGCCCCGGGAGCGCTTGGCTGCAGCCTGGCCAACTATCTCTCGGCCGTGAACACGCCGATACAGTCACTTGAAACGAACACTATAGATTTCAGCACGCAACTGAACTCCAGCGGCGAGTGCGCGGCGGAACCAAAGAGCATGCTCACGCTGGGCAACTTCATCCAGTGCAACATCTATCCGAACAACAAGTGGAACCTGCCGAGAAGCGGCACTACAGAAAGCGGCAGCTACGAGTACTGCGTACCCGTATACACCAACGGCACGGGCTACCTGACCTCGCAGTTCGGACTTGTTGGCATAGCAACCACGAACTCGAGCGGAATGTTCTCATACACGTTCAACGCGTGCGGCACGGGCAACGATAAGGTTACCGCATCGTATTATGGGTGGCCTCCGCCGGAACCCGTAACGGTCTACCAGCCTCCGCTCTCGAACGCTACCCAGAACTGCGCGGTTTCCGGAGTATGCCAGAACTACCAGGAATACAACTACTACATAGCCCCCACGTCGACCTCGCAGACGGTCAACATTGGCCTTTACGAGCTCTCGTTTGGGGACGTCGGCGCGTACGCGCTGGCCGTTTTCGCCGCGTGCGTCGCTGCAACGCTTTTCTTCCTTCACAAGCGTTCATCCAGGTAAGGTATTTATATTACAAAAGCGTAATATAAATTAGGGTAGACGAGGATGCTGGGAGTGTTGCTGAGTGTCGGTGCGATACCGGCGCTTGTCCCGATAATAATCATAATAATTCTGATCGCGGCAGCCGCCGGACTTACGAGAGGAACAGACCTGTTCGCGGCGCTTGGGATAGGCACACTGATAGGCATGGGTCAGGGAATCGGCGCCGGCAGTACGGGCAAGGGACTTAGGAAGGGCTACGGATCGATGGCGGGAGGTATAGGGCGCAGAGGGTATAAAAAGGTAGGCGGGGCGCTTATACCGAAGAGCGCCCAAACCGCTATCAAGGCCAAGGCGAAGAATCTCGCTACAATGGCCAGGGCAAAAACGGTATCCGGATCCGTGTCCAAGAGTATGGGAAACGCTTCATTAACTTCATTACAGACGAACTACCTTACCCCGAGCGACGTTGCCGGAGTGCACAGCCCAATAGACAGCTACGCAGACAGAGAAACGGCAAATAAGGATATAATGAAGAAAGAGTACGGCAGGGTGCGAATGTCTACTAAATCCAAACTGTCTAATAAGCTGGGGCTTGGAGCTGCAGTAGCACTAGGCGGAGTGCCGGGATACGTAGGATACAGGATTCTTACCAGCAAGGAGAAAGAGAATAGAGATAATCTTAAAGAGTTCAAAAAGAGCAACCCGAAAGAGTACAAGCAGTTGATCAAGAAGGGCAAGAAGGACTGGATGGATTACGTTAAGGGACGCATCAACGAGGAGAAAGCATCCAAGAAAGGAGGCGGATTGTCAGAGCTGCGCGACATATACCAGCTTTTAGGCAAGGATCTGCCATCGCTAGTGAGCGGAGTGCCCCCCAGCGAGAAATCGGGCAGGATCTTGAAACAGTCTGGAATAGTTAAGACAGAGGGCGAGAAGCGCGGTTGGTACTATGACTGGGAGAAGAAGCCCGGACCTGCACCCAAGGAACCGCAGCGCCCAGTGGATGGAACGTGGAAGGAGATGAGGGAATGGAAAAAGAAGAACAAGGAATGGGAAGAATACCAGAAGAAGGAGAAGATAAAAAAGAATATTGAGGATTACGACTCTGCGAAGGACTTTATTATCCCCCAAAGCGCTAAGGATTGGACCTCCCTGTGGTTCGCTAGCTACTCGGCGAAGGGAAAGGAGAAGTGGATTAATAAGAAGCTTGGTGTGGAACCGGGCAAGAGCAAGGAACGTTCCCCTCCGACCGGGGATAAGTCGCAGACAGAAAATCAGGAATAAATTTTTCCGCAGAATGCAGGAGTGTAAAAGTAAATATATTAATATTATAAAAGGGATAGATACTGGATAGAGGATTAAGAGAAATGGTCACTAGTGGTACTATGAATATATCGAAAAATATATCGAAAGAAAAAGAAGAGAAAGATTCTACAGAGCAGACCGCCAAGGAAGAGATCCCGATGGTCAGAGCGGTGAAGGGTAGGAAAGAGGACAAGACGCTTGAAAAGTGGATCGCAAAGGACAGCAAGACAATAAAGCTCATAGACTATATCGAAAAGTACGGCGGTTCGCTGCTCAAGAACACAAGCGACTATAACGAAGAACTTGTAGAATATATAAAGGCAGAACTGGAGAAGACCAGAAGGCTGCTGGCCAGGGAGGATAAGAACACAAACACGGAGATTTACGAATGGATAAAGGAGAGAACGGAGGAAATGGCAAGGAGGAACAGGGAGGGCCTGCTGAAAGAGGTAATCGCTAAGGGTGTATTCGGTAGCAAGGACGGTTTAAACATTCACGCATATAAAGGATTGCGCGGCGCCATGTTCGATCTGCACGGGGAGCCGAACAAGACTCTCACGGAAGTGGAAAAATTACTTAATAGAATGGACAGCCTTACCAGGGGAATAGGCAGCAAGTTCATACCCGTGTCGTGGATCGACGGCATACGCTACGTGGCGACAGAACAGAGGGTTATAGACAGGTTGGAATGGTTGAGGGAGGACATCGAGGCCAAACCAACTCTCCTTAGGAATTGGGCTGCTAACAGTATTTACGAGGAAGAGATGCTGCGCATAACTAAGCACACCAAGGACCTGCTGAATGCGGGTGAGAGATCGGCGGTCACAAGGTACCTCGAAGGTGCAGCGGATGCGTTCGCAAAGTCGTGCAACGTAGATACAACCCCGAAGGTGGAGGTTGAGGACGTATTGAAAAGGCAGACCGAGCAACTGCGTGATTACGTAAGCAAGAACTACTGGGCCAAAAAGAGCCTTAGCAAGGAACAGCTCATCGAGCTTTCTGGGACAAAACTCGACGCCGAGTCGGCGGTAAGCATATGGAAAACCCTGACCGTGGCGTGGTATGGAGTGACCAAAGTGGATAAAAGCAACCTGCCTCCGCTCGGTGCCATAATAAATGTGAACAGCGTCCAAGACATGGTTACCATGGGCCACGTGCTCAGTTACGCACATTTGACCAATATGAAGGAGGTGCGTGAAGCCGTACAGCTGTCTGATGATGGCCAGAGACTGATACACGAAATATCGGTGCAGGCGCCGTACATAGCCGATATAATGGAATCTAGTATAATGAAGAAATATTTCGAGAACCAGTTGGAGCTGTGGGAGCAGATACGCGCGA